>JAFYCU010000182.1 GCA_017545095.1 Muribaculaceae bacterium | reverse complement strand
CTTTTGCTGAAAGCGTCCCTAGTTCTACATTCCCGCCTGGGACCGCGTCAAAGCGCTCATGCGCACACCTTTCGTCTTCGACGGTCGCAACATCTACGACTACCGCGAGCTCGAGGCGCAGGGCTTTGCCTACTGCTGCATCGGCAAGTGATGATGCATATTGACGATTGAATCAATTCAACCATTACTTCAATTAGTTTAATATAGTTTGTTGACAACCAAAAAATTAAAGAAAAGATGAAAAAGATTGTACTTACTGTGATGGCAGCTCTGTCGCTTGTGCTCACGAGCTGCTTCTCCACCGGCTATGGCAACACGGGTTACGGCACCACATCCTCCTCTTCGAGCACCGGCAATGTGCTGGGCAGCGTGTTGGGCAGCGTGCTGGGCAACATCCTGCTCGGCGGCATGTCGCTCGACCAGTCGAGCTTGCTGGGCAACTGGACCTACAGTGCCCCCAGTGCTGCGTTCACCACCGAACAGGCTTTCACCAGTGCTGGTGGCGCCACAGCCATCAAGCAGATTGCTTCGGGGCTGGCTTCGAACTATGCCACGATGGGCATTTCCAGCCAAAACACCTCGTTCTCGTTCCTCCAAGGCAACAAGTTCTCGGCCAAGGTGAACGGCATCCCCTTCAACGGCACCTATACCTACAACCAGCAGAATGGCGAAATCGTGCTCAAGTCGTCCGATCAAACCATCAAGGGCAATGTGGCTAAGACCGAAACGGGCATCGAGCTGATGTTCGATGCTGGCCAGATGACCAACATGCTCCAGAAGGTGGGCAAGGTTAGCAACGCTGCCGCCGTGCAGGCCGTGAACAAGCTCGCCAAGAGCCAGAATGGTGCTCGCGTGGGATTCGCACTAACCAAGTAACACCACATCAAGCCGTTAATTCGGTCTAACAAAACAACCTGCCCGGCCTTTCTGCTTTTAAACGATGGGCCGGGCAGGTCGCTTTTTCACTTGAAGAGCAGCCTTGTGCTTCACTTTTTTAGGATGAAGTTGACAAGGATGTTCAGGTCATCGATGTCGAGGGTGAAGTCAGCATTATAGTCCAGTTCTTGAATGGCTATCCGCGACTTGCCAAGTATCTGGTTGATGAGGGTGTTCACTGTGTTGATATCGGCAGTGGCACGGGGCGTGTGGACCCCATAGTAGAATGGACCTTTGTAGAGTATGCGTCCGTCAAGGGTCTCTTGCTGCACTAATCCATACTTGATGGGACACTCGCAGGTTGGGTATGCTCTCGGACCCACATCGAGCAGGTCGCCAGTGTCGCAACCCACACCCTCAATCACCTTGATGTAGCCATCCCACCAAGTCCAGGCTTGTGTCTGTTGACCATCAACAATCACTGTGGTGGGTTGTGGAATAATCGGAGTGTAGTCAAATTCTCCATAAGCATTAGTAAGCCAGCCCTCGATGAATGCCGGAATATCGTTGAAATCCAATAGTTCGGTTTCTGTGCCGCGTGCAACCCATTCAAGGATGGGAATCTCAGGCGAGGTTTCATCATAGCCGTAGGCAAACTCAGCATCTTTTAGCACCATGGCATAGACGTGGCGGTCGTTTTCACGCATCAGAGCCACTGGGCGGGCACTCTGCTCCGATTCCAGCGGATTGAGCGTACAGTATAGTTTCTTGTAGGTGGTGCTGTCCACAATGGTGTCGCCGCGAAATTCCAGATAGTAAACAAACTCTCCGTGACCAACCCAGTTGGAGCCATTATCCCATGCTTCATAAAACAGATAGACCCAGCGCACGCCTTCGCGTACAAGCGGCGTGTAGCTGGTGTCTTGCGCCGACATGCTCAGTGAGCACAGCAGCGCGGTGAGGAGTAGATAAATCTTTTTCATCATGTTGCGTTGGTGGGATTCTGTCAGTTAACTTTGTCTTGGCCTGGGCCGAATCCGCGCTTTGCCTATGCCTTGACATTTGTATGAATGGCGCAAAGTTACAATAATTTTTCGATAAACCAACCACCCCCCCCATTTTAACCTTTTGATAAGTTTATTTTGAAATTCTTAATATACCACCTATGGCGACTTGCGGCCTATTTTGCGTTTACCTCGATTTGCCGGCCGGCGCTGTGGGCGGTGATTTGCGGGGCATACTGGCACTGGGCGGTGGCGATGCCGGCACTGAAGCGACCCTGGGCCATCACATGCACATCGTAGGTGATGACATGGGTGCCTTTCTGCAAGTCGCTGAAGAAGATGTTGGTCAGGGCATCTTTGGTCTCGAGGTAATACCATGAGTGGTCGGCGGCTCGGCAGCCGCTCACTTGGTCAACCGGCTCGAAGCAGCCGGCGCGCTCGTCCTTGACGGTCACATAGTCCAGGTCGCGGTTGTTCTTGATCACCAGTCGCACCTGCACCTTGTCGCCCACTTGGAATGTCTCGGCACGTTGCAAGGTCCCGTCGTTGGCATAGCGATAGAACTCCTTGCTCACGCTCAGTTCGGTGATGGCAACCTCGGGGATGCTGGTCATCGGGGCGGTGAACTGCGCATAGACAGCCCCCCAAGCCGGTCCGTTGCCGGTGCGCTCAATGCGGATGGGGGCTCCCGGTGCTGCCGTGATGGTCTTGCGGAAATAACCGAGATACTCATCCATTTTGTCGAGTGGCAGCTGCTCATCGCCGACGGTGACAACAGGCAGCGGGTTGCGCTCCAACCACGGTGTGCCCGTGGTGAGCAGGCTCTCTACCGCTTCGGCGGCCAGACTCGAGCTGCCCCAGTCGTTGGTCTGCTTCATCAGCAGCATCCACTTGCGCACCTGGTCGATTTCGTCGGGGCGTGGGTCGCACTCGTGCAGGGCACGCAGGATGTTGGCCGTCACGGCCACCTTGTCGAAGTAGCGCCACCCCACCTGCAGGTTGTCCCAGTACATGCCCAGCTCGGGTTTGGTGAGGGCGAACTGCCGCACGCTCTCCATGATGTCGTGGGCAACGCTTTGGTAGCCATTGCGGTTGAGGGTCATGGCAAAGAACGATTTCTCGCCCAGCGAGAGACCCTTGCCCCAGTCCTTCGACATCTGCTTTAGGGTGTTGTCGAAGAGTTTGCGACTGTCGCCCTTGAGCGCAATGTGGTTGAAGAGCGACCGCACGTAGGCATAGCTGGTGAAGCCGCTGTAGTCCTTCTTGTCTTTCTGCTCGCGGTAGATGCGCAAGTATTCGTTGTCGAGGTACTTCACGGCTTGCTCTATCATGCGGTCGAGGTCAGCGTTGGCTGGCAAGTAGCCCATGTGGCGGATCTCGCCAATCAGCTCCAGCACCTCCTGCGTGGTCCACAGGCTGGAGCGGCAGCCAGGATAATCAAACCACGGCCAGCCGCCATCGCTGTGCTGCATCTTGCCGAGGGCCTCAAGAATCTTGCCGCGCTCCTTCGCCATGAGGGAGGTGTTGAACAACTCGTCGAGCCGCGACATACGCAACGTTTGACGGTCGGCTTCGCGCACCCACGGCGAGGCGAGCAGCGTGCCGATTTTCAGGTCTTGGTTCTTGGCCAGCATCGAGGTGAGCGTGCTGTCGGCGGCATGCGCTTTCCAATAAGTGATGGCCTCGCCTATCTGCGGCTGTTTTTGGGCAATGCCTTGTGCCACATCGATGGCAAACAAGCTGTGCGCCAATCTTGTGGCGACAGCATAATTGTCGCTGAAGATGGTGGGCAGCGCCGTCACGCAATACCACACGGGGTTGTCGCAGTATTCCAGCGTGAGACGGGCATCCTGGGCCGTTTGGGGCAGGGTGGTGCTGAATTGTTTTTCACCAGCCTCGACATAGAATGGCTGCGTTTCGATGACGGGCGAGGCGGCCTCGAGCACGGGAATCATCACCTGCTCACCGTCACCGAAAGCATCGGTGGCGGCTTTCACGCGCAGCCCCACAAAGGGGATGTCGGCAGGCACCGTCCAATCGATGGTCACGGGCTGGGTGCCGCGGGCATCGAGGGTCACAGCCGTGGTGTGGGTGGTGTACACATCACCGGTGCGCGGGTCAAACAGCTCGATCACCGCCGTAGCCTTGGTCGCCTGGTCGGTGGCATTCTGCACCCGTGCAGCGAGCGTGGCCACATCGCCGTGGCGCAGGAAGCGCGGCGCGTTGGCACGCACCATCACGGGTTTCTGCGTGACCACCTCGCGCGTGATGTGGTCGGTGTACAGATCTTTGTCCAGTCCGATGGCTTGCAGCAGCCAGGTGGTGTTGAACTGCGGCGCATCGAACTCTATCTGCACATTCCCTTCTACGTCGCTGGTGAGCATGGGCATCCACAATGCCGTCTTGATGTCGCTCTCGCGCAGCGTGATGTTGTCGAGTTGGGCGGCAGCGGCATTGTCGGCGGGAGCCACCCCTTCATCGGCGGCCATTCCATAGCTATCGGCCATCTCCATCTCGGCGCACTCTTCGACAACAACCCCGGCAGCACGTCCTTCCAACACCCTTGAAACATCCATACGCTTAGAACCATAGATTGATGCCGCGCCTCGCACGCGGATATTCGAGCTATAATACACCTCTGGGCGGCTCAGCAATCCAAACAGCTCTTGGTCGTAAAGATACAGCTCTGGAATCTGATAGCCGTTCTCCTTGAGCTCTTTACGTTGCCACCTGTTGTGCACCATGTTGGTGCCCTCAAGCGTCATGGAGCTGATGTGGTAAAGTGTTTGCCATTGCAGCGGAACCTTGAACTGCCAGGTGTTGTCGGCCAGGGTGTTGATAGCCTTGTCGGTCATCGCCAGCATAAGTCCGCCATGTCGAGGCTTGCCGTTTTGGTCCACCAATTGCAATGTCCAGTGTTCCCGCTCTCCGGGCACAAGACGGTCACGGAAGGTTGTGACTTTCACCCGCAATTGTTCGGCAAATGCCGGAGCGGCAATGCGGACGGTTTCATGATGCGACTCTTTCTCATGGGCACTCATCAGCTCCACCACGATGAATTCATCGCGACCTTTCGGAATCTCGATGGGCAAGTCGTGGATTCCGGGTGCATAGCGCAGCCATCCCTCGCCCAGCACGCGGTCGCTCGACCGGGCCACAAAGTAGATGTGGGCCTCGGGGGCACTGGTGCCGATGGTGATGTGCGCCACGTTGCGCTCGTCCACGCTCTTGCCGTCGGCGGGTACCCACAGCGTGGTGTTTTTCACTGGGGCCATGCTGTCGCTCGTGCGGTAGAGCGTGATCTCGCACGAGGCTTTGTTGCCGCTCGCCTCTTCCTCGTCGCTGTCGAAAACGGTGGCCACGAGTTTGTACTGACCCGAGGGAACTCCCGTTAAGTTCACAACAGGATTGTCGGTCTCGAAGCTGGTGTAAGCCACGATGTCGCCTTTGAGGTTGTACAGCATCATTTTGCACGTCACACTGGTGACGGTCTCGCTGGTGGTGTTGTACTTGATGGGCAGTGTCACGGGGCCGTCGTTGCGGTGGGTGATGGCTTCTTGCGCGAACTCAATGCCGCTGCGCTCGCCTATAATAAAGGCATGGCTGGCTTCCTGTGTCTCGCCGGCGGCATCGGTCACGCTGGCCTGCAGGGTGTAGTTGTAGTAGGCCCAGCGGTAGTGCGCGTTGAGGTTCTCCTCAAAGGCATCGGCGGGCCACTCCACCGTGAACCGCCCGCTGGCATCGGTGGTGACCACTGTGTCGCGCAGCAGCTCGCCGTTGTCGCGCGTGCTCCAGCGCCACCACCAGCTCCACTCGTTCTGGCGCAGCTGGATTTTCACTTCGGTGTTGGCAAGCGGCATGCCGCTGTAGGTCTCGGCCAAGCCGGTGATTTTCACCGGTTGCCCCTTCACAAAACTGTGGCGCGCATCGGGGAAGGTGACTGCAAAGGTGGGCGTTTTGTATTCGCTCACGTTGATGTAATGCCAGGCCACATGGTGTCGCTGGTGTACAACCTCGATATGGAACCGGCTATTCATGCGGTCGGTGGGGATGGTGAATGTGCCTTGAGCACGGCCAAAGGCATCGGTGCTGGTGCGCACGGTGTCGATGGCCTCCTGGTTGGAATCGTAGAAGGTGACTTCTACGCGCTCGCTGGGCACCACCTCGCGCACGCCCACCCCGCTGTTGTAGAGCACGGCGGCCCACTGGATGGTCTCGCCGGGGCGGTAGATGGCCAGGTCGGTGAACACCTCGGCCGACACCGACGGGAAAGTCCCCTCATCGTATGGAGGGTTGTAGAACGTCTGCTTCGGCCCGTAATGGTCCTCGCCACGTGAGGCAAGCACATCAACGCTATCAAAGTCGCCGGGAATGGAAACGATGCCATTTGCATCTGTCGTCGTCATCGCATTCAACCCCTCTCCCTTGAGGCGGACACCCCGGAGCGGGGCACCGGTGGTGGCATCAACAGCGATGAGGGTGCTCTGACTGCGCTTGCACACGCCCATCGTCATGATGTCGGTCACCGACAGCATGTGGTAGTGGCCAATGCTTTCCGGCCACACTTGCTCGCCGTCGGCTTGGTAGCTGGGCACAATCACATACATGCCGTAGGGCAGGGAATTGAGTGTGACCTCCTCCTGCTGGCTTCGCTCGAAAGGAATCTCACCATCGATGTGCACCTGACGGCTGTGCACCAGTTTCAGCTTGCTGATGTCCAATTCTTTGCCTCCATAGCGGGAGTGGTCGGCAGGAATCATGGTGTCGGGGATGCGGTACACATTCAGCGTGAGGTCGTTCACATTATTGGCATCCACCTTCACGGTGATGGATTCGTGCGAAGTGGCATACTCGGGGTAGCTCGCATACACTTGTTTAGCTTCCAATTCATTGATTTTGTTGGTGACCTCGGGCGTGTAGGGCGATTGGGGAAACCGCGATGCATATTCCTTCAAACCCTGATAGAACTCCTTGTCCCATGCAGCCTTGAGCAGCACGAGTGCCGAATGTTCGTTGTTGCTGTACTCATGGTAGAGGTCCATGAAGTCGCGCCCGCCGTGGCACGTCTGCGCATAGAGGTAGGCCGGCACATTGCCCTTCGTGGCTTGGTCCCAATCGGCCACGATGCGGCTGTAGAGGTCGGGGTCCACGCCGCCCTCGGCGGCCTTCTGACCCTTGAGCGAGAGAAACTCAAAGAGTGTGGGCACCAGGGTGTAGCCCAGCTCGTCGCCTTTGATAATCTTGCTCAGGCTGGCGGTACTCACCTTTTTCAGAGCCTCCGGCTCGCTGAGCGCAAGGGTAATGAGTTCGCAGATTCGGTGGTTGAACTGGTCGTTGTCCCATTCGCTGAAGTCGTCGGGCAATGGCTCATCCTCGGGGTTCGTGCGGTCGGGGCGGCCATAACGGTTGCGGTAGGCATCCAGCACCTCGGCCTCGAGATAGCGCAGCAGGGCCTTGTATTCGGGGCGTGACTCACGTTTGATAGTACCCTCGATGCGGTTGATGATGTCGGGCATCTGCTCCTGCGAGATGCCGCTTTGCGCCACACTGTAGCGCACCAGGGCGTCAACCACCAGCTCGCCGTCGCCGCTTTTCAGCGCACGCTCCAAGTCGCTGAGTGCGTTTTTCGACACCTCCTGGGGGTAGTTGAAGTCGATGGCAGGGGATTTATCCTTGCCATGGAACTTGAATGGAAATAGTGCCATGATGGTAATGATTAAGAAAATATGAACGGTTTTCATCGCAATGCTTTTTAGTTTCTGTGAATGCTGTAGCTTCTGTGGTTTCTATAGCTTTTCTATGCGCTCTATACAATCAATAGCACCATTTTCGTGATGCTATTGTGGTCGGGTTCCAGGGCTGCCATGGGGGCAGCTGGGGTGCAGTGTGGGGCTGCGTTATTTCTTGCGGTTGCGCAGCATGGTGCGCGTGAATTTTGCCTCGGCTTGCTTGAGCAGGAAGAGTTGCTTTTTGCTGAGCATTTTCGCGAATTTCTCAAAATATTTCGCCTCGATCTCTCCCTCGCGCACCTTGGCTCGCGAGAGTGCCTCGGCAGCTTGCGCATATTCGGCATCGCTCGGCGATTTCTTCTGTTCTACGTTCTTGGCCAGCGTGCGGGCATCGCGGTTGGTCTGGTAGATTTCCTTCTCCATCTCCTCGTACACGGGCATGAACTGTTCTTGTTGCGTGGGGGTGAGGCCCACCTCTTCGATAATCATTTTGTGCTTGGCCTCAAGCATCTCGCTGCCCCATTTCGTGCGGTTGCCTTGCGCACTCACGCTGAGCATGACCAGCGACACCAGCAGCAATGTGAATATTCGTTTCATCTTGTTGTCAGAATTAGGGGGGATTACATTTCTTCGTCCATCATCACACTGTCTTCATAGGTCATGATGTCGTAGTCGCTGGCTCCACCACTCATGATGAACTCGTCGGCATTGTTGTCCATATAGATGCCGGAAGCCACTTCGCTCACACGTTGCTCGGCGCTGATGTTCTGGTTGAACACGTTGAAAACCTTCATCATGCACCACACGCCGGCAAACATGGCTGCCATATACACATAGGGTCGGATGGTGACCCACAGCGTGGGCTTCACATCCACCTCGGTGATTTCCACTTCGGGAAGCATGTTCGTCATGCGTTCGGCAAAGTCATCGAAGTAGCCTTCGGGCACGCGGAAACCAGCGTCGCGACCCAGCTTGTCTAATATTTGGCTTTCTTCAGATTTCATAGCATTGAAGTATTTGAACACTTTATTGACTGCTACCGATGCCAAAAGTTTAATCGTGCTCGGCAAAAAATGCCTCGATTTTTTTCAAAGCATGGTGGTAGCTGGCCTTGAGGGCCCCGGTGGACGTGCCCAGAATTTCCGACATCTCCTCGTATTTCATCTCGTCGTAGTAGCGCAGGTTGAACACCAGGCGTTGTTTCTCGGGCAGGGTGGCGATGGCCTGTTGCAGCTTGAGCTGCGCCTCGTCGCCGTCGAACCATTCATCGCTCTCGAGGGTGTTGACCAGGAAACTGTCGTCATCGTCGAGCGACACATTGTTTTGCACCTTTTTCTTATTGATGAAGGTGATCGACTCGTTGATGGCGATTTTGTAGAGCCAGGTCGACAGTTTGGCATCGCCTCGAAAGTTGTCGATGCTTGTCCAAGCCTTCAAAAAGGTGTTCTGCAGCACATCGTTGGCATCGTCGTGGTCGATGACCATGCGACGTATTTGCCAGTACAACGTGCTGGAATAGTGCGCAATCACTTCGCCGAAGGCCGCATGGGCCGTCGACTGATGGTGCAGTCGCTCAACAACTGCCGCTTCGTCATATGTTCGCTGTGTATTCGACATTCTGAGCGTAAAATTACGGCTTTTTTCTCGGATGGATGCAAAAAATGCGCCAAAGGCGCATTTTATTTGAGTTTTTTAAGAAAAAAGTGCCTCTACACGTCATGGCATCGACCCGCTGGCGGTCACACTGCCGCTGTTGTGCACGGTAAAGCTGGCCGTGAAGGTGCGGCTGTGCACGTCGATGTCGGCCTCCAGCTGCTCGAGCTTGCTGCCTCCACCCTCTTTGGGCTCCACGCCGTCGGCGGGGGCCGTGATACGATAACCCGTATAGGTGGGTTCCAGCGTCAGGCCTTGGTAGCCAATGCCGTTATCGAGTGGGAACACGTTCAGCCCTTTCACCGAGAAAGCGGCGAGCTTTTTCTCTTTCGAATACTCGGTGATGCTGAACACATACTTGCCTGTGTTCACCGTCTGTTTCTGGCCAGTGACCGATGTCACGTCGCTCTGGCTGATTTCAAACGACATCTCGCTCAGCAGGCCGTTCACCTCGAAACGACCGTCGATAATCATGTGCAGGTAATGGCATGGCACACCGTCTTGACGCATATCAACGAAGAACTCGAAGTCGGAGATCTCGTGCCCTCCGGTCTCGCCTTCGGCAAGGGTCAACAAAAAGCCGTTAGGGGTAGTGGTTCGCTTCATGGGAATGTTGGCCAAGTCGATGGTCACTTCGTCGCCGCTGTCGTGCAGCGCCACAAGGCCGGTGAAGGTCGCCAGCTTGCGGTCTACATTGATCTCAGAGTACACATTGGTCTCTTTGCAGCTCACCAATCGCTCGTTTTCGGAGTCGGTGACATGATTCATCAGCGGAATCACGGCATACCAAATCTGCTCCTTAGGCTCATCACTGCCGCCGCAGGAGGTCGTCGCCAGCAACATCAGCACGCTGGCCATCGATAACAAAATCTTTTTCATGCTATTCTAATGTTTTTAAGATGCGAGATGCGAGATGCAAGATGGCTAACGCACGCCATATCGCATTGCGGAATAGTGCATGATGCATTGTGCATTATCTCATGACTTATCACTGAATTGTGCTTTGTCGGTAGGTTTCGCCACTCACTTGCGCACGGATGTCGTCCCACTCGGTGGGGAACTTGTCGGCATCGCGCTTGAGCACATGGCGAATCACCAGCGTGCCGTCGAGGCGACTGGCCTCCATGTTCACGTTCAGGTTCACATCGCGCAGGAGGTAGTCCTCGGTCTGCTTCGAGCTGCCGCCAGCCACATGGTCGCCGTCGCCGTAGGTGGCCACCGAACTCAGCTGCACACCCGTCACGGTGAACCCCTCGGCGGTGGGTGCCACGTCGGCCCTGAAGCCGTTCAGCGAGGTGAAGATGCGGCTGCCGCGTTTGCGCACCTCGGTGCGTTTGCCCGATTTGTCGGTCACATACTCTACCACTGTGTCGCGGTCAATCTTCAGGTCGTTCACAATCACGTTGGCCGAGTCGGTGGCGTGATACACCTTCAGCGTCCAGAAACTGTTGGCCGCTGTGGTGCTGCTGCCGTCGCTGTAGTTGAATTTCACGCCCGTCTGGGCAAAGAACACATCGGTGATGGCGCTGTTCACATGGTGTCCGGCCACATCGTAGTGCACCATGAGCACCTGGTCGCTCAGGTCAACCATGCCGTGCAGGTTGCTCACCCCGCCGCCGCTCGCGTTGGCAAAGGTGTAGCGGTAGTCCTGGTTCTCCACACGCGATAGGGGCACGCCAGTCACCGTAAACGTCTGCTTGCGGCCATCGATGGTGGCTCGCAGGGTGAAGTCGGCGGTGAGGACGCGCTGGCGCACCAGCACCACGTTCTCTTCGTCCATCGTCAGTGTGGCCGCGTGGGTACTGGTGTTCACCACATGGGTCAGTGCTTTCACGGTCATGGTCACATCGCGCTGACGGTCCATCTCCGGGCCGTCGTCACCGCACGAGCTCATGCTCAGCAACATCGCCAAGCATGCAACATACAGAGCAAACTGTTTCATATCTAACGTTTCGTATTTAAACTGCAAAGTTACGAACTATTTTATAATAATGACGCAGGCCAGGGCAAATTGTTGCCTCAGCCTGCGTTAAAAATCACGAAAAAGGAGTTAGAACAAATGATTCTGGCTTGGGTCGTAGTAACCGAATTTGCCGCTGTCGCTGAAATCCCCGCCATGGCACTTGAAGTAAATCGTGAATGTGCCTTCCCGGGTGTTCAGTTCCGATTTCAAGTCGGTCACAACATAGGCGTCATCGCCCATGGGCACAAACCGCGTGCCACGGAACATCTCGGGGTCGATGTCGGTGTCGTTGATGATGATGCCATTTTGGTTTGTGGTGTATCTCGCATTGGGAATGCGGATGGTCATCATCGGTGACAGCTGTTCGCCAATCTTGAACTGCACGTTATAGACGGTGATGGTGCACGTCTTGTCAACGGTGTTGACATCGAAGTTGTAGTGCTTCGCACCCTCGTTGTCATACACACTGGTGTAGGTGCCGGCTTTCACCTCCACTGGTTCGTCTTTCTTGTCATCGCCGCAGGCGTTCAGCCCCAGCAGCATGGCCGTCAGGGCCAGCATCATCATGAGTTTTTTCATCTTATTCTATATTAATCAATTTCACACCGCAAAATTACTGCTTTTCGCCCAAGCCCACAATCACAACTTGTAGTGATAATGTGGTGAACGCATCAGCCTGCTATCGCACAAGGCGTTCGTAGTCGCGGTTGCCCTCGCGCAGCAACTGCTGATAGCGCTGGTCGTCGTACAGAATCTCGAGCGCCGCTTTCACGTCGCGGTTGTGGTGGTTCACAATCATGCTGTAGGCCCCGGGGTCGGCAAAGATGTCGCGGGCGATGAGACCCTTGATCATCGTGCGCAGCACGCGCTCGCTCGTGCGGTATTTCTCATCGTCGTAGTGCACGCTGTCCTTCTCGCCCAGCGCGATGAACTCGGCCATGTCGGCATCGGTCACTTCAAAGCGCTGGTCGAAGTCGCTCACATCCACATATTCTTTCTTGAGCTGCTCACGATGCACATCCACGTAGCCCACCACAAACTGGTTGACGATGCCCTTGGCCACCAGGTCGCGGTAGTAGGTGCTGTATTCGCTCGTGTCGATGGGCACATACACGTCGGGCATCACACCGCCGCCGCCATACACCGGCCGGTGGTTGACCAGCGTCTGGTAGCGCAGCGAGTCGGGGAAGTGGATGCTGTCGAGGTGGAAGTATTCGCCCTCACGCTCCACCAGGTCTTCGCTGTAGGCTTTCTTGTTGCCTTTCACATAGGGCTTCTGGATGCAGCGGCCGCTGGGCGTGTAGTAGCGGGCCACCGTTAGGCGCATCATCGAACCGTCCTCGTAGGTGATTGGGCGCTGTACCAGTCCCTTGCCAAAGGTGCGGCGACCCACTAGCACGGCGCGGTCCCAGTCTTGCAAAGCCCCGCTGAAGATTTCCGAAGCACTGGCCGACGACTGGTTCACAATCACCACAAGCTTCAAATGCTTGCAATAGCCGTTGCCGCGAGCATACGTCTCGTTGCGCGGCGCGGCGCGACCCTCGGTGTACACAATCATCTGTCCGGCATCCAGAAACTCATTGCTGATGTCAACTGCTGCTTGCAGGAAACCGCCACCGTTGTCGGCCAGGTCGAGGATGAGCTGCTGCATGCCCTGGCGTTGCAGCTTGCCTAAGGCCGACATCAGCTCGTCGTGGGTCTTGGCTCCAAACGAACTGAGGCGCACATAGCCCGTGCGCTCGTCGAGCATGTAGCTGGCGTCGACGGTGTGCAGTGGAATTTTGTCGCGTGTGATGCGGAAGGTGATCAGTTCGGGCACGCCGCGGCGCTTCACCTGAACGGTCACTTTTGACCCTTTCTTGCCGCGCAGCCGCTTCATGATGTCGCGGCGCGACATCTTCACGCCGGCTATGCACGTGTCATTTACGTTCACGATGCGGTCGCTAGCCAGCAGGCCCACACGCTCGCTCGGGCCGTTGGGGATGGTCTGAATCACATACAGCGTGTCCTCTTTCATGTTGAACTGAATGCCCACACCCTCAAATTCGCCCTGCAGCGGCTCGGTGGCCTCTTTGGTCTCCTTCGGGTCGGTGTAGGTGCTGTGCGGGTCCAGTTTGTCGAGCATGCCCCTGATGGCGTCCTCCACCACTTTCTCCTCGTCGAGCGAGTCAACATAGAATGTGGTCACGCCAAAGAAAGTGTCCAACAATTTCTGCAGGTTGGGCGACATGCGCGGACCCGCAAGCAGCGACGATGCCACAATCAAGCCCGCTGTAAGTGTTAGTAGTTTTTTCATGATTTCCTTTTACTTATCCCTTGCAACTTATTCATTATTTACTTATCCCTTATTACTTATTTACTTGAGCAATGATGCTCATGTCGGCATTGCTGGGCAGCAGGTGGCTCACGTCTTGCCCATAGCGCAGCAACTCGCGCACCATGCTGCTGCTCACATGGCTGTCGCCAGGCAGCGTGTAGAGCAGCACAGTCTCCATGCCCGACAGCTCGCGGTTCACCTCGGCCATGTGCATCTCGTTCTCGAAGTCCTGGATCATGCGCACACCGCGCAGGAAAAACCGTGCGCCGCACTCACAAGCCACGTCAACCGTCAGGCCGGTGTAGCACACCACACGCACGCGGGGCTCGTCGGCAAACACGCTCTCGATCCATGCCTTGCGCTGCTCCATGCTCATGAAGCCGCGCTTGTCCACGTTCACGCCTATGGCTATCACCACCTCGTCGAAGAGCGGCAACGCTCGGCGCACAATGCTCTCGTGGCCGCGTGTGAACGGGTCGAACGAACCGGGAAACAGCGCCACACGGCGCTCTCGCTCAGTGCACGGTGATGTCTTCATCGTCTTCAATCACTAAGTTGTCGATGATAAACAGTTGGCGCTCCATGGTGTTCTTGCCCATGAAAAAGGCCAGCATGTCGCCCAGGGCATCCTCCTTGCGCAGCGACACGCGGTCGAGACGCATCTCGGGGCCGATGAAGTCTTTGAACTCCTCAGGCGAGATCTCGCCCAAGCCTTTGAAGCGGGTGATCTCGGCGTTCTCGCCCAGCTTGTTGATCGCCGCCACGCGCTCCTCGTCGCTGTAGCAGTAGTAGGTCTCGGGAGCTTTTTGCTTCTCGTCTTTTTTGCTCACACGGCTCTTGCGCTTGGCCTCTTTCTTGTTCAGCACGCGGAACAAGGGGGTTTGCAGAATGTAAAGGTGCCCCGTCTTCACCAGCTCGGGGTAGAATTGCAGGAAGTAGGTGAGCATGAGCAGCCTGATGTGCATGCCGTCCACATCGGCATCGGTGGCGATAATCACTTTGTTGTAGCGCAGTCCCTCGATGCCGTCGTCGATGTTCAGGGCAGCCTGTAGCAGGGCAAACTCTTCGTTGGTGTACACCTTCTTGGGCTCGAGGCCGTAGGTGTTCAGCGGCTTGCCGCGCAGCGAGAACACGGCCTGGGTCTCCACGTCGCGAATCTTGGTGATCGAGCCGCTTGCGCTCAGTCCCTCGGTGATGAAAATCATCGACTCGTCGCGGCGGTCGTTGTCCTTGGGGGCACGGGCATCGTTGAAGTGCACGCGGCAGTCGCGCAGCTTGTCGTTGTGCAACGCGGCTTTTTTAGCACGCTCGCGCACTTGCTTGGTAACGCCCGCAATGGCCTTGCGGTCGCGCTCGCTGTCCTGGATTTTCTTCAGCAGAACCTCGGCCGTGGCAGGGGTCTTGTGCAGGTAGTCGTCCAGCTCTTTCTTGATGAAGTCGTTGATGAATTTGTAGATGGTGGGGCCGTCTTTCCACATCACCGAACTGCCCAGCTTGATTTTGGTCTGCGACTCAAACACTGGCTCCTCCACCTTGAGACTGATGGCGGCCACAATGCCGTTGCGGATGTCGCTGTACTCAAAGTTCTTGCCATAAAACTCCTTGATGGTACGCGACAGGGCCTCGCGGAACGCGCTCTGGTGCGTGCCGCCCTGGGTGGTGTGCTGGCCGTTCACAAACGAGTAGAACTCCTCGCCCATCTGCGGCGCGTGGGTGATCACCACCTCGATGTCGTCGCTGCGGAAGTGAATGAGCGGGTACAGAGGCTCGTTGGTCATGTTCTCCTTCACCAGGTCGCTCAGGCCGTTGCGCGAGTGATAGCGCTTGCCGTTGAGCATGATGCTTAGGCCGGTGTTCAGGAAGGAGTAGTTCTTCACCATCGTTTCGATGATGTCGTCGCGGAACTGGTAGTTTTTGAATATCGTGGCATCGGGCGTGAACCGCACCAGCGTGCCGTTCTCCTCGCCCTCGTCGGCGGCCACAACGCCGGTTTCCTGCTCCACCAGGCCCTCGTGGTAGGTCACACTCGATGCCTGACCATCGCGCACCGAGCGGATGTAGAACGAGGTGGATAGCGCGTTCACGGCCTTGATGCCCACACCGTTCAGTCCCACCGAGCGTTTATAGTTCTGGGTGTCGTATTTCGCGCCGGTGTTCATCTTGCTCGAGGCATCCTTCACCTGGTCGAGCGGGATGCCGCGGCCGTAGTCGCGGATGCTGACCGCGCCTTCGGCCACATCAATGTGGATCACAGGCTTGGCATAGCCGGTGTTGAACTCATCGATGCTGTTGTCCACCACCTCTTTAATCAGCACATACACGCCGTCGTCGCTCTGGCTGCCATCGCCCAGCTTGCCGATATACATGCCCGGACGTTGACGGATGTGTTCACGAGGGGTAAGCGTTTTCAGTTTGTCATATCCCCCAAAGTCGCTCGCTGCTGGGGCCTCTATTTTCAGTTCTTGTTCCTCTGCCATGGATAAGGATTTGCGTAATAACTTGCAAAGTTACAAAAACCGTGCCAAACATCAGCACCGTTTAACGTTTTTTCAATCGCAGAGCCGCAGAGAACAAGGCAGAAAGCAAGGCCGACGAAACAATCTAGTGAAACTAGAAAAACTAGTGAAACTAGAACATCTAGAGAATATTGAACATCTAGTGCAACAAGAAAGCCCCCCTCAACAGCAAGCCCCTCCTTCAGGAGGGGTTTGGGGAGGCCCCACGGGGTTTGTCTCGCATCTCGCATCTTGCGTCTCGCATCCCTAAACCACCAGTCGCGCAATGCGTGCCGAGCCGCGCTTGCCGGCCACGATGCGGCCATACAGCCGGTGCAACACGGGCTTCACCACCACACGCCACCACACGCTGTTGCCGTAGCTCGAGCGCAGACTCTCATAGGCTGCCTCAAGCAGTGGGGTGGCCAGCTCCTGGTGACCCTCGCGGTGATATTGCGCGGCGAGCACGATGCGTCTGTAGTCGAGCAGGCGGCAGTAGCGGCGCGTGTTGGGCAGCGATGTGTTTTTTAGGCATTGCTCCACCACGTCAATCACATGCTCCCATTGCCCGTGACGGCTGTGGAACTCGGTGCCGGTGATGGAGTCTTTGCCGCTGTGTATCACGTCGATGTCGATGTCGCCGTCCATGAAGGCGATGCGTGGTTCATGCAGCAGCAACCGCACGCCCAGCTCCCAGTCGTTCCAGCCGGGCAGGTCGGGGTTCCAGCCACCGGTGCGCTCGAAGAACGCACGGCGCACGGCATAGCGTTGCGTAGCCAGCTGGCTGTGAAGGATTTCCACCGCCATGAAGTCGCTGCGGTAGAAGGGCAGCTCTTGCTTGGTGCCATCGGGCAGCAACAGTCGCGAGCGAGCCGATATCAAGTCCAGCTCGCCCTGGTGCTCGGCGATGAGGACCACGTAACGTTCAATCAGGTGGGGACGCATCACGTCGTCGCTGTCGAAAAACAGCACCCAGTCGCCTGTCGCATGTTGCAGGCCTCGGTTGCGGGCGGCTCCGGCGGTGCGGTGGGTCTCCTGCGTCACCACCACCTGGAAGTCGCTCGACCCGTGACGGGCGGCAAAGCGCTCGAGCACGGCCAGCGAGCCATCGCTGCTGCAGTTGTCCACAAGCACGAGCTGCAACGGACGGTGGGTCTGCGCAAGCACCGAATCGAGCGTGCGTTCCACCACGCGCTCGCGGTTATATACGGGGATGATGACAGTAACTTCCATAATTCAGCCCTCAAAATTACTGCTTTTTTTCCACATGGCAATTGTCGGTCACAATTTATTCACTAATTTTGCAGCATGAAGATTTTGTTCGCTGGCGATGCCAGCAATATGCACAACTGCCTGGCCACCGAGCTGCGCCGCCAGGGCCACGAGGCTG
>JAFYCU010000181.1 GCA_017545095.1 Muribaculaceae bacterium | reverse complement strand
GGCACCGATTTTGAACCCCTCGAGGATGTCCTCCTTGAGGCTCTTGGCGGTGAGGAAGATGATGGGCACATCGCTGTTGACGGTGCGGATTTCCTGCGCGAGCTGGAAACCGTCCTTCTTGGGCATCATCACGTCGAGCAGGCAGATGTCGAACTTGCCCTTGAGGAAGGCACGGTAGCCGCTCTCGCCGTCGGCAAACAGCTCGGCCTTGTAGCCCTTGTCCTCGAGATACTCCCGGGTGAGGGTACCCAGGTTCTCATCGTCTTCACACAGCAGGATTCTTAATTTCTCGTCCATAGTAGTTGTTATTTTAATAAAGGTAATGTAATAATGAATTTCGATCCTTTGCCCAGTTCGCTCTCCACGGCGATGTTGCCGCCGAACAGGGTTATCATCTTCTGCACATAGGCCAACCCCAGTCCAAACCCTTTCACGTCGTGCCGATTGCCGGTGGAGACGCGGTAGAATTTCTCGAACACCCGTTTGAGGTCCTCACGACGAATGCCCACGCCGTTGTCGGCCACGGTGATTTCGAGGTTGTCCTCATCGGGGTTGCGTGTGGCCACGCTCAGTTGCAGCGGCTCTTCCTCGCGACGGTACTTGATGGCGTTGTCGAGCAGGTTGAAAATCACGTTGGTGAAGTGCATGCGGTCCACGTTGATGATGGGGTCTTCGGCATCGAGTGCGGCGGTGATGGAGCCGCCATAGCGCTCCACCTTGAGTTTGAAGGTGTTCACCACGCTGTCGATGCTGGCGTTGGCATCCTCCTCCTCGAGACGCATGGTGGCGTTCTTGCGGTCGAACATCGACATCTGCAGCACCTTCTCGACCTGGAAACGCAGCCGCTTGGTCTCGTCGTTGATCACGGTGCTCACGTGCTTGAGCATGGCCGGACTCTTGCGCACCGAGTCGTCGTTGAGCATCTGCGCGGCGATGCTGATCGACGAGATGGGTGTCTTGAACTCGTGCGTCATGTTGTTGATGAAGTCGTTCTTGATTTCGGTGAGCCGTTTCTGCCTGAAAGCCACAATGATGGTGTAGATGAACACCACAAGCAGAATCACGGTGAACACCAGCGATGGTATCATGAACCTGATGGAGGAAAAGATATAGTCGCTCTTGGTGGGGAAGGTGACGCACAGGTAGTTCTGGCGGCTCACCTGGTCGCCGGGGAACAACACCTGGCTGAACACCTGCTGCTGGTTTTGCGGCGCGTAGCCAGCTGAGCTATACACAATGCCGCTGTTGCGACTCACCACGGCAAACTCAAAGGGAAGCTTGAGCCCGTTGTACTCCAGTTCCGACTGGAGGTAGTCGTGCACGGTGACCGAGTCGGCACGCTCGGCAATGGGACGGTCGCTGCTGTGCGAGAGAATGTTGAGGATCACCTCGTTGAGCAGTCCTTTTTGATACAGGTACTGCCCCTTGAGGATTTCCTGGCGTGTGGTGTAGCTTTGGTTGAAGTCGCGCAGCGGGCCCAGATTGGCCGGGCGGCGGAGGTGCATCGTGTCCACCCCGGCGGCGGGATCGATGGTTAGGTCGTCGCCCGCACTGTCGAAATGGCCCATGCCGCGCCGGGGTGCGCTATAGGTGGCCTCGGCCTCCTCGAGGTCTTGGTCAAGGAAATAACGCGTCTCGTTCTGTTCCAGCATCGTCGACACCCCATAGAGGCTACGCTTCACCAGCTCGGCAAACTGCTCGTTGCGCATCTTGATCATGTTTTCCATATACATGACCTGCACGAGCAGCAACCCGATGAGCGCCGTGGCCATCACAATGGTCAAAATCCATATCGTCCACTTCTTCATTTCTGTCAACCTTTAGCATTCTGCAACTCAAGGCCCACTGATTCAAGACTTCTCGCATCTCGCATGCAGGCTCTCTCGTTCGCGGAATTAACAATCGGCCGCAAAATTAACACTCAAATGTGAAAAACGCAAATTTTTCGGCGAAAATTTAAGGTTTAGAGCGAAAAAAGTCGATTTTGCCCCATCGTGGCGGGCAAAGAGGCCTAAGGAACCTCCCCAAACCCCGGGGAGCCTCCCCACCCCCCTTAGGGGGGCTTTCTGTTGTGTTGAAAGCCGAGTCATGTAGAGCCGCACCCGGTGCGGCTGATGGCCAAGTCATGTAGAGCCATCATACATGGCGGCTCAGACGGCCGTATCATGTAGAGCCGCACCCGGTGCGGCTGATGGCCGAGTCATGTAGAGCCATCATACATGGCGGCTCAGACGGCCATATCATCATATCATGTAGAGCCGCACCGTGCGGCTGATGGCCAAGTCGGCAAAAGTCCCTCTAGGGGGATTTAGGGGGATATTCTCCCCCCTCAGGGGATGAAATGGAACCTTACGTTAGTACACGAAACATCAAGCAACGCATCAAGGCCGCTCCAAAGTAGAGCATAACTTTAAAGTACGCGTATTAATCAACTGTTTGTATGTTGATTGCATTTCGCGGCATCTCCGTTTTCGTTGCAATGTTTTTTATGTGATTTGCAGTGGCAATTCTGTCCGCAGGCACAGCCACAGCCGCAGTCACATCCCCCGCGACCGCGCAGAGTGCGCACAATGCGCCACAGGCACCAGGCAAGTGCCAAGGCAAGGACAAAGAAGACAAGAAATATCTGCATGGTAGTGGGTAGTGGGTGGTTGGTAGTGGGTGGTGGGGAGGGGCTGCGGCTGCCGGAGCATACGCCACCGACAGTGGCTTGGTTCTCGCTTCTTGGTTCTCGTCACTCAAAATTCTCGTCATGCCTTTCATTATTGGGATCGCCCAAGTCACGCGCAATGGCGAGCAGCTTGCGCCACGACCGGTGATACTTCTGGAGTCGTTGGCAGTCGTGGTCGGTGAGCACGGGGAGCCGGGTGACATCCATGTTGTCGAGCAGGTCGGCAATTTTCACGCGTCGTGCGATGGCGTTTGCCGACAGGCGGTCGATAAACTTGTCGTAGGTCTCGCCTTGCCGGTGCGTGAGTGCTTGCACGGCCTCGACAATGTGTAGCGGGAAGCCATCGTCGAGGAGCTGCTGCGCGGTCACCGGGGTATCCTCGAGCAGGTCGTGCATCAAAGCCACGATGCGCTGCTCGTCGGTGTCGCAACGCTCGGCCACGCGCACCGGGTGGCCGAAATAGCGCTCCCCGCCCTTGTCGCGCTGCGACAAGTGATGTGTGCTGGACAAGTCAATGGCTCGGAGCAGCAATGGCCTATTTTGCTCGTGGTCGTAATGCGTGTGGTACACAATCTCGGCATTGGCATAGCGTTCGGGCAATTGCGACAAGAAGTCGCGCACAGCCTCTTTGAGCGTACAGCCCTCCCCGTCGATGTCAAAGTCGTAGCATGAAACGGTGACCATGCCATCGGGTTGCGGCTCCACAAAGACGTTCAACGGGTCATGAGTTTTTTCCATATCTGAACTTTGATTTTGATTGTGCAAAATTACTGAAATAATCTCACATATCGTCATAAAAAGCGTCACTTTTTTGGCTCGATGAGAATTTTGCGGTAAATTTGCGCCATCAACTCAAACGTGACGAATGAAAAAGCTACTTTACGACAGCAGCATGAAGATGAGCGAGCTAATCAGCGCCGAGCCAGGCCTGGTACTGATCTTGCAGCGCGTGGGCCTTGCGCTGGGGTTCGGCGACAAGTCGATAGGCACGGTGTGCGCCCAGCATGGCGTGGACGCCGACTTCTTCCTGCTGCTGTGCAACATCTACACGCACGAGGGCTATGTGCCTGAGCGCGAGCGCATCTTGTCGACGAGCATGGAGCCTCTCGTGCCCTACCTACGCCAGTCGCACGACTATTACGTGACGAAGCGTCTGCCCCACATCGAGCGACATCTGCACCGCATCGCCGAGCATGTACCCGAGCGGGTGGCCACTGTGCTGATGCGCTTTTTCAAGCTCTACATGCGAGAGGTGGTGGAGCACTTCGCCCACGAGGAGCAGATGGTGTATCCCCATGTCGAGGCCCTACAACGCGGCGAGCACGACAGCCGTTACACCATTGCCAACTTTGTGGAACAACACGGCAACCTGGAGGACAAGCTCAGCGACCTGGTGCAGATCATCTTCAAATACCTGCCCGAGGAAGCCACCACCGACGACGCGGTGGATGTGGTGTACGACATCCTACAAGTGTCGAACGACCTAAACAAACACAGCCTGATTGAGGAGAAGGTGCTGGTGCCCTATGTAAAACATCTCGAAAAGGAGGTGCAGGTGCCATGAAGACGCGTGTACTGATTATCGAGCCCAGCGAGGTGTTGGTGGCCGGGCTGTGTGCCGTGCTAGGCGAGGTATCACGGTTCAAGGTGCTCGACGCCGTGCTCGACGTGCGCAATGCCGCCCAGCGCGTGCTTGCCTCGCGCCCCGATGTGGTGCTGCTCAACCCCACTCTGGTCGACAGCCCAGCCAGCGTGCTTGGCGACTGCCGCGTGCCTGTGGTGGCGCTGGTGTACCAATATGTGGAGCAGTTGAAACTGCGGCGCTACCACGCTGTGGTGGACATTCGCGAGAGCCGTGGCACCATTGTCGAGACGCTCATCGCCGCCACCACGCGCGATGCCGATGGCCAAGCGCCAGCAACCAAACCGGCCGAATATGAGCTGTCGAACCGCGAAACGGCGGTGCTTGTGCTCGTGGCCAAGGGGTTGACCAACAAAGAGATTGCCGACCAGCTGAATGTGTCGCCGCACACGGTGATGAGCCACCGCAAAAACATCGTGCACAAGACCGGCATCAAGAGTGTGGCAGGTCTCACCGTCTATGCCATGCTGCACAACCTCATCGACGAAAGCACGTTGATATGATGCAAGAACCGAGAACCAAAGAGTTCATCACCCATCACTCATCTCTCATCACTGATAACCGAAAACTGAAATAAATGCTATTGACCCGTTCACTTGACCGGTTTGGCCGGTACTGCATGTTTTTGTGGCGCACGATAGGGGTGCCCGAGAAATGGAAGGAGTTTTTCCGTCGCTACATCGATGAGATGTCGAAACTGGGCATCGACTCAGTGCCGCTCATCATCATCGTGTCGCTGTTCATAGGCTCACTGTGCACGATATTGATCAAGCTCAACATCAACAACCCCCTGCTGCCACGCTATGCGGTGGGAATGACCACGCGCGAGATCATCTTGCTGGAGTTCTCGTCGTCGATTCTGTGCTTGATCCTCTCGGGCAAGATTGGCAGCAACATCGCCAGCGAGATAGGCACTATGCGCGTGACCGAACAAATCGACGCCCTCGACATCATGGGCATCAACTCGGCCAATTTCCTGGTCATGCCCAAAATTGCCGGTCTGGTGACCATCATGCCGTTTCTGGTAATCATCTGCATGGGCACGAGCCTGTTTGGCGGCTACCTGATATGCGTGCTCACAGGCATTGTGAGCACCGACACCTACATCTATGGCATCCAGACGATGTTCATCGAGTGGTATGTGTGGTTTGCGCTCATCAAGTCGCTGTTTTTTGCGTTTATCATCTCGAGCATCTCGGCCTACTATGGCTACACGGTGCAAGGCGGCTCCACCGATGTGGGCAAAGCCAGCACCGACGCCGTGGTGATGAGCAACATCATGATTCTGCTCGTGGATGTGATTTTAACGAAACTGATGTTGCAGTAAGCAGAGACCCAAGAACCCAAGAACCAAGAACCAAGACCCAAGAACCAAGACCCAAGAACCAAGCCAACGTCGGTGGCGTATGCTGCGGATGTGCCGCAGCCATTCCACCCACCACCCACTATTATGATTGAAGTTAAAAACATTGAGAAATCATTCGACGATGCCGGCGGGCGTCGTCAGGTGCTCTTTGGCATCAATGCCACATTCTACGATGGCAAAACCAACCTGATTATCGGCCAGAGCGGTTCGGGCAAGACGGTGCTGGTAAAGAACATCGTTGGGCTGTTCAAGCCCGACTCAGGCCAGATCCTGTACGACGGCCGCGACATCACAATGATGGACCGCCGCCAGCTCAAGGCACTGCGCAACGAAATCGGGATGCTCTTCCAGGGGTCGGCCCTGTTCGACAGCGAGACGGTGATGGGCAACGTGGTGTTCCCACTCAAGATGTTCTCGCACCTCAGCACCGAGGAGCAGCGCGAGCGGGCGCAATTCTGCATCGACCGCGTGAACCTCACCGGCAGCGAGAACAAATACCCCAGCGAGCTGTCGGGTGGAATGCAAAAACGCGCCGCCATAGCACGCGCCATCGCGCTCAACCCCAAATACCTCTTCTGCGATGAGCCCAACTCGGGCCTCGACCCCAAGACCTCGAGTGTGATCGACGAGCTGCTCAGCGACATCACCCACGAGTTCGGCATCACCACCATCATCAACACCCACGACATGAACTCGGTGCTGGGTATTGGCGAGAACATCGTGTTCATCAACAAGGGCCATGTGGGGTGGACCGGAACCAAGGACGAGATTTATGATGTGGACAACGACAACCTGAACAACTTTGTGTATGCCACCGACCTGTTCCGCGACGTGCGCAAATACCGCCGCGAGCATGGCTACCACCGGTCGAACGCTTGATGGACAGTTAAGCTACAAGCTACAAGCGGCGCTATGCGCGATTCTTGCTTCTCGGTTAGGCCATCGAGCCGCATTTATGACGGCTCTACTTGTTACTTGCCACTTATTACTTATCCCCCACTACTTATTACTTATCCCTTATTACTTATCAACTTATTACTTGTTACTTGATTCTTGATTCTTATTTACTTGTTTC
Source organism: Muribaculaceae bacterium (assembly GCA_017545095.1). The sequence continues at coordinate 3,064 of JAFYCU010000181.1, read as the reverse complement.
CCCATGTCGTTTGCCTCGTTAGCCTTTGTGCTGTTTCTTCCGCTGCTGTGCGCCATCTACTGGTCGTGTCCCCGCCGGTGGCGCAATGTGGTGCTGCTGGCGGCAAGCGTGCTGTTCTACATGCTCCCCGACCCCACCTACGGTCCTGCGCTGGTGTGGGTGTGGGTGACGAGCTATGTGGCCGTGGGGCGTGTGAGCCGCGAGGGAGCCACGCGCACCGATTTGTGGGTGGGTGTAATGGCCACCCTGCTGCCGATGCTGCTGCTCAAAGTGCGCGTGCCCGTAGTCGAGGCGTTTTTCCCGCAGCTGCCGCGCACCGCCCTGCCGGGACTGAACTGGGTGTTCCCCTTGGGGCTGTCGTGCTACTCGTTGCAGGCAGTGAGCCTGGTGGTGGATGTGTACAAGCGGCGCACCGTGGCCGACCGCTCGCTGGTGAACCACGCGCTGTATGTGAGCTTTCTGCCCACCGTCACGTCGGGTCCCATCCAGCATTCCACCCACCTGCTGTGGCAAATCAGCAGCCACCGTGGCGGCTTCGACCCTGAGCTGGCCGTGGCGGGGGGCAAGCGGCTGGTGTGGGGACTGTTTATGAAGGTGGTTGTGGCCGACCGCTTTGGCATCTACGTGGACTCGGTGCTCGACCACTGCGAGCACTACAACTCGCCCACGGTGCTCATCGCGCTGCTGTGCTACACCGTGCAAATCTACTGCGACTTCGCCGGCTATTCCCACATGGCCATCGGCACGGCCGGCCTGTTGGGCTACACGCTACCCGACAACTTTCGGCGGCCATGGCTGTCGGTGGGCATGAAAGAGCTGTGGACACGGTGGCACATCTCGCTCTCGTCGTGGATGCGCGACTACGTCTATATCCCGCTGGGTGGCAGCCGTTGCGGGGCGTGGCGGTCGGCGCTGGGCGTGATGGTGACCTTTGCCGTGAGCGGCCTATGGCACGGCGCACGGCTTTCCTATCTGTGCTGGGGACTGGGTCACGGCCTGGTGGTGCTGCTCGAACGGCTGTTGCCTATGGAGCGATGGCGCCGCCGTGCTGTGCCGCGCATGCTCTGCACCATGGCCACGCTGCTCGTGCTGAGCGTGCTGTGGGCGTTTTTCCGCGAACACATCGGTCTGTCGCTGAAAATCGTGCGGGTGCTCTTCACGGGCGGGTTCGACGGCGGATGGATGATGGTGGACGAGATGCGCACGCACGCCATGCTGGTAATGATGGGGTTTGGGCTGGCGGTGGTGGCCGCCCGCGATGTGCGCGACGAGTACTTCCCCACCCTGCTGGCCAACTGGCATCGAGGGCGCACAGCGGCTTCGCTCACGTTCCATGCCCTGCTTCTCCTGCTGGTGCTGGCCATAGGCGTTGTCGATACTGGACAATTTATCTATCATCGTTTCTAACCCACCCTCCGGCATGAAAAGGTTTGTCTTCCTCTTGTTGTGTTTTGCAGTGCTGGTTGTCGCTGGCGACCGGCTGCTGGGCGATGCCATGAAGCATCTCCACGATGCCACCACCACCGGCGAGGTGGGCCGCCTGAACTGGGTGATCAACGATGTGGAAGCCCCAATCATGGTGTTTGGCACCTCGCGCGCCCTGCACCACTATGTGCCCCAGGTGATGACCGACTCCACCGGGCTGCACTGCTGCAACTGCGGCTTCGAGGGGCTGGGCATCACCACCAACTATGCCCTCATCCGCGCCCTGACGCAACGCTACCAGCCACGGCTCATCATCTACGAACTATCCTACTACTACGACCTGGAGCTGGCCCCGGAAAACAGCAGCATGTGGCGTGTGCGCCGCATGGCATCGCTCACCTGCCGCGACAGCCTGCTGTGCGCCGTCGACCCTTGGGAACGGCTGCGCATGTGCTCGCACATCTACCCCTACAACAGCACCATCGTGGACATGCTGCTCAGCCGCCACGACACAAGCGGCTACGACCGGGCGGTGACCGACCACGGCTACTGGCCGCTACATGGCACACTCAACAGCCAACAGCCTCAGCACACCCACCGCCCGCGCACCGACGTCACCGACCCCAACAAACTCGCCATGCTGGCCGACCTGATGGCGCGTTACCACGACCGCCTGCTGATTTGCTCCTCGCCCAGCTGCGCCAGCGAGCTTTATGACCCGCACATGTATGCCCCCGTGAAGGCCTTGGCCGAGCAACACGGCGTGCCGTTCCTGGAGATGGACACCGACACGGCGTTTGTGGGCCACGACCACCTGTGGGACGACCGCGTGCACCTCAATCACACCGGAGCCCGCCTGTTCACCGCCCGCGTGGCACACCACGCCAGGGAGTGGCTCAAACGCCATCAGTAACACGCCCCCGCGCAGCTGCAACCACACGCTTGGGTGGCGACACCCACTGTCCACTCACGCGCCATTGCTCCGACGTGTTGCCTGCCAGCCACAGCCCAACTGCTCCAGTCCAAACATGCCCTGACACAACATTTCGCTCATTTCTCATATTAATATTTTGAAAATTGAAAAACTATTACTACTTTTGCCGAATTGATCATTCAAACAACAGCAATTGTCATCACCTGCATCAAGAATAACCCGACTATGAGCATCCACAATTTTCCACGCTTCACAGCAGCCATCATCGCCTTGCTGGCGTGCATGACCGGCGTTATAGCTCATGCCCAGGGTGGGCAGCACCGCATGGCTCTCGCGCTGCTATCCACATTAGCCAACTGCACGACGGCAAGCGACCGCCCACAACTTGCCGTGTTGCTCAATGGCGACAACCTGCTTGTGGCCAACAACGATGGCCTTGGCTCCGAATTGTGCTTCAGTTTCAAGCCTTGCATGCAAAACAAGCTGATGACATTTTCACACGTAGGTGTGCGCGAGGTAGAACGCACCACCAGCCAGCCAGCCGACATCTTTCGCGACTCCAACATGAAGTGGCTCAACGTGGCCACCAGCGACAACATAGGACCGGTGGGCGTGAAAGGCTACAGCAACTTCGTTGGCGGCAACCATCTGTGGCACTCCAGCGACAGCACCGGTCAAAAAGGAACGGGGCCGAAAACAGAAGTG
>JAFYCU010000180.1 GCA_017545095.1 Muribaculaceae bacterium | reverse complement strand
TTGTCATTAATCATGCCACAAAGATACTGCTTTTTATTGAGATTTCCTACACAGATTACAGAGGTCACTAAAAAACTGATGACTGATTGCTGAGAACTGAAAACTTTTCCGTAACTTTGCGGCTGTTTTTTTAGGGAAATTAGACTACACACGATGTCACACTTAAGATTTAAAGAGGTTGAAGTCGCCTTCAACCGCGCTCCTGTGCGTGTCGAGCTGCCGCAGGATGCTCCCAGCCGCTACTATGCCGAGAAGGTTTTTGACCGAAAGAAGATGTTTGAGTACCTGTCTCGCGACACCTACCAGGCCGTGACGCGCGCCATCGACGAGAAGGCACCGCTGGACCGCAAACTGGCCCACGATGTTGCCCGGGCAATGAAGCAATGGGCACTGGACCATGGCGTGACGCACTATACCCACTGGTTCCACCCGCTCACCGACGGCACCGCCGAGAAGCATGACTCATTCATCGAACACGACGGCAAGGAGGGCGTCATTGAGGAGTTTGACGGCAAGCTGCTGATGCAACAGGAGCCCGACGCGTCGAGCTTCCCTAACGGTGGCATCCGCAACACCTTTGAGGCCCGCGGATATTCGGCGTGGGACATCTCCTCGCCCGCCTTTATTCACGACAACACCCTGTGCATCCCCACCATCTTTATCGCCTACAGCGGCGAGTCGCTCGACTACAAGACTCCGCTGTTGCGCGCCCTCAACAGCATTGACCGCGCTGGCACCGCCGTGGCGCAGCTCTTCGACCCGCAGGTCAAGCACGTCATTTCCTATCTGGGATGGGAGCAAGAATACTTCCTCGTCGACGAGGCCCTCTATGCCGCGCGTCCCGACCTGGTGATGACTGGCCGCACACTCATGGGCCACGAGAGCGCCAAGAACCAACAACTCGAGGACCACTACTTTGGTGCCATCCCCATGCGCGTCGAGGAGTTTATGCTCGACCTGGAGATTGAGTGCCACCGCCTGGGCATCCCCGTGAAGACCCGCCACAACGAGGTTGCCCCCAACCAGTTTGAGCTGGCCCCCATCTACGAGGAGACTAACCTCGCCAACGACCACAATCTACTGCTCATGTCGCTGATGGCACAAGTGGCTCGCCGACACCACTTCCGCGTGCTGCTGCACGAGAAACCTTTTGCCGGCATCAACGGCAGTGGCAAACACAACAACTGGAGCCTGGGCACCGATACCGGCACACAACTGTTCAAGCCTGGCAAGACACCACGCCAGAACCTGCAATTCATCACCTTCCTGTCGTGTGTGATGGCCGCTGTGCACCGCTACAACGGCCTGCTCAAGGCATCGATCGCATCGGCAACCAATGCCCACCGCTTGGGCGGGAACGAAGCGCCACCCGCCATCATCTCGATGTTCCTGGGATCACAGCTGAGCCATGTGCTACACAGCCTCATCGATGACAATCGCGACGACAGCCTGGACTTTGCCGCCCACGAGGGCCTGAACCTCGAGATGAGCCAGATACCCGAGCTGATGGTCGACAACACCGACCGCAACCGTACGTCACCTTTTGCCTTCACCGGCAACCGCTTTGAATTCCGCGCCGTGGGCTCTAGTGCCAACTGTGCCTCGGCGATGCTCGCCCTCAATGCTGCCGTAGCGCAGCAGTTGCTGTGGTTCCGACAAGCAGTCGACCGCCAAATGGCTGACAACGTGAGCCAGGACGACGCCATCCTAGCCGAGGTGAAACGATTGCTCAAACAGTCGTGTCCAGTGCACTTTGACGGCAATGGCTACAGCGACGAGTGGAAGGCCGAGGCCGCACGCCGCGGACTGGACTGCGAGACGTCAGTGCCACGCATCTTTGACGCCTACCTGCAGCCCGAGGTCGTCGAGATGTTCGCCGAGACGGGGGTATTGTCGCAAGTCGAGCTCGAAGCACGCAACGAGGTAAAATGGGAGATGTATGTCAAGAAAGTGCAAATCGAGGCACGCGTGCTGGGAGACCTGGCCCTGAACCACATCCTGCCCGTGGCCACACGCTACCAGTCGGTGCTGCTCGACAATGTCTACAAGATCAAGTCGCTGTTCGAGCCCCAGAAATTTGAGCGTATGACTGCTCCCGACATGGACACAATAGAGGTCATTGCAGGACACATCCAAGCCATCAAACAACAAGTGCAGACTATGGTCGAGAACCGCAAGGTCGCCAACCGCATCGACCACCTGCGCACCCGCGCCATCGCCTATCACGACACCGTGGCACCCCTGCTCGACACCATCCGCTACCACGTCGATAAGCTCGAACTGATGGTCGACGACGAGATGTGGCCCCTGCCCAAGTACCGCGAACTCCTCTTCATCCGCTGACGATTCATAGGCTTTAGGCCTTAGGGTTTAGGACTGCGATGAACGCAAAGCAACGAAAATTCGACAATTTGTGACAAGAAATAAATTCTTGATAAGCCTTGAAAAGTTGAAAATTCTTGATAACTTTGCAGCAAAATTACTCCTATGAAGCTCTACAAGGCTAATATTATCTTTACCCGCGAGAAGGACCAATTTGAGGTCATTCCGCACGGTTATGTGGGCGTCGAGGACAAACGTGTCGTGGCCGTGGCCAACCATGCCGACGCGTTTGACAAGGAAGCAGAGGAGATCATCGACTACGGCGACTGCCTGCTCATCCCCGCCATGAACGACATGCACGTACATGCGTCGCAATATCGCAACCAGGGCATCTCGATGGACTTGGAGCTGCTGCCATGGCTCAACCAATACACGTTCCCTGAGGAGGCGCGTTACAGCGACCCGCACTATGCCCGGCGCATGTACAGCCGCTTTGTGCACGACCTGTGGCGCTATGGCACCATGCGCGTCGTGGCCTTTGCCACCACCCATCTCGAGAGCACTCGTGTGCTCATGGAGCTGTTCCGCGAGGCCGGTATGGGCGCCTTTGTCGGCAAGGTCGACATGGACCGCAATGCCATCGACGCGCTCCATGAGCCTGCCGATGAGGCCATCGCCAACAACGAAGCCCTTATCAACGAGTGGAACGCCCCCGATGGCCTCGTCAAGCCCATCATCACCCCCCGCTTCATTCCCACCTGTTCGCCGGCCCTGCTGCGTGCCTGCGGCGAGTTGGCCCGCAAGCACCGCGTGCCTGTGCAGTCGCACCTGTCTGAAAGCACTAGCGAGATTTCCTGGGTGCGTGAACTGGAGCCCCAGAGCCGCAACTATGGCGACGCCTACGACCGCTACGGACTCTTTGGACAGCCCCCCACCGTCATGGCGCACTGCGTCTACACTGCTGGCGACGAGCTCGAGCTCATGGCCCGCCGTGGCGTGATGGTTGCGCATTGCCCCATCTCCAACCTCAACGTGAGCAGCGGCATGGCACCCGTGCGCACCTTCCTCGAACATGGTGTC
>JAFYCU010000179.1 GCA_017545095.1 Muribaculaceae bacterium | reverse complement strand
GCATTATTTCGTACCTTTGCAGTGTCGAAACTTTAAGACGATGGAACTTGAATGTCCGCAATGTTCTAAACGCTTGCATGTGTCGGCCGAGGAGCTGCTGCTGCATGGCGGTGCTGTGGTGTGTCCGCAGTGCCTTGCCGTGTTCGATGCCGGCGACAAGGTGCCCGAGGGCACAGTGGCCTCGCGCTCAGGACGTGTGACCGAGGAGCACCTCAGCTACGCCTACTGTCCGCACTGCGGCCGTAAAATCCCCGAGGGGGTGAACTACTGCCCCTACTGCGGCCAGGAGCTGGCCGCCGCTGGCCACGACAGCGCGGCAGCCACCGAGCCGCTCACCGCGCAACCCGCCGATGACACCAACGCCCCCGCCGCCGACGGCGACAAGCACACCGAGAAACGTTCCCACCGCGAACACCGCAGCGAGCACCGCAGCGAGCGTGGCCACTCATCGAGCGGTAGCCACCGCTCGTCGTCGCAACGCAGCTCATCGAGCAACAAGCAGTGGCAACCCGTCATGCCCAGCTACCGCTATGCCAAAACGGTGGGATGGCACAGCGGCGCACAAAAGGCCAGTCCGCTGTTTGCCGCCATCGCCTGGCTGGTCATCGCCGCCCTGCTCGCGCTGCTGGCATTCATCATCCACAAGGTGAACATGCTCACGTGATCCCACATTGAGCAGGCCTTACACATTATTATATAATCCAACCAATCACGACTACTTCTTTACATGAACCAAAACCGATATTGCGTGATCATGTGCGGCGGTGTGGGCAGCCGTTTCTGGCCCTACAGCCGCATGCGCAAACCCAAACAGTTCATCGATTTCCTGGGCACCGGCCGCAGTCTGCTGCAAATGTCGGTGGACCGCATCCGCGGCATCGTGCCCGATGAGAACATCTTCATGCTCACCAACGAGCAATATGCCTCGCTCATCGCCGAGCAGCTGCCCGAGCTGAGCAGCGAACAGATATTGCTGGAGCCTGCCCGTCGCAACACCGCGCCCTGCATTGCCTGGGCCGCCTATCACATCCAGGCGCTGAACCCCGACGCCCGCATCATGGTGGCCCCGAGCGACCACCTGGTGCTCAAGCCCGAGGAGTTCCGCCGGTGCGCCGTCAAGGCGTTCAACTTCATCGATGCCCACGATGCGCTGGTGACGCTGGGCATCAAGCCCAACCGTCCCGAGACGGGCTACGGCTACATCCAGGTGGGCGAGCAAGCCGGCGACGACTTCTCGGCCGTGAAGACCTTCACCGAGAAGCCCGACGAGCAGCTGGCACGCGTGTTTGTGGACTCGGGCGAGTTCTACTGGAACTCCGGCATGTTTTTCTGGCGCGCCTCCACCATCCTCGAGGCCATGCGCACCCACGCCAACGACATCACCTCAATCCTGGACCAGGGGCTCGGACAATACGGCACCCCACAGGAGCAGGCGTTCATCAAGGAGAACTACCCCATCTGCCGCAACGTGTCGATTGACTTTGCCGTGATGGAGAAAGCCCCCAACGTATTTGTGGAATGCGTCGACTTCGGGTGGAGCGACCTGGGCACTTGGGGGTCGCTCTACGACAACCTGCCCAAGGGCGAGGACCAGAACGTGACGCGCAACAACCCCTCGCTCTTCATCAACAGCCACCGCAACGTGGTGGCCGTG
>JAFYCU010000178.1 GCA_017545095.1 Muribaculaceae bacterium | reverse complement strand
CTGTAGGCCTTGGCCTTCTGCTTCTCGTTCACCATGTCGCCCACCATCATCTTAAACGGCTGCATGGCCATGTTGATGCTCGTGTCGAGGAACATGAGCGAGAGCAGGCCGAACGTCATCGCACTCATGATGGTGAATTGCAGGTTGCCGGCGTTGGGCAGCAGGCACATCACCAAAACAGCCACGGCGGCTCCCACAAACAGGTAGGGGATGCGGCGGCCAAAACGCGTCCAGGTCTTGTCGCTGAACAAGCCCACCAGCGGCTGCACCACCATGCCCATGAGCGGCGGCAGAATCCAGAAGTAGCTCAGGTTGTGCGGGTCGGCACCCAGCGTGGCGAAGATACGGCTGATGTTGGCACTTTGCAGCGCATAGGCAATCTGCACGCCAAAAAAGCCAAAGCTGATGTTCCACAGCTTGCTGAAACTCAAGTCGGGTTTTGTCTTTAACATAGCTATCGTTGTTTTAAATGTTTTCTTCCAACAAACTGCAAATATAGCAAAAAAGCGGCATACCGCCGCATCCTTGCCAAAAAAGTTTTCGCACCCCCGGTGCGCAAACGATTGCATCATCGCATCTCCCTCATTCATTTGAAAAGTGGTGACACACCCGTTCCGCCTCTGCTGTCCCATTTTTTGAGCATGACTCATCCGAGACACTTGGGTCACACGATGTGACAGCATGGCCTGAACAGCCAAAATTTCGACGAAAATGCCGCTCTTGCGGGTGTTTTACCTACTGAAAACAATAGTTTTTCGCTTTCTGGTGTAAATTATACGTCAAAAAATATTGCCGTTCCAAAGTTTGGCACTAATTTTGCAGTGTAATTCTTACGCGAGAAGAGGAGAGGTGATTTGAGAGAGAATAAGTGTTGTGAAATTATATTGTTTAATCATTGAATTTTTATGGCAGTCAAAGAGTTTGAATTAGACTTGAGGAAGGTGACGGTTTTGCACCGTTCGAATGGCGAGAGTGGCCATGGGCTGATTGTGATGCATGCTATCAGCGAGAAGGAAGAGAATGATATCCTGATGGCATCGTTGGAAGTCGACGATAAGGGTAAGCCTGTGGGGAAGCCCACCTACGTGATCGCTGGTAAGGAGTTCAAGGGTCCGGTGATTCTGGCCTATGGTGAGATGAACCTGAAGTCGCCGGTGTGTCTGGATTTGATTGAGAAGATGCCGATTGTGAGTCCTGAGGTTTTTGGCAACTCGAATTGGATGCCGAGCAATTATGATTTTGCCCGCCGGGTTGTGACGACTCTCGATGATGGTGTGGTGCGCTGGTCGCAAACGTGGGATAAGGTGAAGTGGTTCAAGTATCACTATTCGCTGATTGGCAACCCCAAGCGAGTGATTGTGTATCGCGTTGATGGCCATGACCTTGAGAAAATTCTCAAGGTGCTGGGCGAGGAGTAACCATGTTGTAGAGGTTGGGGGAGGTGAAGGGCCTCCCCCGCTGCCTTCAGAACCCGTTGAGTGCGGTGGCGAGGCGTTGCTGGAACTGGGGCAGCGCGTCGGCATCGCACTCGATGGTCATCCGGCACACGTTGTCGAACTGCTGCTCCACGATGCGCACGCCGGTCTTCTTGATGGTGCCCATCACGGCGTTCATCATCAGGTAGGGGAACTCAAACGTGTGCCGTGCCTGCTCGTGGCATTCAAGTATTTCGCCGGCCTCGATGGCCAGCCGTGTGGCTTCGCGGTAGGCCCCAATCAGTCCGCTCGTGCCCAGCTTGATGCCGCCAAAATAGCGGACCACCACCGCCACCACGCGGGTAAGCTCAAACGAGTTGAGCTGTCCCAGGATGGGCTTGCCGGCCGTGCCGCTGGGTTCGCCGTTGTCGCTCGACAGATACTCCGACCGGTCGACACCCATCACATAGGCCCAGCACACATGGCGCGCGTCGTGGTACTCGTTCTGGTACCGCTTGACGACGGCCTTGGCCTCGTCGGCGGTGGCGGCAGGCTCCACAAAGGCGATGAACTTGCTCATCTTTTCCTTGTAGATGCCGCTCGACACGCCTTTCACAGTTCGGAAAAAATCACTCATATTAAGATGCGAGATGCGAGATGCAAGATGCAAGATTCGGGTACGAGAATTTATTATTACGGCTCTTGCGTCTCGCATCTCGCGTCTTGCTTCGTTTTCACTGGAAAGGTGAAGTAGGTGTTGGGGTAAGGCTCGGTGGCTAGGGTGAAGTGCCACCACTCGGTGGTGATGGGTTTGAAGCCGTGGGCCATCATCACCTGGCGCAAGAGCATGCGGTTGGCATATTGCTGCTCGGTGAGCCCTTTCTTGAAGGTGGGGTGCGACTCCACGCCGAAGTAGTCGAAGGTGCCGCCCATGTCCACCTCCTTGCCCGTGCGCATGTCGAAAAGGGTGAGGTCCACCGTCGACCCGCGTGTGTGGCCGCTGTGGTAGGCGATATATTCCTGTTCAAACAGCACACTCTTGTCCACCTTGGGATAGAAATAGGGTCGCATGGTGGTGTCGTTCAGGTCTTTGGCCCAGCGGGCGAAGTGGTCCACGCCGCATTGCGGGCGGTAGGAGTCCCACACTTTCAGTCGGTAGCCGCGCTCGAGCAGGTCTTTGGCCACCTCCCTCAGCGCGAAGGCGGCCTCGCGGGTGATGAGCATGCAGGGCTCTTCATAGCCATCGATGCGCGTGCCCACAAAGTTGTAGGTGCTGTAGTAGCGGGGTTCAAGAATCACTTCGGGAACAGCCTCGGCAAGCATCACAAAGCCGCTGTTGTCGTCCGAGAACAACATCTTGCCGTGGCTCGACATGGTGGTGCACGCAAGCACCGATGCCAGAATAAGAGATTGGATTTTCATTGCCTTCTTTTGATTGAGTCTGCAAAATTACTGCAAGTTGAGAGAAAACGCAAATTTATTTGCAGTTTTCAAGGCGAAGTCCGCATCGCGCCACTTGTGGCTCGTAGCTTAAAAAATGGCAACTACCCGAAGGCGTTGCAGGACCGCATCTTTGGCAAGCTGTTCGAGCAGGCCGAGATAGCGAAGTACAGCCCCGAGGAGCGGCGCGAGTATGAGACGAGCGTGAAGGAGTACCGCGACTATGTGAACACCGTCGACACCGCGCACCTGCGCGGCAAGGAAGAGGGTCTCGCCGAAGGAAAGGAAATCGGCTGCGCCGAGGGCCGTGCCGAGGGTCACGCCGAGGGTCGTGCCGAGGGTCGCGCCGAGGGTCGTGCTGAGGGTCAGTTGGCGGAGAAAACCCCCGTCCGCCTCGGCAAGAGTGCGCTGCACCACCAGCCTGAGGCCTGGTTCCGGCAGGAATGAGTCGAACTTGAATGATGCCACACCACATGGCAATGCGCCGATGGCGACATCCTGCCAATGCCCGTGTTCCATGAACT
>JAFYCU010000177.1 GCA_017545095.1 Muribaculaceae bacterium | reverse complement strand
TTTTGAAAAAACACTACCTTTGCGTCAATGAATCGCGAGGAATTCATCAATAGAGTACGCGATGGCCTGGAAACCATCGACATCAATCACAAGCCGGTGCTGGTCGCATTGAGTGGCGGCGCCGATTCGGTGGCGTTGCTGCGTGCTCTGTTGGAACTGCAATGTGACTGCCGTGCCGCTCACTGCAATTTCCACCTTAGGGATGATGAATCTTACCGTGATGAGCAATTTGTCCGCCAACTGTGCCAACAGCTTAACGTGCCGTTGACCGTCAAGGACTTTGACGTAGCCGCTTGGCAGCAAGAGCATGGCGGCTCGGTCGAGATGGCATGTCGCGAGTTGCGCTACCAGTGGTTCGAGCAAGAGCGGCAACGACAAGAGTGCGCCTACATTGCAGTAGCTCATCACGCCGACGACCAGGTGGAAACCTTTTTCTTAAACCTGCTGCGGGGCACAGGCATTAAGGGGCTGACGGGCATGGAACGCTTGAATCACAAGATCTGGCGCCCACTACTTAGCGTGACCCGAGCCGACATCCTCGATTATCTGGCATCCATCGGACAAGACTATGTCACGGACAGCACTAACGCCCAAAACACATACCGCCGCAACCGCCTGCGCAACATCGTGCTGCCCAACATCGAGCACCAATTCCCACACGGGACCTCACGCATCATCAACACGATGGAAAACCTGTCACGAGACAACAGATTACTAACAACACTTGTCAACGATTTGATTCCCAATGAGTTTCATATCGACATCGCGACCCTTCTGGGGCAGTCCGAGGCGCCTACCCTACTCTATCACCGCATCCGCCACCTGGGTTTCAACCGTGAGCAGTGCGAGCAAGCCATCGAAGCCGCGCATCAGAACCACTCAGGGCGACAATTTGCCGGTAAGGGCCACTTACTCATCGTTAATAGGCTCACCCTTGACGTCGAGAAGATGAACGAGCCCCATGACGTGGAAATCCCCATCGACCTGACAACAGATGTGCTCAGCCCAGTCCACATCAGCATTTCCCGTAACAACCCACCATTTTCGCCCCTCATGTGCGACGGCAAACGCAAGGTGGCGTTCAGCATACAACTACTTGAATGCCAGCAGATTGTCTTACGCCATTGGCGCAGGGGGGACAGAATCAAACCCTTCGGGCTGAAAGGATCCAAACTCCTGAGCGACCTGTTTGCCGACCTCAAACTCGACCATGCCGCCAAACGAGACGCGTGGCTGCTAGTGGCCGATGACAAGATCCTGTGGGTCTTAGGATACCGAGCCGCAGCACAATACACAGTTGACCCAGAGTCTCAAGAATACCTGCTGCTCAGCCTATAACGACCCGCTTTCACAATCAAAATAATCCAACTTGGAAAATACATTATCAAAAAACAGCCAAAAAACTTGCATAAAACGAAAGTTAGTAGTACTTTTGCAGCCCAAATGGGTGAGTTGACAACCTTGACTCACTTCCGGAGAGATGGCAGAGTGGTCGAATGCGGCGGTCTTGAAAACCGTTGAGGCTAACTACCTCCAGGGGTTCGAATCCCTTTCTCTCCGCATTTTTTTGCCCTTTAGTGAGGCAAAAACAGGATGGTCCTGTAGCTCAGCTGGATAGAGCAACAGCC
>JAFYCU010000176.1 GCA_017545095.1 Muribaculaceae bacterium | reverse complement strand
GGTCGACTTTGTGATGGTTACTGTGGAGGGCGGCACATTCACCATGGGAGCCACTGCCGAGCAAGTCGAAGACGCCTACGAGGACGAGCAGCCGCCGCACCGCGTCACGCTCTCGCGTTTCGCCATCGGGCAGATGCCGGTCACGCAGCAGCTGTGGCAGGCCGTGATGGGCAGCAACCCCAGTCGGTTCACCGGTGATTGGCAACGCCCCGTGGAGCAGGTGAGCTGGAACCAATGCCAGGCATTCATCGAGCAGCTCAACCAGCTCACCGGCCGCACTTTCCGTCTGCCCACCGAGGCTGAGTGGGAGTTTGCGGCCCGTGGCGGCAACAAGAGCCGCCATTACCACTATGCCGGCAGCAACACCCTGGGCGAGGTGGCGTGGTACGACGTGAACAGCTACCTCATTGACCCCGCCAGCCCCAACTACGGCACCCATGCCGTGGGCGGCAAGCGGCCCAACGAGCTGGGGCTCTACGACATGAGCGGCAACGTGTGGGAATGGTGCCACGACTGGTTCGACGACTACCCCTCGACCTCGCAGACCAATCCGCAAGGCCCCGCTGAGCCGCCGCTGGCCGAGTGGGCCTATCGTGTGCACCGTGGCGGTGCGTGGGACTTCGACATCGCCGACTGCCGCGTGAGCACACGCGGATGCAGCCCCCCCGAGGCCACCAGCCACAACATCGGCCTGCGCCTGGTCATGGAAATGTGAAATGGAGATGCAAGATGCGAGATGCGAGATGCGCAAACTGAAAACTGAAAACTGAAAACTGATATGACCACATTCATTGGCATTATACCTGCCCGGTATGGCTCTACGCGGTTTCCGGGCAAACCATTGGCGCTGCTGGGCGGCAAACGCATGATTCAGCGCGTGTATGAACAGGCGAGCCAAGTGCTCGACCATGTGGTTGTGGCCACCGACGACGTCCGCATCGTGGAGGCTGTGGCGGCTTTTGGCGGGCAGGCCGTGATGACCAGCGACCAGCACCGCAGCGGCACCGACCGCTGCCACGAGGCGTACCTGAAGCAGGGTGGGGGAGCCGACGTGGTGGTGAACATTCAGGGCGACGAGCCATTCATCCAACCCGAACAGCTGCAAGCTGTGATGGCTTGCTTCGACCGCCCCGACACCGACATCGCCACCCTGGTGCGACCCTTCGACCCCACGCGCCCGTATGCCGAACTGGAGAACCCCAACACCCCCAAGGTGGTGGTCGACAACCAGATGCGGGCACGCTATTTCTCGCGCTCGGTCATCCCCTATGTGCGCGGCTGCGAGCGTGAGCAGTGGCCCGAGCGTGTGCAGTTCTACACCCACATCGGCCTTTACGCCTACCGTGCCAGCGTGCTCGCTCGCATCACCCAGCTGTCGCCGTCGTCGCTCGAGCTGGCCGAGTCGCTCGAGCAGCTGCGATGGCTTCAGAATGGCTACGTGATCCAGACCGCCATCTCCACGGCGCAAACCATAGGCATCGACACCCCCGACGACCTGCAGCGAGCCGAGCAATTCTTGGCGGAAAACGAGTAAACGACTATCAATCAAGCAATCAATCATCACATGAACGACCTTACTATTCAGCCGCCTGTTCGTCCCTATGGCGAAGTGCGCCTCAACATGCCGCCCGCGCGCATCCTGAGCAACGGCATTCCACTGTATGTGGTCGATGGCGGTCAGGACGGGATGAACCGCCTGTCGGTATTCATCCGTGGCGGCGAGCTGCACGAGGCACGACCCATGCAAGCGGCCATTACCGCCTTCACCGCCACCGAGGGCACGCACAGCCGCACCTCGCAGCAAATCGCCGAAACGCTCGACTACTACGGCTCGCGCATCACCGTGCAGGCCTACGACGAGTGGACCGAAATCGCGGTGCTCTCGCTCAACGACAACGTGCAGCCCTCGCTCGACGTGCTGTGCGACTGCTTGCAGCATCCCACCTTCCTTGCCGCCGACATGCAGGTGCTGCAACGCCGCTACGCAGCCAACTTTGCCGCAGTCCACCAGCAGGTGAGGTTCCTGGCCATGATGGAACTCGCACGGATGTACTACGGCGACCATCACCCCCTGGCACGCGACATCATGCCCGACGACGTGATGGCACTCACCCCCGACGATTTGCGCACGTTCCACCAGAGCCACTACCGCACGGCCAACCTGTGTGCCGTGCTCGCGGGGCAAATCAGCCCCGAGGTGCTCGCCCGGGTCACGCAGGCTTTGGAATCGCTCGCCATGCCCGGCCAGGCAACACCGCCATTCGACTGGAATGCCATCGCCCAGCCATTCCAGGCCGCGCAGCACGTTGTGCATCACCCCGATGCGTTGCAGTCGGCCATCGCCATTGCCATGCCCGCCGTGCCGCGCAGGCATCCGCACTACATCCCGCTGCGCATCCTCGCCAACGTGCTCGGCGGCTACATCGGCAGCCGACTCTCGGTCAACATTCGCGAGCAGAAAGGCTACACCTACGGCATACAAGCCTACCTCTCGGGCCGTGAGCACGATGGCTATGTTGGCATCAGCACCGAGTGCAAAATCGACAGCACCTGGGCCGTGATGGACGAGATACGCCTTGAGCTGCAACGCCTGCGCAGCGAACCCGTGCCCGACGAGGAACTCAGCCTGGTGCGGCAGAACATGCTCGGCGACCTGGTCAAGACCCTCGACACACCCTTCAACGTGGGCGGTTACGTGGCTTCGACCATCACCATAGGCATCTATCCCGAATACTTCAACGACCAGGTGCACACCCTGCGCACCATCGATGCCCAGCAGCTGCTCGAAATGGCGCAACGCTACTTGCGCGACGACGCCATGGCAACCGCCATCGTTACCGATTGCAACCGATTGAGGACATAATTTCGACAAAAAATCGATACCCCTGTTGACCATGTGCCATTTTTTTGCGAAATTTGCAGCCTAAAAAAATTAGGGAAATTTTAACTGGTTATTATATATGGCAAAAAAAAGCGTACTTCAGCAGCTCAGAGCTGCCTATCAACCCAAGCTTCCTGAGGCCCTCCGTGGCCCCGTGAAGGTGGTCAAGGGCAATTCCACCCAATCGGTGGCCGATCAAGACGACATCAAGCGAATCTTCCCCTGCACCTACGGCCAGCCCCAGCTCACCTTCGCCCCGGCCGACCAGCCCGCAGGCGAAAACCGCGCCGTGAACGTGGGCGTGATTCTCTCGGGCGGACAGGCTCCCGGCGGACACAACGTCATCAGCGGACTCTATGACGGACTCAAGGCCCTCAACAACGAGAACCGACTCTATGGCTTCCTCATGGGCCCCGACGGACTCGTCAACCACGACTACAAAGAGCTCACCGCCGACATCATCGACGAATACCGCAACACCGGCGGATTCGACATCATCGGCTCAGGTCGCACCAAGCTCGACAAGGTGGAGCAGTTCGAGCAGGGACGCATCATCCTGGAGAAGCTCAACATCAGCGCACTCGTGATCATCGGTGGCGATGACAGCAACACCAACGCCGCCATACTCGCCGAATACTACAAGGCCAACAACGTGCCCGTGCAGGTGATTGGATGCCCAAAAACCATCGACGGCGACCTTAAGAACGAATTCATCGAGACCTCGTTCGGCTTCGACACCGCCACCAAGGTCTATGCCGAAGTGATCGGCAACATCGAGCGCGACTGCAACAGCGCCAAGAAATACTGGCACTTCATCAAGCTCATGGGGCGCTCGGCATCGCACATCACCCTGGAGTGCGGACTCCAGACCCAGCCCAACATCTGCATCGTGAGCGAAGAGGTGGAGGCCAAGAACATGACCCTCAACGACCTCGTGAACGAAATCGCTCAGGTGGTGGCCGACCGTGCCGCACGCGGCATGAACTACGGCACCGTGCTGGTGCCCGAAGGACTCATCGAGTTCATACCCGCATTCCGTAAACTCATCAACGAGATGAACGAGATGCTCGCCAACCACACCACCTTTGCACAGCTCTATGCCGACGAACGCCGCGAGTATGTGATTTCGCACCTGAGCAACGACAGTGCGCTCGTGTTCATGCGCCTGCCGCTCAGCGTGTCGCGTCAGCTCACCCTCGACCGCGACGCACACGGCAACGTGCAGCTCTCGCTCGTCGAAACCGAGAAGATGCTCGCCGAGATGGTGCGCAAACGCCTCGCCGAGATGAAGATGGACGGACAGTACAAAGGCAAGTTTGCCGCACAGACCCACTTCTTCGGCTACGAAGGCCGTTGCGCCACGCCGTCGAACTTCGACGCCGACTACTGCTACGCCCTGGGCTACAACGCCGCACAGCTCATCAACTGCGGCGCCACCGGCTACATGTCGAGCGTGCGCAACCTCACCAAGCCCTCCACCGAGTGGGTGGCAGGCGGTTTCCCCATCACCATGATGATGAACATGGAACGCCGCAACGGCAAGGAGAAACCCGTGATCAAAAAAGCACTCGTCGACCTCGAGGGCAAGCCCTTCAAGGCCTTCAAGGCCATGCGCGACGAGTGGGCACGCGAAACCTGCTACACCTATCCCGGTCCCATCCAGT
Organism: Muribaculaceae bacterium; assembly: GCA_017545095.1. Next base: position 7,463 of record JAFYCU010000176.1, on the reverse strand, counting down.
ACTTCGGCCCCGCCGAGGTGTGCGACCAGCCGCCGCGCACCATGTATTACGAGCACGCCGACGACTGACACCAAAAACTCACAGCTTGGGCCTGATGGCGCGAGCCGCCAGGCAGCTGTGAGCTTTTTATTTACCTTCCAATCTGCTTGCATCCCCCAAGTGCTTTGCCGCACTTCGGGGGATTTTTTCCGAAAAATTTGCCCATGTCATTTTTTTACCCTAATTTTACGCTCTAATAACCAATCAATACAAGTTGTTATGAAAAAAATTCTTCTGTTATTGCCGCTCGTGCTGCTCCTCGTCCTCGTCGCTTGCGACCCCAAGGGCAAGCAGCCCGCCACGTTCCAGCTGCCCGATGTGCCCGACGTGGTGATGTATCAAGTCAACCCGCGTGTGTTCGCGCCCCAGCAGTCGCTCAAGGCCGTCACCGCACGCCTCGACTCCATCGCCGCACTCGGCGTCAACGTCATCTGGGTCATGCCCATCTATCCCATCGGCGAAGAGAAAACCAAAAACTCGCCCTATTCCATCCGCGACTACAAAGCCATCGCCCCCGAGTTTGGCACCGTCGACGACCTGCGACAGCTCATCGACTCCTGCCACAGCCGCGGCATTGCCCTGATCCTCGACTGGGTGGCCAACCACACCGCCTGGGACAACCCCTGGCTGGCACAGCACCCCGACTGGTACACCCACGACTCGCTCGGCAACATCATCTATCCCCCTAACACCGACTGGACCGACGTGGCCGACCTCAACTACGACAACACCGACTTGCGCCAGGCCATGATCGATGCCATGATGTACTGGGTTACCCAGGTCGGTGTCGACGGCTTCCGCTGCGATGTCGCCGACATGGTGCCCGTCGACTTCTGGCGCAACGCCATCGACACACTCCGTGCCGCCGCCAAACCCCGCCAGCTGCTCATGCTCGCCGAGGGTAACCGGCCCGATAACTTCGACGCTGGCTTCGACATGAACTACGCCTGGAACTTCAAGGGCACGCTCGTCAAGGTGTTCACCGAGGGAGCGCCTGCAACCGCACTCGTCGAGGCCGACACCGCCGAGTATAACGGCCTGCCTGACGGAAAAGTGAAACTGCGCTTCACCACCAATCACGACAACTCCACCGAGGTCACCCCTGTGGCTCAGTTCGGCCCCCGAGGGCAGATGGCCGCCTTTGTCGCCACCACCTTCCTCCACGGCGGAGCTCTCATCTACGGCTCGCAAGAAGTGGCCTATCCCAACCCCATCAACTTCTTCCACTACGTCCCCGTGGACTGGACCGCCAATCCCGACATCTACCGCGAGTATCAGCGTCTCATCGCCATCTACAACGCCGAGAGCGCACTCCGCCATGGAGCTCCGGCCAGCTTCTCGACACCCGATGTGCTGCTATTCTCCAAAGGCAACGGCGTGTATCTCGTTGCCGTCAACGTCCGCGACCGTGAGACCGACGTCACCATCCCCGACGTGCTCCGCAACCGCCAGCGCATCAACCTGCTCGACAGCACCCAGGTCGACACCACCGCACGCATCCACCTCGCGCCCTACGAATATCGCATCATGAAAAACAAGTAGGGCACTTGTGCCGGCCAGAAGACCCCAGCCCCTCCTGAAGGCGGGGCTTCACGATGAACCTCCAACCACGCAGCCCGAGGGCAACCCAGCCCCTCGGGCTGCGTGTTGCCTGTCGTGCCCCCATTGTTCACATCGTTGGTCGCGTCGGTCGCATACGCTGCCGCTGTGTGGCAGCCCCCACCGTCGCCCCACCGTTTGTCGCCCATGCAGCCGCTATTTGTCAGTCCCCACCGTCATCATCGTTCCCAAGAGCTAAGGAAGCTTGCATCTCGCATCTTGCATCTAGCATCTTCTTAATGTAGTTTAACAATCAAAAAACGCATAAATCCTCAAAAATTCATTACCTTTGCAGTGTTTTTATAAGCCCTCCGAGCCATGCAAGCCACATCACTCCGAGGTCGAGCAAGAACACCACTCAATGGCACACCACCGCGAATTTTCCCCGGTAAATGCCCGAGCAATACTCAAGTTCTTGTGAATCAGTCGGTTATTAATCGTCTGTAATGCCCAAAGAACACCCTGAACCCATCACCGCGCCACAAGTCGGCGGCGACAAACCCGCGTGGCACGTGCTCACCCTCGCGCAGAGCATCGCTGCCATCCGCCAGCAGTTCCAGGCCCTCACCAGCAGCCGTGCACAGCAAGGGCTGCCCCCCGTGGATTACTTCCTGCCCACCTGCTACATGCGCGTCAACCGCTTCGGCAGGCAAGTGCTCGCCCAGCGCAAGATGCTCTTCACCTACCTCTTCGTGCGCGACACCGCGGCCGGCCTGCGCGACATCCGCACACGCATCCCCGGCCTGCGCATGCTCACCGTGCATGACAGCCACACCGGCCAGCGACGCTACATGACCATCACCGACCGCGACATGGAAAGCTTCCGCACCATTGCCAACGCTCATTCCGGCGAGCTGCCCTGCTATCGCGTAAGCGACATCGACTTGCAAGCTGGCGACCGCGTTCAGGTCATCGGCGGACCCTTCAGCGGCGTGGAAGGCACGCTGCGCACCGCACCCGGACGCGACGGCGGACAAGTGGTGCTCGCCATCGGCGACCTCTTCATCGTCTCCACCGGCGACATCCAGTCGCAATACATACGCATCCTCCACTTTGGCCACGGCAACCGCCACCCCTACAAGCAGTTCGAGGCCCACCAGCCCCGCTCCCTCGCCGCCCTCGCCGCCCATCTGCGCCACCAGTCCCTCGCCGTGGATGACCTCACCGCCATGCAAGTGTTCGTGCAGCGCTACCAGCTCCTCCAGCCCGACACCCCCAACCTCGCCGCCACCCACGCTGCACTCATGCTCATCACCGCCACAGCCCTCCAGCTCGCCCCACAGCGCGAACACTGGCTCGCACAGTGCCGCAGCCTCCTGCCCGGCATCACTGCCCCCCAGCAGCGAGCCATGCTCCAGGCCATGCTCTACGCCGCCACCGGCGACCCACAGCTCGCCCAATCACTACAGGCAACCATAGCCTCCTGGCAGCCCATCAAACCCGCCGAGGCCAAAAAGCGCACCATCGCCACCATCCTCGCCCAGTTCCAGCCCCTCCACGCCAATGGAGCGGATTAATTCCCCGCAAATCACTCCTGCACTGGAAGCCTCAATTGTGAAACTATACAACGAAGATTTTGTTTTAATTTGTATGTAATTTGCTGACAAAGAGAAACGGACAAGGGATTAACAAAGGGATACAAAGGTTTATACAAAGATTTTGTTTTAATTTGTATATAATTTGTAGAAAATAGAGAAACGGATAAAGGGTCAACAAAGGGGTACAAAGGTTTATACAACGAAGAATTTGTTTTAATTTGTATATAATTTGTAGACAAAGAGAAACGGATAAAGGGTCAACAAAGGGTTACAAGGGGTTATACAAAGATTTTGTTTTAATTTGTATATAATTTGTTGACAAAGAGAAACGGATAAAGGGTCAACAAAGGGTTACAAAGGGTTATACGAAGATTTTGTTTTAATTAGTATGTAATTTGTTGACAAAGAGAAAGAATGAGTGACAACCGCCGCATAGCCCGCAACGCGCTGATGCTCTACATCCGCATGTTCCTCACCATGATCGTGGGGCTTTACACGTCGCGCGTGGTGCTCGCCACCCTCGGCGTCGAGGACTATCATTATCCACAGAAACTGCGGTAGTCAAGCTGTCGCGCTCGCGCAGCCTATGAAAACAGATTAACTATAAAAAATATCAAATATGAAAGGCATCGTTTTAGCTGGTGGCTCTGGCACACGTTTATATCCAATAACTAAAGGCGTGAGCAAGCAGATGCTACCCGTATATGATAAACCGATGATTTATTACCCAATCTCGGTTTTAATGCTAGCTGGAATACGAGAGATATTAATCATTTCAACACCTGTGGACTTACCCGCCTTCAAGCGGCTATTAGGTGATGGCTCTGATTTTGGAGTAAAGTTTGAATATGCCGAGCAACCTTCACCTGATGGGTTAGCGCAAGCTTTCATCATAGGTGAAAAGTTTATAGGAAAGGATTCCGTGACCTTGATACTTGGAGATAATATATTTTATGGCTCATATTTCTCCAACATTCTTCATGACGCAGCTGAGAATGTGGAGAAACAGCAGTTAGCCACCGTCTTTGGATATTGGGTAGATGACCCAGAAAGATATGGTGTTGCAGAGTTTGATGAGCAATGGAATTGCATAAGCATAGAAGAAAAGCCTGAAAACCCCAAATCGAATTATGCCGTAGTCGGTTTGTATATGTATCCGAACGAAGTAGTTGAAATCGCAAAGAACATAAAGCCATCAGCACGCGGAGAACTTGAGATCACATCAGTTAATCAAGAGTTTCTGCGGCGAGGTCAGCTCAGAGTTAAACCTTTGGGACGTGGATTCGCATGGCTTGACACAGGCACTCATGACTCACTTTCTGAGGCTTCAATATTTGTAGAGGTTATTGAAAAGCGGCAAGGCCTAAAAGTGGCTTGCCTTGAAGGGATAGCTTATAGAAAGGGTTGGATAACGCGAGAAAAAATGCAACAACTCGCACAACCAATGATAAAAAATCAATACGGTAAATATCTGCTCAAAGTAATTGACGAATTAGATAGAAAGAGTTGACTATCAAACTGCCATTTTAGCACTCTATAATTAATCATGAAAAAAATCGCAATCATAGGGGCATCATATCTTCAAGAGCCAATTGTGAGAAAAGCCAAAGAAATGGGGCTCTACACAATTTGTTTCGCTTGGCGCGAAGGTGCGACATGTGCCAATATTTGCGACAAGTTTTATCCTGTTTCAATTACCGAGAAAGAAGAAATACTGAGAATTTGCAAAGAAGAGGACATTGATGCTATATGCACAATAGCTAGTGATACAGCAGTTATAGCCGTTAATCATGTAGCAGCTCATATGGGGCTTATAGCAAATGATGATTGCTATTCTGTAGCTTGTACCAATAAATATGCGATGCGCCAGTGTTTCATGAAGAGCAATGTGCCCTCACCTAAATATGCTTTGGCAACTCCAAACATACCAATAGACTTGACTGGATTTCAGTTTCCCCTTATCGTCAAACCCACTGACCGTTCAGGAAGTCGTGGTGTTGAGAAGATTATTAGCTCCGACTCGCTTAATGCGGCAATCGCGCGAGCTCAAGAAGCTTCATTCAGTCATGAAGCTATTATTGAAGAGTTTGTGGACGGACAAGAAATCAGCGTAGAGTCAATTTCTTACAAGGGTCAACATTACATTTTACAAATAACCGACAAGGTCACCACAGGAGCCCCTTACTTTGTGGAACTTGCACATCATCAGCCATCATCATTGCCCGAAGAGACTCAAAGTCGAGTGAAATCAATCGTGATAGATGCATTGAATGCACTGCATATAGAATATGGGGCATCGCACTCAGAACTAAAAATCACACCGAGTGGTGATGTCAAAGTGATTGAAGTTGGGGCTCGTATGGGAGGTGATTTTATCGGTTCTAATCTTGTGCAACTTTCTACTGGCTATGACTTTTTAAAAGGAGTCATTGATGTGGCGTTGGGAACTTTTGAAAAGCCACAAATCACAGAACACAATTATTCCGGAGTGTATTTCCTTTGCAAAGAAACAGAGAGGCTTAAGGAAGTTATTCTTAATGCCAAGAACTATTCTGCGATAGTTGAGGCGAGAATAACAGACGGCTCCTTGCATGCGGTTCAATGCAGCGGCGACCGTAGTGGTTATGCTATTTACAAAAGCGATAAAAGAATAGAATTCGGCATTTAGGTTTATGAAACTCTCAATAGTTACCACACTTTATCGTTCGCGTCCATTTCTAGCCCGTTTCATTTCCGAAATGGAAGATGTTGTAACGTCGTTGTCTATTGGCGATTATGAAATGGTCTTTGTTAATGATGGTTCTCCGGATGACTCTCTCGACTACTTAATCGAAGCAAAAAATGAGCATCCGAATATCCGCATCGTTGACCTGTCTCGCAATTTTGGGCATCATTATGCTCTACAGGCAGGCTTGGCTTTTGCCAGTGGCGATTATATCTACATGGCAGATAACGATTTGGAAACCCCATCATCATTCCTTGTGGAGTGTTATGAGGCAATGATGGCTGATAAATCCCTTGAGATGGTCTATGGTGTGCAAAGTAAACGCAAAGGACATCTTATCGAAAAGCAAGGTGGAGCGGCATTTTGGTCGTTGTTTAACCGCTTGTCCGATATAAAAATACCTGCAAATATTCTTACAGAGTGTTTGATGACACGCAAGTTTGTGGGTGAGTTGCTAAGATTAAATGACGCTAATCTTTTCCTTGGTGGCATGATACACTGGGTGGGAATGAACAAGAAAGAGATCCCCGTTGTGAAAGGTTTAAGAGCAGGGAAGAGCACTTATACATTCCGTAAACGAGTAGCCCTCATGATTCAAGCATTCACTACGTTTTCGGGAAAACCGTTGGAATTTTTGTTCTACATCGGTTTGATGATAACCCTTTTCAGCGTCATTTTCATCATCTATTTAGTTGCCAAGAAGTTGATAATGGGCGATGCCATTAGTATCGGTTGGACATCACTGGTTGCCATCAATTTGTTGTCGCTTGGCCTCATTTCAACCTTTCTCGGTCTCATGGGGCTGTATCTGTTTCGGATTTATCGCCAGGTGCAGGGACGCCCCAACTATATCATCAAAAAGATTTATTGAGAATGAAACAGCGTTTAGCCATCATTGGAGCTGGTGAATTGGCATCACAAGTCATTCACTATGCTCATGGGGATGGACGATATTTGCCCGTTGGATTTTTTGTCGACTATCCAGAAGATATGCAGTGTTTTGAGGGGCTTAAAAGACTTGGCACAATACAAGATGTGGAAGAATCATACACAAATGGAGCCTTTGATTGCCTTTTCATTGCCATTGGATATAAGCATTTGGCTTTTAAGCAATCACTGCATGCTTCATTGAAAGGAAAAATACCGTTTGCCACCGTCATAGCAAATGCTACTTACATTGACCCCTCATCAACAATTGGTGAGGATGTCATCATCTATCCAGGTTCAATCATTGACAAGGATGTAGTCATCGAGGACAATGTGCTTCTAAATTTGGGGGCAACCATTAGCCACAATTGTTTGGTGGGAAATAGCTCATTTATAGGCGTAAGGTCAGCAGTGTCTGGTTTTTCAAAAATAGGTAGTTGCTGTTTTTTTGGAACCAATTCAACCATTTCAGATAATATTTCGATTTGTGATAATGTTATTATCGGCGCGTCAGCTGTTGTAATTCACGATATCGTTGAAGAAGGTGCATATGTGGGAGTTCCCGCAAAAAAACTGTAACTAATGGGTCATCTCAGATTATCCTTATCTGATACTAATGTGCTCAAAGGCATAGC
>JAFYCU010000175.1 GCA_017545095.1 Muribaculaceae bacterium | reverse complement strand
GGAGGCACAAGCCTGGTGCAGGGACAGGAATAATAGGCAAACGGGAGTCAATTGGCAGTTCAAGGTGGATGACGCCAGAATCAAGCTAAAGCACCTATATCCTGAAATCGAATTAAAGAATTAGACGTTACACAATACTAGTGTTTCTAGAATCTCTAGAGCTTCTGGATTATCGAGATTTTCTTGAGCTTCAAGGTGAATATTGGCCCACGCTATCGGGCATTCATCACATGCTGAATGGCTCGGCCCACGTTGTCGGCGATGTCGCTGGCCATCACACCCCACTCGCCGTGCTCCTTGGCGGCCAGGTCGCCAGCCAGGCCGTGCAGATACACGCCCATCACCACGCTCCAGTCGGGGGCGTTGCCCTGGGCGATGAGCGAGGCAATCACGCCCGTGAGCACATCGCCGGCTCCCGCTGTGGCCATGCCCGAGTTGCCGCTGCTGTTGATATACACCTTGCCGTCGGGGCGCACGGTCATCGTGTAGTGGCCCTTGAGCACGATGGTGATTTCGTAAAGCTTCGACACGTCGATGGCTTTCTTCAGTCGCTCCTCGTCGGTTTGGTGGCGGCCAAACAGGCGGTCAAACTCGTTGGCGTGAGGCGTGAGCACCGAGCCGTGGGGGATGAGTCGGATGAGCTGTTGGCGCTGGGCGATGCAGTTGAGCGCATCGGCATCGAGCAGGCATGGCGTGCGGAAGGTCTTGATGAAGGTGTCGATGGCATCCACCGTCTCGTTGCTTGTGCCCATGCCGGGACCCAAGGCCACCACGCTGTACTGGTGGTTGAGCGGTATCGACTTGGTGATGAGTCGGTCGCTGTCGGGTTCCACAATGGCCTCGGGCACTGCTGTTTGCAGGATGTTGTAGCCACACAGCGGCGTGTGCACCGTTACAATGCCAGCCCCCGAACGCATCGCGCCACGGGCTGCCAGCACGGCGGCTCCCATCATGCCGTAGCTGCCGGCCACCAGCAAGATGGCCCCGTTGTCGTATTTGTTGCTGAATTTCTCGCGGCGCTTGAGCACGCGGCGCACATCGGCCGACTCAAAAAGGTAGAAGTCGGTGGGGGTGCTTTGCTCGCCCACCGGGTTCAGCTCCATGTCGAGCAGCTTCACCTCGCCCAGGTAACGCTCGTTCTCGGCAAAGAAGAAGGCCAGGCGGTTGTATTGGTAGGTGAGCGTGAGGTCGGCACGGATGATGTTGCGACTGTCGGTGCCGATGTTCCACTCGCCAAACAACCCCGACGGCATGTCGAGCGACACCACATAAGCATTGCTGTTGTTGATGTATTGCACCAGCGAGGTGTAGCCGCCTCGCAATGGCGTGGTGAGGCCGGAGCCGAACAGTCCGTCGATCACCACATCGGCTGGACCCAGCTCAGGAGGCTCGAAGGTGCCGGTCACCTCCTGAAACGCCAGCCCGTCGAGCTCGGCCAGACGGTCGCGGTTGGTGGAGCAGCACGGCGACAGCTGCGATGACTTGATGTTGAACAAATACACTTCGGGGTAGTAGCCCTGCTGGCGCAGCAGGCGCGCCACGGCCAAGGCATCGCCGCCGTTGTCGCCCGGACCAGCGAAAATCACAAAGCGCTGCGTGATGCGCCAGCGCGACATCAGCTCATAGGTCACGCTTTCGGCGGCGCGTTCCATCAGGTCCAAAGCCGACAGATTCTCGTGCTCCAAACCCTTGTTGATAATGTGCCGAATACCTTCGGTTGTGAATATCTTCATGTGGGATAGGTCGTTAAGATGTTTCGCTAAATTTCGAACTACAAAGTTACTGCTTTTCTCACAAGTGCATAGCATGATTGAAATTTTTTTTCAAAAAAAATAATTGAAGCCTACCGAAATTTGTCGGTAAGCCGATTGTTGACTAACTTTGCAGGAAAATACTGCTAAAACATCCCTCTCCATGAATGAAGTTACCTTTCAAGGAATGACCTTCGAGCCATTCATCACCCGCGACCAAATCCAGCAGCAAGTGCTGCGTGTGGCGCAGGAAATCAAGCGCGACTGCACCACACCCAACCCACTGCTGCTCTGTGTGCTCAACGGCGCGTTTATGTTCGCCGCTGACCTGCTCCGTGTCTGCGACATCCCACAAGCCGAGATTGCT
>JAFYCU010000174.1 GCA_017545095.1 Muribaculaceae bacterium | reverse complement strand
CGAGCAGTTCAAGGAGGCAGTGTTTGCCTCGTTGCGCCGCCAGGTGGCAGCCATCAACCGCCTTACTGCCAAGGGCATGTACTTCTTTGACTACGGCAATGCCTTCATGCTCATGGCTAGCCGCGCCGGTGCCGACATCATGAAGGACGAGACCCATTTCCGCTATCCGAGTTATGTGCAGGACACCATGGGCCCGATGTTCTTCGACTACGGCTTTGGCCCCTTCCGCTGGGTGTGCACGTCGTGCGATCCGCACGACCTAGAGGTGAGCGACCGCCTTGCCGCCGAGGTGCTCGACGACATGTTGCAGCACGCTCCCGACGACATCAAGGGGCAGTTGGCCGACAACCTGCACTGGATTCGCGAGGCTGGCAAGAACCACCTGGTGGTGGGTTCGCAGGCACGCATCCTCTATGCCGACAGCGAAGGCCGCACCCGCATCGCATTGGCGTTCAACGATGCCATTCGCCGCGGCGAGATTTCGCGTCCCATCGTGTTGGGCCGTGACCACCACGATGTCAGCGGTACCGACTCGCCGTTCCGCGAGACCAGCAACATCTACGACGGCAGCCAGTTCTGCGCCGACATGGCCGTGCAGAATGTCATCGGCGACTCGTTCCGTGGCGCTACCTGGGTGAGTATCCACAATGGTGGCGGTGTAGGATGGGGCGAGGTCATCAATGGTGGCTTCGGTATGGTGATTGACGGCAGTGAGGCTGCCGACCGCCGCATCCGCCAGATGCTGCTCTGGGATGTGAACAACGGCATTGCACGCCGCTCATGGGCACGCAACAAGGGTTCGATGGATGCCATCCGTCGCGAGATGGAGCGCACCCCCGGCCTGCAAGTCACCATGCCCAACCTTGTCGACGACGCCCTGCTCGAAAGCATCTAGACTTATGATTAAATTCTGCGTGCGATTGGTGCAACGATGGTTGCCCGATCCGTTTATATTTGCCATTCTGCTCACCTTCGTGGCAGCGATTGTGGCAATGCCATTGTGCCACCAGACCCCTCTCGAGGTGGTGGAACACTGGGGTGGTGGAATCTGGAATCTATTGGCGTTTGCCATGCAGATGGCCCTGGTGCTTGTATGCGGATCAACCTTGGCTGCGGCACCGGTTGTCAAGCGAGCCATCGGCGCTATGGCCCGCGTGCCACAGAGTGCCCCGTCGGCGATAGCACTGGTGACTGTCGTGTCGGCATTGGCCTGCTGCCTTAACTGGGGCTTTGGACTTATTGTGGGTGTCGTGTTTGCTAAGGCAATTGCGCGTCAGCGCTCTGATGTCGACTATCGCCTTCTCATCGCGTCGGCCTACAGTGGCTTTGTCGTGTGGCATGCCGGCATCTCGGGCTCCATCCCTCTCACCATGGCCACACCGGGCGAGTCGCTCGCGCTGGCTACCAATGGTGCGCTGACCGCCCCTGTGCCATTGGCGCAAACCATCTTCAACTGGCACAACCTGGTGACTGTGCTGTTTGTGATTATCGGCATCACCGTCACTAATACCCTGATGCATCCCAAGCAAGGCATTCTCACCATCGACCCCGCGCTCCTGCGTGACGATGACCACATCACACCCCCTGTTTCCTCGTCGCCCAAGACGCCGGCTCAGCGGCTCGAACGCAGTAAATTACTGTCGTGGCTCGTGGCACTGATGCTCGTGGTTTATCTCGTGGATCACCTTGCCGTACAGGGTGCAGGCTTAGACCTGGGCGGGGTAATCATGATATTCCTCGCGCTAGGACTCGTGCTGCATTCCACGCCAGTTGACTATGTACGTGCCTTCGGTAAAGCGACCACCGGTGCTGCTGGCATCATCTTGCAGTTCCCCTTCTATGCCGGCATCATGGGCATCGTTACGGGGATCGGCGTCAGCGGCATCAGCCTTGGAGGTGTCATGGCCGAGGCTTGCATCCGCATCAGCAATCCCGTTACCTATCCGCTGCTCACCTTCCTTTGTGCCGCAGTGCTCAACTTGTTTGTGCCTAGTGGCGGCGGTCACTGGGCTGTGCAGGCACCCGTGATGTTCACTGCTGGCGCCAACCTCGGTGTAGACCCCGGCTTGACGGGCATGGCCATTGCATGGGGCGACGCATGGACCAACCTCATCCAGCCATTCTGGGCGCTCCCGGCCTTAGCCATCGCTCGCCTTGACGCGAAGGACATCATGGGCTACTGCCTCATCAACCTTCTCGTCACCGGTGTCATCATTTGCGCCGGCCTGCTGATCTGGGCAATATAGGGGCGCTTCAAGTTTGCAGTACAATCGTTTCGTGGCAGAATTTCAACCCAATATTTTGCCACGAAACGATGTTTTTATGGTTTCGTGGCAAAAAATCCAGCCATCCTGAAGTGACAACTTTTTCTAGTATAAGTCAATATTTGATTGCCAGGCGGTTGTTCTTATAATACCGCGAATCACGCGAATAAATAATATGTTTTTATGTCTTTATAGTCTATAAAAAACGCGAACTCTTTTGTTCTTATGTTCTTCTGTCCTAAATTAACGTGAGATTAATCATTTCACGCGGATTGCGCAGATAATTAAGAAATAATCTGCTAAAAAAATAAATCTGCTAATCTGCGATATCTGCGTGAGATCATTATTTGTTCATTGCACTGCCATTGCCTTCGGCGAAATTAGGCCGCGTTTCGGCAAAAAATTGTGCATTGTGCATTGTGCATT
>JAFYCU010000173.1 GCA_017545095.1 Muribaculaceae bacterium | reverse complement strand
TTAATACGACAAAGGTACGAAAAACCTCGTTTTTTCACTGCATCATGACTTGACTTTTGGAACAGTCAAGGTTTGACGCTGCAAAGATAAAGTTATCCAAATTTTGCCCTTCCGGGCATATAGAGCCGCATCATGATGCGGCTGATGGCAGAGTCAAGAAACAAAATGGTCAGGAATTTAGGAATTAAGGAATCATCGCAGTAGCTTGATGTGGCTGATGTGGCTGATGACAGAGTCATGCAGAGCACAGCCATTGTTCCACAGTTTTGATACACCTTCTCATTGGGGACAACTTCGCGATAGTTGCCAAATCAAATTCGTTCCTCATCTGTTTTGCTTTTTCGCTCGCGTTAGATAAATTTGGCTGCGTCTCAGCAATTCAAAAAAACTTTGAATTGTATTCGACTTGCACAAATTTTGCAGTAACTTTGCACTGCCATAGCGAATGACGCGTAGAACGGCCTATTAAGCGAATGCGGATGTACGCTCGGCGAAGTGGCTATGTTATTATATTAATAAGGTGTAAACGATGGAAGTGATCTACGAAGACAACCACATCATCGTGGTGAACAAGCGTGCCGGCGAAATTGTGCAGGGCGACCGCACCGGCGATGAGCCGCTGGTGGAGACCCTCAAAGCCTGGATCAAGGCGAAATACGACAAGCCGGGCAATGTGTTCTGCGGCGTGGTGCACCGCATCGACCGCCCCACCTGGGGGCTGGTGGTGTTTGCGCGCACCAGCAAGGGGCTCTCGCGCATGAACGAACTGTTTCGCCGTGGCGACGTGCACAAGACCTACTGGGCCATCACCTGCGCTGCACCACCGCAGCCAGTGGGCACGCTCACCCACTGGCTCACCAGCGTGGAACGCAACAACAAGACCTATGCGTCGGCTCACCCCGTCGAGGGGGCCTCGAAGGCAGTGATGAACTACCGTCTGCTCGCTAGCGGCGACCGTTACCATCTGCTCGAAGTGGAGCTGCTCACCGGACGCAAGCACCAGATTCGCTGCCAGCTCGCCGCCATTGGCTGCCCCATCAAGGGCGACCTCAAGTATGGCGCACCGCGCAGCAATCCCGACGGCGGAATCTGTCTGCAAAGCCACCGCATCCACTTCGTCCACCCCGTGAGTCACAACATAATTGACGTCACCGCCCCACTGCCGCCCGACCCGCTCTGGACCACTCTGGCCACCCTGGCTGAATGATCTCAACAACTGCAATGAGGGTTACCGGGCGAGGCGCAGGCCTAGGCTCAGCAAGACGCTGTGGCAAGGCTGATGAGAGATGTAGGCATAGCCATGGAGATGGACTACGGCTCCGATTACAGTGCTGGCAAGGGGGTGATGCTGGCAGCTCCCAGGGCAAGCCACCAAAACATGGCCATCGCCAATATATTGCTTCGTCTCATAAGCAGATAATTCGGGGGTGAGTGATGGCATCTGTCTTGCCTTTTGGTTGAACGTAAAGCATTGAAGCACATTTGGTTATACTGAAAGTGGATGCGATGCTTGCCACTTGCGCGAAGTGGTGTGGCAAGGAAATGTTGCAAAGTTACACATTATTTCAGAATTAGACAAATGTGGTTGCACGGCAGCTTGGCTCATCTCGGCGCAGACGATAAAGTGCTTGCAAAGCTTCGGCAACAGGTATTTTTTTGGCTCATAGCGTGCTAAAAGTTCGATTTTTTTCGACTTTTAGCACGCTATGAGCCAAAAACGGGCGGCGGAATAGCTGCTTGATTATTTAGGAAAATAAGTCGGATGCTTTCAGAATCACCTGAATATCATCGGAATACTGATTCCTTTTAACACCATTGACTGTGACCAGCGTGAGATGAACGGCACTGCGCGTGCCGGTTTCTTGAATGAAACGTGTTTTCTTATACATCAAGTTTCGGTGAGCATCAAGGTCCAACTCCACCTCATCTTGAGCAAACTTCATTTCGCAAAGATTGATGATGCCATCGTTTCGGTCAATCAACAAGTCAATCTGCGTGCCGGGTGTTCCAGCCTGGCCACGATACTGCCACGCACATTCCACCGACACCACTCCCTCGACACCCAGGGCGCGCTTGATTTGTCGCACATGTTGCAGGCACACACGCTCGAAAGCCAACCCCGTCCACACGCGATGGCGGGGCGAGTCGATGCTGTTGGACCAAAAATGCTCGTCGTTGCGCGTGTTGGGTGCCATAAACTGGTAATAGAACAAGGTAAAATTGTCAATCAGCTGATAAATGGTGCCATTGCGAGCAAGGGCATAGTAGCTGTAACGCCTGATGAATCCGCAATACTCCAAGTCGGCCAGCACGCGCGTCAACAGGCCATTATTCTTAAGCTTTGCGGCATCCACAAGTTCATTGCGCGTCATTCCCGAACGTTTGGCCGACAACGCCTCAATCACTTTCATATAGTGGTCGGGATGGCGAAACAGTGACGCATACAGGGCGTGATACTCCCCTCGCAGCAACCCGTCGTGCGCAAAAAACAGCCAGTCCACATTTTGGGCAAGGCTGGATTCACGGCGCAACTTCGACCAATAATACGGCACACCGCCCATAATCATATAACACTCAAGCAACTGATGGTCGGTCATCTCCAATCGCATCGCCTGGGCGTAGTCGCGGCACTCCCCCAACGAGAAAGGACGCAAGGCAATCTCGGCAGTGACACGATTGTGCAGACCTCCGTGATTGTTGACAATGTTGGAGATAATCCACGAAGTGGCCGACCCGCACACAATCAGCAGGACATCGTTGCGACTCGATGCCCAGGCATTCCAGAAATGCTCAAACGCCGCAAGAAAACCCGACCGGGGAGCATCCATCCAGGGTAACTCGTCGATAAAAACCACTTTTTTCTTGGCACTGCACGCATCCAGGAAATGGGATAGCAAATCAAACGCCTCCAGCCAGTCGGCCGGGCGCGGCACGTGAGCCATGCCCGCATTGCGCAGCGACAACTGGAAATTACGCAACTGGCCTCGCGTCTTGGTATTGGCAAGCCCCGTGAGTTCAAATGCAAAACGCCCGGCAAACACTTCGCGCACCAAAAACGTTTTACCCACTCGCCTGCGGCCATAAATGGCAACAAACTGCGATTCATCGGACTCGTAAGCACGCTTCAGCAATGCCTGCTCCTTCGTTCTCCCTATCAACATAATACGTTAGACAAAAAAACACAGCGCAAAGATAGGCATTTTTGGGCTCATAGCGTGCTAAAAGTTCGATTTTTTTCAACTTTTAGCACGCTATGAGCCAAAAAATCAGCCGCCATGGCGGGTTCAGAGGGAGTGACTGGCACTAGGAGGTAGGAAAATGATTTTGCCATTTCGTTGAAAAAGCGTAACTTTGTGGCGTTGAATGAAGGCTAATCATTGTAATGGCACGCGTGTGCCAAAAGATATGGATTCGAAAAAACGCATAGCAGTCGTCTTCGAGGGCGACATCCGCAACCGCCTGGGGGTGTTCAACGCCGTGCTCAACCGCGTGCGCCACTTGCGTCAGGTGGCCGACTACGGTATTGATGTGCACATGTTGCAGGTGTATGACGGAGCCATCATGCGGCGGCTGCGGGGCAGTAAGCCGCTGGAAGAGCATCCCGCGAGCTTTCAGGTAGAGGGGGAAACCTTCCATCTGCACTGGCTCAAACGCAGCTGGACCGATGCCATAGGCCACCGACTCTTGGGTCGACGGCCCGCACGGCTGCTTCACAAGCTCGACCAGCTGGCCGGTGAACTCAGTGGCTACAGTCTGTTCTCGGCCCACGATCGCATGGGCGGCATCGTGGCTCGGCAGGCGGCCAAACGCTATGCCATCCCGCACACCATCACCTGGCATGGCGCAAGCATCTACACCGACCCACCGCGCGACCCGATGCTCAAGGCCGTGACTATCGAGCTGCTGCATGGGGCCGACGAGAATTTCTTTGTCAGCCATGGGTTGCACAACAAAGCATTGGAACTGACCACGGGGTTTCCCGCCCGCGTGTTGTTCAATGGCGCATCGGCCGAGTTCAGGCGGCTCTCCGATGATGAGCGCAAGGCCTTGCGCCACGAATATGGTGTGGAGGGCTGCAAAGTGGTGGCCTTTGTGGGACGATTCGAACCCGTGAAAAACGTGACGCTGTTGCCCGAGATTTTCTCCATTATCGCGCAGAAATATGGCCAGCCACTCACCTTTTGGACTATGGGCACAGGTTTTCAACACGAGCAGGTGCGGCAGGCGCTCGAGGCCACGGGACTCAATGCGAAGATGTGGGGAATGCAGCCGCTGGAGATGATGCCGCGCCTGATGAATTGCGTGGATGTGCTGGTGTTGCCCAGCCAACTCGAAGGTCTGCCGTTGGTCACCCTCGAGGCCATGCAATGCGGTGCCAACGTGGTGGCCAGCGATGTGGTGGGTACCGCCGAGGGCATTGGCCGCGACAATGCCATACCCATCGATGATCGGTTCATCGACCGGCTTACCGACCGTGCCGTGCAGATGCTCCGAGGCGAGGTGCAGCAGTCGCTGCCGCCCGACATCAGCTGGGAAGCCACGGCCATCAAAGAAAACGAAATCTACCAAAGGCTTATAAGATGTTAGATTTTAGATGTTAGACCGCATTGCGGACTCGTAACTCGTAGCTTGTAACTCATCACTCGTCACTCATCACTCGTTATGAAATACCCTTTAGGCATCCAGACGTTCTCTGAAATCATCGAGAAAGGCTTCGTTTACGTAGACAAGACGGCGCTCGTGCATCGGCTGGCCGACATGGGCAAGTACTATTTCCTGAGTCGCCCGCGGCGTTTCGGCAAGTCGCTGCTGCTCTCCACACTCGCAGCCTATTTCCAAGGCCGCCGCGAACTGTTCAGCAGTCTGGCACTGGAGCGGCTTGAGACTCGCTGGGAAACCTACCCCGTGCTGCGCCTCGACCTGAACAACGGCAACTACACCCAGAACAGCAGCGAGCTGAACTCACAACTGAATGCGGCCATTGTGGAATGGGAAAGCAAATACGGCCTCCCGGCCAGCAACCCGGCCGATGGGGCTGGCGTGCGTTTCAAGCAGACTATCCTTTCACTCCATGCCCAGACGGGTAAGCAGGTGGTGATACTCATCGATGAGTACGACAAACCCATCATTGCCAACGTGGAACGCGAGAAAGTGGACTTGCAGAACGAGATGCGGAACATCCTCAAGGGGTTCTACGGTACGCTCAAGACCTGCGACGAGCACATCCGCTTCGCCATGCTCACCGGTGTGAGCCGGTTCTCGAAGCTGAGCGTGTTCAGCGACCTGAACAACATCATCGACATCAGCATGGACAACGCCTACTGCGACATCTGCGGCATCACCGAGCAGGAACTGCATCACTACTTCGATGACGAGGTGCAAGAACTGGCCGACAAATGCCGGATGACCAAGCAGGAGGCCTACGATGAGCTCAAGCGGATGTACGACGGCTACCGTTTCAGCAGTGAGGGTATAAATATGTACAACCCCTGGAGCATCTTCAACGCATTGAGCCAGCGATTCTTTGGAACGGGCTGGTCGAACACCGGCACGCCCACTTTCCTGGTGAAGATGCTGCACGACCGCCAGCTCGACCTCACCGTGCTCGACCG
>JAFYCU010000172.1 GCA_017545095.1 Muribaculaceae bacterium | reverse complement strand
TTTGCTGATTATGATTAGTAACGAGTCGATGTACAGTGTTTCCCGTTGGGTTGGTGCGGCTTTCGGTGCGATATTCGCTGAGTTTATCGAGCCGTCATTGCCGTACATGCTCATCTGCACAGTTGCCATATTTTTCGACGTGATAACGGCTTGGCAGTTAGGCCGCCGTGTCGCCGCTCGATACCCGGAAGAGGCAGAGAACCAGGCAAAGTTTTTCTCCAGCAAGAAGTGCGGCAAGATTATCACCACGCTTATCAAAGTCTATGTCGCCGTCATTTTTGCCCATTTCATCAATATCTACATCACTGCCGACCTCGGCTTTTTGGATGTGGAGAAGTTGGTGGCAGGAGGTGTCACGTTCTGGCAGATCATTTCTGTATTGGAGAATGAGAGCAGCTGTAATGACGCCAAATGGGCGCGACTGGTACAGCGCATCCTCATAGACAAGACATCGCGCCACCTCGACATTGACCCGCACATCCTGAACAAGGCAGTGGGCGAAATGAGGAAGGATAAGCGCAAGGAACATCACAAACAGGATAACCCAGGTGAAGGCGGCCGCCCTCGCCGACAAAACAAGAAAGAGTCATGAAACATTTCACTATCCGCGAACTGACCAAGAGCCGCACAGCGGCCAAGTTGGGCATCGACAACACGCCGACGCCCGAGATTACCCGGCGCCTCAACGCGCTTGTCGATAAAGTCCTGGACCCGTTGCGTGAGAAGTTCGGTGCACCAATCATCGTCACCAGTGGCTACCGTTCGCCAAAGGTCAATGCTGCCACGCCTGGCGCGTCCAAGACCTCACAGCACATGCAGGGCGAAGCTGCCGACATACGAACCGTCAGTGACAGCCGTGAGGACAACATGAAGCTGCTTCGTTGCCTGCTCCAGAGCGGGATTGAGTTTGACCAGGTCATCTGCGAGTACCCAGACGCCAACGGACGCCCAGATTGGATCCATGTGAGCTACACCACACGCCGGGCAAACCGTAAGGTCAAGACCACATGCCGTGGTGGTAAGTATTATTCCGGAATTAAATTGTAAGATATGGCAAAGCGATTTAGCATCGACGAGAGAATGAACAGGCAGATGCGCCGTGACCGTGCACGGGTCAAAACTGGCGTTATCATCATCATCGTGTGTGCGGGCATTTCTATTCTGACCATTGCCACATTGATTGTGCATCATCTTTTAACGTCGCAATACAATTCATTTTAATGTTATGGCAAACAAGGTAAGCAAGAAACATCTCATTATCTTGGCCGCAGCGGCCATCCTGTGCCTCCTGTGCGGCTTTTGGGTCGGGAAAGGTATGTACGACCGTCCCGTGGAAGAAAGTGTCTCACGCGACACTGTGACGCTCCACGACACCGTCCCCGAGTATCTGCCCGCCCCGAAGGACAGCGTGCGGACTAAGTATGTAACCCGTTGGCTCCCTCGTGACACATCGTCACGGGTTGACCATTTTATTGGGGCCAATAACATGGATCATTATGCTGACACCAGCAAGATGATAGCCGTAGAGGTGCCTATCACAAGCAAGCACTACGGGAGCAAGGACTATGACGCTTGGGTTTCGGGCTTCGAGGTGTCGCTGGACTCGATCAAGGTCTATAAGGAGACCCAGTATATCACCGAGGTACGCACGATAAGCAAGCCTCCCAATAAATGGGAACTGGATTTGATTGGTGGACTTAACTACAACACCGCCCGCCAAGACTTCACCCCCTATGCCGGTGGCGAGATACTCTACAAGCCGAACCGGTTGCAGGTGGGCGTTAGAGCAGTTGTTTCCAAAACGGCAAACACTGGAAAGTTTGAGCCGTCTGTCGGTGGAGTAGTCAAGATAAGGGTATTCTAACAGTTGCACTTGGGATTTTTCTTTGATTTAGATTTAAGTTTGGAGCAGCACCCCGCCGAGAGGCCCGGTGTTGCTTTTTTGCACAAAAAAAAGCCCATGCCGCCAAGCATGGGCCGCAACGCATTTCCAACAGCACTATAAGCGTTACATTATATAATACCGATGTGAGAGGATAAAGTTCGGTGGCCATAAAAAATAGTGACCCCGCGTCATCACGACGCAGAGCCACAAAAGTCAAACATTTAATTCCTATGCGGAATAAATGTTCGGCAAATTTAGTCAAAATTATTGTTACCATTGATAAAATCCACGACTTTTCTTATCGCCTCGGTTGCCATGGCGGGAGTTACCTTAATGTAGGAGTAGATGGTTGACTTCCTGCC
>JAFYCU010000171.1 GCA_017545095.1 Muribaculaceae bacterium | reverse complement strand
GCTAGCGGTGGCCCAGGGGTTGGGGGGAAACAACCGCAACGCCTCTGGAGGAGGCCACACAAGAGCAAATGGCTGTAGCCAAAGTAGCCTCTTCCAGAGGCATTTCTGCCAGTTGGCCGCATTCCTCCGGGCCACCGCTGCGCGGTGTTCCGGGTTATCCAGATATTGCCCTCCGGGCAAACCATGCCTACCGCTATCAGTGGTATGAATCCAATGTTCCACACTTTTGATACACCTTCGGGTGCCTGGGGATGGCGGTCACACTCTGCGACGGGTCTTGTAGAGGGCCAACAAACGAACAATTCGCTCATTGTCAAAGCTATGCAACCTGCGAAACTTGAATAAGAAATCTAAGGCCTCTAAGGGTTCTAAGTGGCGAAATGCGCATTCACTTAGAATCCCTAAAGGCCTTAGATTTCTTTGGGTCAACAGGGTTTAGTCCAGCGACCAAGTGAGGTAGATGGCTCCCCAGGTGTAGCCGGCGCCGAAAGCGGTGAGGACGATTTTGTCGCCCTTGTGCAGCTTGTCGCGGTTTTCGTCCATGCAGATGGGTATCGAGGCCGCGCTGGTGTTGCCGCGCACCTGGATGTTCACGAGCGTTTTCTCCGGGTCAATGCCCAAGCGCTCGCCCACCGACTCAATGATGCGGAGGTTGGCCTGATGCGGCACAAACCAGTCGATGTCGTCGTTGGTGAGGTGGTTGCGCTTCATCACGTCTTGCGTGGATGTGAGCATGTCGAGAACGGCGTGTTTGTAGACCGCGCGTCCCTCTTGATACAGGTAGTGCATGCGCGAGTCGAGGGTGGCCTGGCTGGTGGGAATGGCCGACCCTCCGGCTTTGTAAACCAGATAGTCGAGTCCCGAGCCGTCGATGTGGAACACGCCGTCGATGATGCCCTCATCGGGGTTGTCGGTGGGTTCGAGCATCATGGCTCCCGCCCCGTCGCCAAAGAGCGGACAGGTGGTGCGGTCCTCATAGTTGGTCATGCTCGACATTTTCTCGGCGCTGACCACAATCACTTTCTTGTAAAGTCCCGCCTTGATATAGGCGCTGGCGCTCTGGAGCCCCACGAGAAATCCTGCGCAGGCACCCTGGATGTCGTAGGCATAGCAGGTGTTGTCCATGCCGCAGTTGTGTGCGATGATCGAGGCCGTGGAGGGGAAGCGGTAGTCGGGGTTGCTTGTTGGGCAGATGAGCAGCTCCACCTCTTCGGGCTTGGTGCCGGTGCGCTCGAGCAAGAGCTTCACAGCTTTGATGCCCAGCAGGCTCGACCCGGCGTTTTCCTTGAGTATGCGTCGCTCCTTGATACCCACGCGGCTGGTAATCCACTCGTCGCTGGTATCGACAATGCGCGACATCTCCTCGTTGTCGAGGATATAGTCGGGAACATAGGAAGCGATGCCCGTAATCTTTGCATTCAGCATATTGTTCAGGAAATGGTTGATTGTTTGGGGGCCGTGACCCCGCAAAAAAATTGCATATCCTAAATAAAAGGATGTCGGTGTTGCGGCAGCTTTTATTTAGGATACACTGTTGTCATGTGCCGCGTGGTGTCACACAGCGGCTTCCTCGCCCATCACATTCTTGCCACGGTAGTAACCGCATTCGGGGCAAACGGTGTGATAAACATGCCATGCGCCACAGTTGGAGCATTGTGCGATGGTGGGGGCCACAGCCACGTCGTGCGTGCGACGCTTGGCCGTGCGGGTCTTGGATTGTCTACGTTTAGGATGTGCCATTTTCTTTGATTATGTTTATTGTTTAGTTGTTATTCTTGAGTTGTCGCAAAGCGTCCCATCTGGGGTCGGTGGTCTCGTTGTCGTTGTCATCGTCGCCGTTGTCGGGTTCACCGGCAGCCAGTTCATCGAGTCGCGCCATCATGCTCTCGTTGCACTCCCCTGGGGCGTGGGCGTGCATGATGGGTATGGTGAGCAGCACGGTGTCGCGCACGATGGGTGCCAGGTCCAGCTCGCGCCAAGCCTCGGGCACGATGAGCAGGTGCTCGCGGCTGTCGTCGAACTCCTCGCCCGCTTGCGTGATGCTCAGCTCATAGGCGGTGTCGACGTGGTGCACCATGGGGTCGAGGCATCGGTCGCAGGGTATGGCAAGCGTGCCGCGACACGTCATGGCCAGCTTATAGTCGCTGTCGCCGGTGCGTGTCACCGTCACCTCCACATCCACGTTGGCCTCGCTCACCTGAGTCGGCTCATCACCAAGGAAGAAATCTGCCCCAAGGTGATAGTTAACCGACTGAGAGCCAAAGGGCAACGTCTTCAGATTCAACTTG
This sequence comes from Muribaculaceae bacterium, assembly GCA_017545095.1. The sequence continues at coordinate 7,790 of JAFYCU010000171.1, read as the reverse complement.
AATGAAGCCACTTTTCCCAGTCACTTTGCGTAAAAACGGCACAAAGGTATAAACAATCTTGCTAACCATCAACGTTTTTCCCATCTTTTTTGAAATTTTCAGCGATTGCGGGTGCAATGTGTTAAGGTTGGTTAATGCTCGAATCTCCATGCACGGCCACGAAACAACGGAGTCCTGTAGCGCCGCGCGGCGCTACAGGACTTAAGGAAATGAAGGCAGAAAGATGAGCTGCGAGCCACAAGTGTTAGGCAAGCCCGTTTGCATCCGACTTACGTCTTAAAAGGTTCAGGAATTAAGGAAAGATAGACAAAAGAACATAAGCCCTTGACTGTGGTTGACATAAGGACATAAGTATTTCAGCTGCGAGCCACAAGTTAGATTTGAAGTGAGAATGCTCGACTCCTATGGCTTGATGACATTTTGCTCATGTCCTTTTAGTCTAATCAACCACTCACACGCTTCATTATAGAACCTTGTTGTTTTTCATTCTACGTCTCGCTCGCAGTCTGGTGACGGCTTCTTGGCCGATTGCAAAATCTGCGATGAGCTTTTGTTTTTTCATTGATGAAATGTCGGCATTTGTCCGCCGGTGGGGTGGTTCTGTTGCAAATTTTCGGCTTTTGGGCGGTTTGGGTTGCAATTTGAACGTTTGCAAAATTTGCATATTTAAAAATGAAGGTGTAACTTTGCGGCTCTGAATCGTCACAAAGGGTGTGGCGATAGGATTCGACAAATCAAATAACACCTATAGCATTATGTTATCAAAACGTCAATCACTCTTCCTGCTTCTGGCCGTGTGTCTCGCTGCTGGAGCATGGTCGTCGCCGCTGCGGGTGAACCGCGAGCGGCTGCGTGTTGAAGGGGTCAACTTCGTGAAAAAAGCGGGTGAGACCCAGCAGAACTACCTCTACATCGACGACTTCACCATCACTTCGGGCGACACCCAGACCATTCCGGTGTATCTCCACACCACGGTGCCCGTGTGGATGCTTCAGCTCGATGTGGCCGCGCCCGACGGACTCACCATCGATGGTGTGGACCTCGCCAGCGACTTTCAGGCTTTGCCCGCAGCGTCGCAATACTCGCTTTACTCGGGTGTGGTGAATAGTGGCTACCGCATCTTGCTCTACAACAGCACCAAGACGCAGAGCATCCCCGCCAGCGACAACCTGCATATCATGGACATCACCATCACTGCCGATGCCGATATGGCTACGCAGACGCTCACGCTGGCTTTGCAGAATCTTGAGTTGATTGATGCCAACACCAACGATGGCATGATGGGCACCGACCGCCCCTGCACGGTGACGCTGCAGCAGGTACTGGTGAGCGGCGTGGCTGTGGATCCCGGAACCATCACGCTGGCTCCCAATGCCACCCAGCAGCTCACGGCCACCGTGCAGCCCGCCAATGCCTATAACCAGTCGGTGGAGTGGACCACGAGCAATGTCGCTGTGGCCACCGTGGATGCCAACGGCTTGGTCACCGCCGTGGCTCCCGGCACTGCCACCATCACCGCCACGGCCGCCGACGGCAGTGGAGCCAGCGGAGCCTGCGAGGTGACCGTGCTCCAGCCGGCCACCGGCATCACCATCAGCAAGACCACGGCTTCTATATATAAAGGTGAAACGCTCACCCTCACGGCCACCGTGCAGCCCGCCAACGCCAGCAACAACGCCGTGGCGTGGAGCACGAGCAATGCCGCCGTGGCCACCGTGGACCAGAACGGCCAGGTCACCGCCATCGCTCCCGGCACAGTGACCATCACCGCCGCCGTGGCCGACAACGCCACCCTGCGTGCCACCTGCCAGCTCACCGTGCTCGACTACATCATGGGCGATGCCAATGCCGACGGCACGGTGACCGTGACCGACTTTGTGGCCTCGGCCAACTATATCCTCGACCGCGACCCGCAACCTTTTGTGTTTATCGCCGCTGATGTGGACCGCAGTGGCGACATCAACGTGAGCGACCTGGTGGGCATTGCCGACATTGCCGTGCACTACGAGGGTGCGCCTCGCCGTGTGGCGCAGGCCCCCGTGGAGAACGCGCTCACGCTCACCGCTGCCAGCACACCGCAGGGCGGCAAGCAGGTGGTGACCATCGCCCTCGACGGGAGCACCCAGCTCACCGCGTTGCAGCTCGACCTGACCCTGCCCGAAGGCATGACGCTGGAGCAGGCCACGCTCACTAACCGCGCCAGCGGCAGCCACATGGTGGGCACCGCTCAGTGTGGCGACGGCGTGTGGCGTGTGCTCACCGCCTCGCCGGCCAACGCACCCCTTGCTGGCTCGTGTGGCGACCTGCTCACGCTGGTCATCGACGGCGAGGGCAGCGGCACGGTCGCCATCACAAGCATCCTGGCCGCCGAGACCAATGCCACGCTGCACCGCCTGGACAACGTGACGCTCACCCTGGGTGGCGACGAGCCCACCGCAGTGGCCAAGCCCCACGCCGGCACCCGTATCACCGCCGAGGCTGGCAACATCGTGGTGGAGGCCGATGCCGACACCATGACGCAAATCGTGCTGGCTAACGGCATGAGTCGCACCCTGCCCATCAAGGCCGGCCGCAACACGCTGAGCGGCTTGCAGGGCGTGGTGATTGTGCGCGTGAACGGACAAACCGCGAAATTTGCCCTCTGAACATAACAATCAATATATCGACAACATGATCTTATCACATATCACTATGAAACGATTCGGTCTTCTTGCATGTGCACTGACGTTGCTATGCATTTCAGCTAATGCTGTACCGGCCAAGCCGGGGCAGTTCACCATCGCGCTTGGCGACGGCACCACCTTGCAGGTGCGCCAGCTGGGCGATGAGTTCCACCACAGCCTGGCCACTGCCGATGGGCTGACCATCGCGCAAGGAGCCGATGGCTACTACTATTACCAGTCGCAAGGCACCCTCACCACGCAGCGTGCCCACGACCTGGCATCGCGCTCGGCTGCCGAGAAAGCCTTCCTGTCGCAAAACGAGGGCAAGTTTGCTTTCTCGTCTGTTCCCGCCCCGTCGCAGCGTGCCCGTGCTCGCCGCGTGCAGGGCTTGCGCCGCGCCACCCAGGTGCCCAACAACGGCTCGCCCCGCGTGCCCATCATCCTGGTGCAGTACAAAGACAAGAAGATGTCGAACACCAAGACTCAATTCGAGGCGCACTACAAGACCAATGCCAAGAGCGTGCTTCAGTATTTCACCGACCAGTCGAACGGGCTTTACACACCGCAATTCGATATCTACGGCATCTACACGCTCAATTCCAACCGTTCCACCTATGGTGCCAACGACACCAACGGCTACGACAAGGGCGTGGCCAAGATGGTGGGCGAGGCCATCGAGAAGGCCGGCAACAACATCGATTGGAGCCAGTATGACAACAATGGCGACGGTGAGGCCGATGTGTGCATCGTGGTGTATGCCGGCGTAGGCGAGGCCCAGTCGAGCGTCACCAATGCGATTTGGCCGTGCCAGTGGTCGCTGTCGGATGCAGCCAGCTACGGCGATGGCAGTGGCGCGGTGACGCGCAACGGCACCACCATCAACAAGTTTGCCGTGTTCAACGAGATTTCGGGCAGCAGCGACTATGGCTCAACGTTGGACGGCATCGGCACCTTCTGCCACGAGTTCTCGCACTGCCTAGGTCTGCCCGACTTCTATGAGACCACCTACAGCCACGGCTATTATGGCATGGGCAACTGGAGCCTGATGGACGCTGCCTGCTACAACGGCGGCAGTGTGGATGGCGACACCCCCATTGGCTACAGTGCCTATGAGAAGAACTTCATGGGCTGGATCGACTTAATCACCCCGGTGGAGAACACCCAGTACACCCTGCCGGTGTTCAACAGCAAGACCCTTGCCAACGATCAGGCCATCAAAATCACGGCACTGAACGAGAACGAATACTGGATTCTTGAGAATCGCAAGAAACAAGGTTGGGACTATTACATCCCCGACGAGGGTGTGCTCATCACCCATTTCACCTACGTGGCCAGCCGCTGGGACGCCAACACTGTGAACGATGAGGCCATCCAGCTGGCCACCATTATCCCCGCCGACAATTCGCTGAGTGATAACAACGAGAACAAAGACCTGTTTGGTGAGACCAACCACGCCTTCACCACCACATCGAGTCCGGCGATGAAGGCCAACATGAAGGCCAACGGCACGCTGGCCTCGAGCACCGGTGGCGCTGGCACGGTGAACAAACCTGTGACCGAGATTACCCTCAACAGCGATGGCACCGCTTCGTTGTGGTATATGAAAGGCAGCACACCCACGCTCACCGCTCCCGTGCTGGCCGATGCCACCGATGTCACCACCAGCGCGTTCACCGCCTCGTGGACCCACACCGCCACGGTGAGTTGCACCTACACGCTCAACGTGACCCAGGGCACCACCACGGTGCTCAACCAGACCGGCATCACCGCCAAGAACTACACCGTGACGGGACTTGAGGCCGGGAAGACCTACACTTTCAAGGTCAAAGCCGTGCCCGTGAACGCCACGCAGGCCGCCGAGAGCGACTGGAGCAACACCAAGACAGTGACCCTGCCCAGTGTGCCGGCCTTCACCTCGCCGGCCGATGGCTCGACGGTGAGCTTCGGCTCGATAGAGGCTGGAGCCACTACCACGCAGACCGTGACCGTGCGCGGCACCAACCTGACGGGCAACGTCACTCTGGCCCTGAGTGGAGCCAACGCCGCGATGTTCAGTCTGTCGCAGACCAGCATCACCGCCTCTACGGCCATGCAGGGCAAGACGGTCACCATTACCTATGCCCCCACGGCGGCTGGCAGCCACACGGCACAGCTCGTGATTTCGGGTGGCGGCGTGAGCCAGCCCGCGACCGTGCAGCTCACTGCCACGGCCACCGAGGCCGTGGTGCCGACAATCACCTCGCCCACAGCGGGCAGCACCGTGGCCTTCGGCTCGATAGAGGCCGGTGCCACCACCACGCAGACCGTGACTGTGCGCGGCACCAACCTCCTTGCTCCTGTCACGCTGGCCCTGAGCGGCGACAACGCCTCGATGTTCAGCCTGTCGCAGAGCAGCATAACCGCCTCCACGGCCATGCAGGGCAAGACGGTCACCATCACCTATGCCCCCACGGCGGCTGGCAGCCACACGGCACAGCTTGTGATTTCGGGCGGCGGCGTGAGCCAGCCCGTGTCTGTGCAGCTCACCGCCACGGCCACCGAGGCTGTGGTGACGGAGCCTTCCACCATCGCCAGCCCAGAGCTCACCCTGTCGTATTGCGACTTGGGCAAGCTCATTGAGATGCCCCTCACGCTCACCATGCCCGAAGGTGGCAACTTCACCAACATTCAGTTCTTGCTCACCTTCCCCGAGGGGCTGAAGCCCATGGCCGATGATGAAGGTTACTACGGCTATGTGGGTGACGGCGTGGCCAAGCGGAACCGCGTGCCGGTGGTTTCGTTCAACGACAATTTCGACGATGAAACGCGTTGGCCCAACTACACCGTGCTTGGCGTGAACGCCAGCAAGGTGAAGACCACCACCAACCCCTGCCATGTGTACACGATGAATGTGACGCCCACCGAGAACTTCACCGGCGGCGAACGCGACATGATGATATATGTGAAATATACCACCTTCGAGAACACAGTGGCCACCATTGGCACCCTTACCGACTATGTGCCGCTCACCCGCGTGAAGTTCCTGGCCGGCTACGACGTGAACAACGATGGCTTCGTTGATGCTGCCGACGCCAATGCGGTGATCAACCTCATTCTAGAGACCACCACGCAGTGGGCTGACCGCGCCGACGTGAACCACGACGGCCGCGTGAGCGTCACCGACCTGAACAAGGTGATTGACAGCGTGCTTCGTCAGTAACCACCAATGGCCGAAAGCCTCCTCAACCGTCCCACGACCTTGCGGGCGGCTGAGGAGGTTCGGAGGCCTACAATTCAACCCATGTGCGTCATGAAACAGTATTTTATCACCCTCATATTTGCGCTGCTGTGCGCCACCATGGTGGCGCAAGACCGCCTGTACATTGAGGACTTCAACATCCGTGCCGGCGAGACGCGCCAGGTGGCTCTGCTGCTCGACAACGCCACGCCGCTCAGCGCCGTCCAGGCCGACATCGTCATGCCCGACGGACTCTCCATAGGCCAGAATTCCGACAACAGCTACCAGTTTGCGCTTGCCGACCGTTGCGCTGCCAACCACACGCTGGCCTCGGCGCGGCTGTCGACAGGTGCCGTGCGTGTGCTCACGGCATCCATCACCAGCCAGCCCTTTGCGGGCAACACTGGTGCTGTGGTCACCTTCCCCGTCACCGCTGCCAGCGACTTCAGCGGTCCGCGTGTGATTCAGGTCACCGGTGTGAAGGCCACCACCAACGATGCCGTGCAGCTCGGTCTGCCCGACACGCAGTGCACTGTCACCACCGAAGTGCCCAGCGAAGACCGACTCTACATCGAGGACTTCACCATCCAGCCCGGCGCGACGATCGAGGTGGCTCTGCTGCTCGACAACCCCACGCAGCTAAGCGCCATCCAGGCCGACATCATCCTGCCCGACGGGCTCACCATAGGCCAGAATGCCGACAACAGCTACCAGTTTGCGCTTGCCAACCGTTGCGCTGCCGACCACACGCTGGCCTCGGCACGCCTGTCGAATGGTGCGGTGCGTGTGCTGACGGCATCCATCACTAGCCAGCCTTTCGCGGGCAGCTCGGGAGCGGTGGTCACCTTCCCCGTCACCGCTGCCAGCGACTTCAGCGGTCCGCGTGTGATCCAGGTCACCGGCGTGAAGGCCACCACCGCTGCCGCCGTGCAGCTCGACCTGCCCGACACGCAGTGCACCGTCACCACCGAGTCGGCACCGCAGTACCTGATTGGCGACATCAACCTGGATGGAAACGTCGACATCACCGACCTGAACATCCTTATCAACATCACCCTCACGCTCGACCGCGCCGAGAACTACGACCGCCGGGCCTACATCACCGACGACGATGTGATTGACGTGAGCGACATCAACGCCCTCATCAACATCATGCTGGGTCTGTAGGGTGAGGGCCTAAAAGGCTTCCCCAAAACGCCAAGGTCGCCTCCCTAAACCCCTCCTAGGAGGGGCTTTCTTTTGCGCGTCATGTAGAGCCGCATCAATGCGGCTGATGGCCGAAGCTGGTAGGGCTGGCGCAAACGAAGTTACAAGCCGCTGCAGCAGCGGCTCTACAGGATTTGGCTGAATAGTTACCGAATTGGCGCAAAATGGTTAATTATTACTAAATAATAGGGGGGTAGCGGAATGTTCAAAATTAGTGCATAACTTTGCGGCATAGATTGATTGTCTAACTTTTAAATCACATGTGCTTATGAAGAAGATTCTATGCTTTGTATTGGCGACGCTGCCGCTGCTGTGGTGCGGTGCGCAGAATGCCGACTATGCCCCCTTTGCCGAGGAGGGGAAGGTGTGGCACATGGTCAAGCAACACCCTCTCCCGCCGGATTACGAAGAATTCGAGACCGATTTCCTATACGAATACTTCATCAAGGGCGACACCGTGATTGCGGGATTGCCCTGCAAAAAGATGTATCGCTACAATTGGGAAAACTCTGGGGTTGCAGCATTCAACTGTGGAATTTATGATGAAGATGGGAAAGTGTTCCAGGTTAGGGATGATGGGACGACGAAGCTGCTTTATGACTTTAGTGCGGAAGTGGGCGATGTGGTCACACTGATGGATGACAGTGGCAATTACGAGTTTAAATTTCATGTCGAAGAAGTCAGGCAGGTCAACATCCGAGGTG
>JAFYCU010000170.1 GCA_017545095.1 Muribaculaceae bacterium | reverse complement strand
GTCGCTGTGGAAACAAGCCAGCATGAACGTGGACCAATACATCTCCTACCCGCGCCTCGTGGGCGAGACCGGCGGCAAGGACTTCATCTTTGTCCATCCCTCGGCCGACCCCAAGGCCGTGGCCACGGCAGCTTTCTGCGGCGCCTTCGAGTTCCAGGGACAGAAGTGCTCGGCTGCTTCGCGCATGTACATCCCCAAGAGCATGTGGCCCGGTGTGCTCGACGACATCAAGCGCATGGCAGCCGAGGTGAAGATGGGCGATGTGATGGATCCCACCAACTTCATCAACGCTGTGATCGACGAGGCTTCGTGGGACAAGTGCAAGTCCTATATCGACTATGCCGCTCAGGCTTCCGACGCACAGATTGTGGTCGGCGGCAAGTGCGACAAGAGCGTGGGCTGGTTTGTGGAGCCCACGGTGATTGAGACCAGCAACCCCCACTTCAAATCGATGGAGGAGGAGATCTTTGGCCCGGTGCTCACCGTCTATCCCTACGACGACGACAAGGTGGAGGAGGCTGTGAAGCTGTGCGACGAGACCTCGCCCTACGGCCTCACCGGGGCCGTGTTTGGCCGTTGCCGCATGGCTGTGGAGCGCATCACCGATGCCCTGTGCTATGCCGCCGGCAACTTCTACATCAACGACAAGCCCACCGGAGCCGTTGTGGGTATGCAGCCCTTTGGCGGTGCACGCGCCAGCGGCACCAACGACAAGGCTGGCGGCGAGTTCAACCTCATCCGCTGGATTATCCCGCGCGTGATCAAGGAAACCCTCGTTTCGCCCACCGACTACCGCTACACCTACCTGAAATGAGCGTAGCAGCTCTATGGTGAAAGGGAACAATCCCCACGACGTGTGCCGGAAACGGCTGGTGCGCCGTGGGGATTATTCCAAATGAATCGTTGCCGATGAAGCCGAATGCCGATGGGGCGTTGTTGCCCGCCTGTGTGCATCGCTTTGAAGCCGATGTGAGCAGCCTTGTGCCGCCGCGCCAGTTCACGTGGCCGTTCCACTATGTGCCTCACCCATTGTGCCGTGCGGCAGCCCGCGAGGTGATGCAGCACGTTGAAGGCCAGACGGCCTGGACCCAGGAATTGCGCCAAGGCAAGATGCTGGGTGTGCTGGTGGTGGCGCTGTGCGATGGCTCGTTGGCGTTCTTGTCCGCCTATTCGGGCACTTTGGCCGGAAGTAACCACCACCCGTGGTTTGTGCCGCCCGTCTATGACCTGCTCCACCCCGATGGGGAGTACCGCCGAGGCGAGCGCGACATCAGCGAGATGAACCATCGCATTGCCGCGTTGGAGCAGTCGCCACAGCGCGAGGCCATCGTTGCCGAGCGCACGCAATGCGCGTCACGGCAGCGGCAGGAGGAGGAACGCTACAAGGCCGAGATGGAACAGGCGCGTGCACGCCGCCATGCCTTGCGCGAGCAGGGCGACCTCGGCGAGGGTGAGCGGCAGGCGTTGCTCGTCGAGAGCCAGCACCAACGCGCCGAGCTCAAGCGTCTGCGCCGCCGCCATGCCCTGGAGCTGGCCGAGCTGGACCATCGCCTGGCGGTTTTCGACCACGAGGTGAAAACGCTCAAAGCCGCCCGCCGCCAGCGCAGCGAGGCTTTGCAGCAGCGCCTCTTCGACCTTTATGTGGTGCTCAACGCACGCGGGGAGCAACAGTCTCTCACACAGGTGTTTGCCGAGTTTGCCCGCCGCGAGCAGCAGCCACACCGTGCCGTGCCGCCCGGCGGGGCGGGGGAGTGTTGCGCACCCAAGCTGCTGCAATTCGCTTATCGGCACGGGCTGCGTCCGGTGTGCATGGCCGAGTTCTGGTACGGAGCATCGCCTGCGGGCGAGGTGCGGCATCATGGGCATTTCTATCCGGCGTGTCGCAGCAAGTGCCTGCCCATCCTCACCTTTATGCTTCAGGGGCTTGACGTGGAGCCCAACGCATTGGCACGCGAGCCACTGGCCGACATCCGAGAGCTTTACGACGACCACTGGCTCACCGTGGTGGAGAAGCCCGCCGGAATGCTCTCGGAACCGGGGAAACTGACGGCCTTCTCAGCGCTCACCCGCTACAAGGCACACCACCCCGAGGCCACCGGGCCGGTGCTCGTGCACAGGCTCGACCAGGAAACGTCGGGACTGCTGGTATTTGCCAAAGATAAAGCCACGCACAAAGAGTTGCAGCGGCAGTTTGCCGCGCATGAGGTGCGCAAGGAGTATGTGGCCTTGCTCGAGGGTCGGGTGGACCGCGACGGGGGCATCATCGAGCTGCCGCTGCGGCCCAATGCCGACGACCGCCCCCGGCAGGTGGTGGACCGCGAGCACGGCAAGCCGGCGGTGACCCATTTCGGCGTGCTGGAGCGGCGCGACGATGGGCGCACATTGGTGGTGTTTATGCCCGTCACCGGCCGCACCCACCAGCTGCGTGTGCATGCCTCGCACCCTTACGGCCTGGGATGCCCCATCGTGGGCGACATGCTCTACGGCACCGCCGCCAAGCGGCTCATGCTGCATGCCGCTCGCATCACATTCATCCACCCCGCCACCGGCGAGCGGCTCACCATCGAAAGCCCCTGCCCGCACGAGTTTGAGCGGTAGGCCTCGGTAGCACGAGGTTGTCAGGCGTTTTCCGTGTCTTCGGCCGGGGTGGCTTGCGGCACTGCGGCGATGCGGCTTTTCTTCTTTTTGCCAGTGGGGTCGTAGGGCACGTGCAGCACATATTCACAATAGTAGCTGATGATGAGCGTGGTGAGCGGCAGGGCAATCACCAGGCCGATGAAGCCCAGCACATAGGCCCACAGCGAGAGCGACAGGAACACGATGGCCGGGTTGAGCCCCATGGCCGACTTCATGATCAGCGGGATGAGCACCACGTCTTGGATGAGCTGACACAGACAGTAGGCCCCGATGGTGAGCCCAAACAGCACCCAGAAACTGCCACCTGTGGCCACCGATGCCACCAAGCACAGGAAAGCCGCCACGGGGATGGAGATGAGCTGCAGATAGGGCACCATGTTCAGCACGCCAATGAACAGGCCGAACACGATGGCCAGCGGCAGCCCGATGATGTAGAACTCGATGGCGAAAATCACCCCCACGCAGAACGACACCAACGCTTGGCCGCGAAAGTAGCGGCTCATGGTGTGCTGCACATCGCCCAGCACCTTGAACGCCGTGCGCCGGTACTTCTTCGGCACCGCGCCCTTGAAGCCTCGGCTCAGCTTGTCGAAGTCGAGCATCACAAAGAACATATACAGCAGCACGATGAGCCACGAGGCAATGTTGAGCACCACGCTGAGCGTGCCACCCACAAACGACCACGTGCCCGTTGCCACCTGGTTGATGAGTTTCATCCACTGCTCCTTGCTCAGCAACGAGTAGATTTGCTGCACATCCACATATTGACGGATGTAGTCGTGCACGGCAGCCGGCAGAATCGAATCGGTGAACGACGACTTGGCATACTTGGTGAGCATCCGGGCCATGTCGGTCACCTCGTTGATGATATAAGGAATGAGCAACCACAGCACCAGCCAAATCACGCCAACCACCACGATGAGCGTGAGCACCACCGACACCACACGGTTTCTCAGCCGCAGCCGGTGCTGGAAAAAGCCCACCAGCGGGTCGAGGACATAAGCCAAAATAAAGCCGATGACAAACGGCAGCAGCACCGGCGATAAGTAGTTGATCACATAGATGCCGGCGGCAATGCTCACCAGCGCAATCACAAGCCGCACCACGCGGTCGAGGTCATATTTCTTGACAGTGTTTTCCATCACACAACTCATTTTGGCTGCAAATATAGCGGAAAAAACGTTGCCACACGCTTTTTTTGCGAAAAAAATGGGCGTTTGGGGGCGCAAGGAGATTGTCGGTGGCAGCAATCATGCTGCACTATGAGTATCAAAACGACAAATACACAACGTGTTGTCCATAGTCTTTCATTGTTGGCGGGAGGGGCTTCCAGTCGAGTCCAGTAGAGCCGCATCATGATGCCGCTGATAGCCGAGTCATGTAGAGCCAGCAGAAGCGCTGCCCGAGTCATGTAGAGCCGCATCATGATGCGGCTGATGGCCGAGTCATGTAGAGCCAGCAGAAGCGCTGCCCGAGTCCTGTAGAGCCGCATCATGATGCGGCTGAAGGCCGAGTCAAGAACCAAAAGGGTCAGGAATTAAGGAATCATCACCGAGTCATGTAGGGCCAGCAGATGCACTGCCCGAGTCCTGTAGAGCCGCATCATGATGCGGCTGAAGGCCGAGTCAAGAATTAAGGAATAAAGGAATAAAG
>JAFYCU010000169.1 GCA_017545095.1 Muribaculaceae bacterium | reverse complement strand
GATACCGATTTTGATTTTTGCCATGTGATAAATCAATTAAAATTAGTTGGTAAATATGTCTTTGTCTTAAAAATTCTTTGTACCTTTGCACTTCGAATTGTTGTGGCTAAAACCACACAAAATGCGAGTGCTTGCTATAACGACTGCAAAAGTAATGATTTTTTTCGGATTGAGGGCAAACAAAACGCGAAATCGGTGAAAAATCAATGCAATTAAGAATGTTTAATAGTAAGCACGACCGCTGAGTTAGGACTTTGATTTACTGATATATTAATTTCTAAAAAACTTATTGACTATGGGTTTTATCAAAGAATTTAAGGAGTTTGCCATGAAGGGCAACGTGATGGACATGGCTGTTGGTGTGATCATTGGCGGTGCCTTTGGCAAGATTGTCAGCTCGCTGGTGGATGATGTGCTCATGCCTATTATCAGCTTGGCAACGGGTGGTGTCGACTTCACCAATCTGTATGTCACCTTCGGCAAGGTGCCAGAGGGTGTGGCCAACAACTACGCCGCACTCAAGGAGGCTGGTGTGTCGATGTTTGCCTACGGTGCTTTTGTGCAGAATGTCATTGACTTCCTCATCATCGCATTCTGCATCTTCTTGATGATCAAGGGCATGAACAAGCTCACCAAGAAGAAAGAGGAAGCACCCGCCGATCCCGAACCCAGTGCCGAGGAGAAGCTGCTGGGCGAGATCCGCGACCTGCTCAAGGAGAAGAAGTGACCCCTGCACTTCAGTAAAACAGCCTGAGCTGTAACCAAAACGCAATTGAGGGACAAGTTTTCGCTTGTCCCTCAATTGCGTTTACTAATCGCTATGCGCAAACAAATGGCGTAAGACACTTGGTTGAAATTTTTTACCATTGTTGTTTGGTTTTCTATCGCAGTCGGTGTGTCTTGTGTGACACTCACTTTCGATGCGGATTGGCAACACGAAAACCAGGCAGGGCTGGGGAATGTATCCCCAGTGCTGCCTGGCATTTGGGTTTCGTTCCGGCTATGAGCCGGAAGGAGATGTTGCTTACTTCACAACCACTTTCAGGGTGGTGCCGTCGCTCATCTTCACGATCTGGATGCCGCCCTGGTTGGCGTTCACACGCTGGCCGTTCACGTTGTAACGACCCACCTCGGTGGCGTTGGTGTTCACATCGCTGATGGCGGTGGGAGCCTCGGTGCCATAGTAGTGGAATGCGAAGGCCTCGTTCGTGGCCTCACCAGCCTTGATGGCGCCAGCAGGCACGATGAAGTAGTAGTCGCAGTTCTCCACGCTGAAGTAGTCAACGAAGCCGTCGTAGTCCGAACCCCAGAATTGAACCGAGGTCTTGTCGGAGCTCACGGTAGCGTTCCAAGCATCGCTGGGAGCCACCTCGGTGCCTTCGGGGCTCTCCTTCACCAGCTTAACACCCTCGACGTTAACCGTCACAGGCATGTTGAAGGTGAGGGTGAACGAGAACTGGGGATAGTTGGTGTCGGCGCCCAGCACGCTCTCCTCCTCGGGCTCGATGCTCACGAGTTCCAGCGGAGTGGCCTCGCCCTGACCCAGATAGTCGATGACATACTCCTTGTTGGCAAGGTTGCCGGCGGCGAACACGCCAGCGGGAATCACCAGCTGGTAGCCGCAGTCCTTAGCCAAGAAGGTGCAGGTGAAGCCGTCGTAGTCGGCACCCCAGATGGTCACCTTGTTGCCCTCCACGTTGGCACGCCACTCATCGTCGGGAGTGATCTCGGTGGCAGCCTTGGCCTCGCCAAGCTCCATGAGCTTCACGCCGCTCAGGTCGCCCACGGTGACGGGCTGTTCGAAGGTGAACTCAAACGACATCATGGCATAGTCGCCATAGGACTTGGGCAGAACGGTGCCCTCGGCGGGGTTAACGCTCACATACTCCAGTCCGGGCTCTTCCACCTCACCGATGCTCACAACAATCTTGGTGACATACTTGTTGGCGCCCTGGCCAGGGTTGGTGAAGGTCACGCTGGTGGCCTCGCCAGTCCAAGCACCCGAAGCAAACTCGCCAGTGCTCACGTTCAGACCCACGATGTAGTCCTGCGAATCGGTGTAGCCAGTGAACTCGATCTTGGTCATAGACTCCTGAGCCTCAACCGTGATCTTGTTGCCCTTGCGGAAGTAGAGGTAACCGTTGGCGTTGATACTGGGAGCCTGGTCGCCACTGCCCTCGTCAAGCGTGAGCGTCACACCGTCCTTGGTGAGTTCGGTTTCGCCGTTGGCAAAGTCGAAGGTGACTTGCCCGGCCCATGCGGCGGTTCCCAGCATCGCCACCATCAGAAGAGATAAAGCTTTCTTCATAAATTTTTGATTTTTTAGTTAATAAATTAAGTTGATAAAATAATTACAAGTTGTGAGGGTTGCGCCAGTGGCGCACCCTCACAAGCGTTTTCGTGTTATTGTGCAAGCAGGATGTTGATTACAGCGTTCAGGTCGTCAACGTCCACCACACCATTGCCATCAAGGTCGGCATAGGGGTAGTTGTCGAGCGTCATGAGCGCGCCCTGCTTGAGCATGATGTTGATCACGATGTTCACGTCGTCGATGTCCACATTGCCGTCTTCGTTCACATCGCCAGACACATGAGGAGTGCCCTCCAACGCATACTGGTGCACAATCACGATGTGCTCGTTCACCTCGCCAGCCTCGTTTTTCACCACGCCCTCGGGCAGGGTGAAGTAGTAGTCGATGCCCTCCTCAAAGTCAAAGGCTTCGTTGCGGCTGACAATCAGCGTGTGGTTTCCATCAATCAGCGTGGCTGTCCAGGGTTGGTCGGGCAGCATGGCGGTGGTGGAAATCTCGCGGTTCTTGCGCACGAATGCCTGCGGAGCCTCGTCGATGAGTTCCACGGGCTGGTCGAAGCTGATGGCGAACACAGGAGCGGCTTGGTTGCCCTGAACCGAAATCACATCGTTGTTGGCCGGATTGGTGTCCACAGGAAGCAGGGTACCCACCTCAGTTTCTTTGATGGTGAGCTCATCGTGCCAAGCCTCGCTCTGATAGGAACCTTTGGCACCCTTGGGCACATACACGATGCCGCCAGTGCCATAGAAGGGATGATCCCAGTCATCGTAGAAGTCCATGATCACAGGGGCCTTGCTGCCATGGGCATAGAAGGTGGCCTTGTTGCAGTTCTGGAAAGCGTGGGGATACACCTCGAGTACGCTCGACGGGATGTGCACGTTCATCAGCTGCGTGCAGCCAGCAAACTCACCGTCGTTGATGTAGGGGAAGTTTTCGGGCAGCACCACGTGCGTGAGCTGAGTGGCGGCGAAAGCCTGCTCGCCCACCCACACCAGCGATGCAGGGAACTCGATGGTAGCCAGTGCGCTCTGGCAGAAGGCATAGTCCTCGATGTCCATTAGGCCGTCGGGCAGGGTGACGTTGGCCACCTCGCTGCCCCAGAAGGCACCGCCGTAGATGGCTTGCACGCCGGCGGGGATGTCAACGGCAGTCTTGCCTTTCATGGGCACTGCCATCAGCACGTTGCCGTACATGTTGTAGAGCACGCCGTCCACGAGTTTGAAGGTGGCATTGGCCGGGTCAAGGTCGATGTTGGCGATGGCGGTCTTGGCCATGAAGCTCTCGCCCAGGTGGGTCACACCGGCGGGGATGTTCATTGTGGTCAGCTTCACATTGCCCAGGAAGCACTCCATGCCGATGTATTCCAGGGTGCTGGGCAGCTGGATGGTCTCGAGCAGGGTGCAGCCGTTGAAGGCACCGTCGCCCAAGTAACGCAGCGAGCCCTCGACAATGTTGGCGCTCACCAGCTTGCGGCAGTAGAGAAACGCCGTGTTGCCAATCGTGTCGACGGTGGCAGGAATTTCCACGCGTGCTAGCGAGGTGTTATAGAATGCACTTTTGCCGATTTTCTTCAGGCCTTCGTTGAAGTTGATTTGGCTCAGGTTGCTGGCAGCAAAGAAGGCATTGTCGTCGATAACCTCCACGGTGGAGGGGATGTCGATGGTGATGAGCTGCTTGCAGGCAAGGGCATAGTCGCCAATGTAGCGCAATCCCTCGTTGAGGGTGATGCTCATCAGGTCGCTGCCGTTGAAGCCGCCGTGCTTAATCGAGTCGATGCTGGCAGGCAGGGTCACGCTCTTGACACCGGCCCAGCGGAAGGCTTGGTCGCCGATGGCTTTCACGTCATAGGTGATGCCATCGTTCTCGACGGAGGCGGGGATGTCGAGCACGGTGACCGTGTTGTCGGCCAGACCGCTCACTTCAACACTGTTCTCGCCCGTGACGGTGTAGTTGAGTACACCAGCGGTAAAGGTGGTCTGCGCACTTGCCGACAAGGCAGCCGCAGCCAACAGGAAGAGTAACGTTTTCTTCATTGTCGTAAAAAAGGTTAATTGATTAATGACAAAGTTCGGCTGCAAAGTTACGCATTCTTTTGCATATGGCACGCAATTAGTGGCCGAAAAATCAGCTAATCGCGAAATATTCGGGTTTTTCGCACGATTACACCTTATTATATTGGCTCAGCGACGAATCGTGTGGGAGGGTGATAAAGACTAAAAAAATAGGCGCGGGCACCCTTGTTAGAAAGCGATGGCGCAGCGCAAGCCCACGGTGGGTGTCTGCCCGGGCGAGCCGGGGTCGACCACGGCGGGACGCACTTGCATGGTAAGGTCGGGCGAGATATCGAAGTGGGCCAGCGAGGCATCCACATAGGCATCGATGATGCACAGGGCATACACGCCCACCATGCCCAGAATGCATATGTCGCGGTAGCGGCGATAGTAGTTTTTCTTGTTTCTCAGAGCTTTTTTCAGCCACTCCATGTCGAGGTCGCTCTCCTTCACGGTGGGCGGATAGAAGTTCATGTAGGACCGTGTGGCCGGGTCGCTGTCCATGGCATCGCGATAGGCGCGGGTGTAGTCGTTGAGCATGCGGTTGTTCCATGCGGTGCCGTAGGTGAGGCCCACAAACGCCCCCGCCACAATGGGCAGTTTCCAGTAGCGGCGGTTATAAATCTGTCCCAGCCCGGGGCACAGGGCCGAGAGCCACAGTGCACGCTTGGGGTCGGGGTTGAAGTCGCGGCGCTTGCCCAGCGTGGGCGACACTGAGTCGGTGGCGGCCAGGATCTCCACCCCCTGCAAGCCCCGCACCGAGTCGAGCGAGGCGAAGGTGATGGTGTCGCCCGAGGCGTTCACCACACGCACGCCGTTCTCGGGCACAGCGGGGGTCTTGATGTTGATGCCATGTCGCGGCAACCGCTTGCGCAGGTTGGTTACCACGGTGGTGTCGGCGGTCGACACCTCCTGGCTCACGCCCTGCGCCATGCCCAGCAGCGGGCACAGCAGCATCAGGGCGAACAACACCCATGGCACGAGGCAGTGGCGAGGTTGGGTCACTTTTCCTTCAGTTGGTCAAACATGGCGATGATTTTCTCCAGCTCGGCCTCGCTCTTGAACGGGAAGGTGATGCGCCCACGGCCCAAGGTGTCGCAGGTGAACTTCACCGGCACGCCAAACGACGCGGTGAGGTGGCGTTGCAGGAATCGGTAGTCCTTGCCCGATTTGGCCGGTTTGCCGGCTGCAGCTTTGTCTTCCACCCCGGCGTTGTATTCTTTCACGCGTTGCTCCACCTGCCGCACCGAGAGTCCTTGGTTCACAATCTCGTTGTATAGCTTGAGCTGCTGCGAGGGTTTGTCGATCGACAGCAGAGCGCGTGCGTGCCCCATGTCCAGGGCTTTGTCGCGCAGGCCGAGCTGCACCTCGGCAGGCAGCTTGAGCAGCCGCAAGAAGTTGGCGATGGTGGCGCGGTTCTTGCCTATGCGCTCGCTCAGCCGCTCCTGCGTCAGGTGATACTGGTCGATGAGTTTTCGGAAGGTGAGGGCAATCTCGATAGCGTTCAGGTCCTCGCGCTGGATGTTCTCGATGAGGGCCATCTCGGTGATTTCGCTGTCGTTGGCCGTGCGCACATAGGCCGGCACGCTGTCGAGTCCGGCAAGTTTGGCGGCACGATAGCGGCGCTCGCCCGAGATGATTTGGTAAGCCTTAGGCCCCACGCTGCGCAGCGTGAGCGGCTGGATGATGCCTAGCTCGCGGATGCTCATGGCGAGTTCCTCGAGCGCGGTGGTGTCGAAGGTGGTGCGAGGCTGTTCGGGGTTGGGCGAAATCTGGCTGATGGCTATTTCGTTGATGGCCGAGGAGCCACCCGTCTGCACATCGTCCATCGAGATGAGCGAGTCAAGGCCGCGGCCCAGTGCGTTGCGTTTCATTGTTCTGATAGGGGGTTATGGGGTGAGATAGGGTTATATGAGGTAAGATGGGGTGAGATATGGTTATGCGGTGGCATCGGCTTTTTTGGCGCGGGCGCGGGCTGCGAGCTCGCGGGCCAGCTGCATGTGGCTGGTGGCACCACGGCTGTTGGCGTCGTAGAGGATGGCAGGCAGGCCGTGGCTCGGGGCCTCGCTCAAGCGTATGTTGCGCGGTATCACCGTGTTGAACACCATGTCGCCAAAGTGGCTCTTCAGCTCTTCATAGATTTGGTTGGCCAGTCGCAGGCGAGCGTCATACATGGTGAGCAGGAACCCCTCGATTTGTAGCGACGGGTTGAGCTTGCCCTTGATGATGCGCACGGTGTTGAGCAGCTTGCTGATGCCCTCAAGGGCGAAATATTCGGCCTGCACGGGGATAATCACGCTGTCGGCGGCCGTGAGTGCATTCACGGTGATCAGGCCCAGCGACGGGCTGCAGTCGATGAGCACATAGTCGTAGGTGTCCTTGACGGCCTCGATGGCGCGCCGCAGCACGTTCTCGCGGTCGGACTTGCTCACCAGTTCCAGCTCGGCACCCACCAGGTCGATGCGCGAACCGATGATGTCGAGGTTGTCCACGCACGACTTCACGGCGGCGCTGTGCAGGGGGTAGTCGTCGACCAGACACTCATACACCGAAGCGGTGAGCTGCTTGGGATCCACGCCCAGACCGCTCGTGGCGTTGGCCTGCGGGTCGGCATCGATGAGCAGCACGCGGCGCTTGCTCATCGCCAGCGAAGCCGCCAGATTAATGGCCGTTGTGGTCTTGCCCACACCGCCCTTCTGATTAGCGATTGCTATTGTTTTTCCCATTATTTAGATTTAAAATGTTCCACGCTGTAAATTTCGGATTGCAAAGGTAGTGCAAATCGAGCGAAGTGCAAAAAAATGAGGAACGAAATTTTATTTTGCACTTCCGAGATGCCGCCTACCTTCGGCAGAGCCAACGGCAGTGCAAACCCTTTGGGTTAGGGGCGATGATGCAGCACGAGTTGCGCGAAGCGCAGCGTGCGGTGGCTTCAGCCAGCATCACTCGACCCAAATCGAGCGAAGTGCAAAAAAATGAGGAACGAAATTTTATTTTGCACTTCCGAGATGCAGTCCGAGATGCCGCCTACCTTCGCCAGAGCCAACGGTAGTGCAAACCCTTTGGGTTAGGGGCAATGATGCAGCACGAGTTGCGCGAAGCGCAGCGTGCGGTGGCTTCAGCCAGCATCACTCGACCCAAATCGAGCGAAGTGAAAAAAATGAGGAACGAATTTTTTGTGAAACTATAGACTTATTGTCAACGGAAACGTGGGCGTAGTCCCCAGGACACTGTATGAAATAATCTTATGTCAACCGCAGTCAAAGGCTTATGTCTTTTTCCCCGCCTGAGGCATTGTTTGTCCGTCGTGGCACCGTCGGCGCAGGGTCACGAAGGTGTAGGCATAGGGGTTGCGTTCGTCGGCCGGGTGCGGCTCTTCGCTCACCGTTTCCCACTGGTCGGGGTCGATGGCCGGGAAGTGCGCATCGGCATCGGGGAAAGTGGCGTGAAGCCGCGTGAGATGCAGCGTGGACACACGGTGCAACGTGGCGGCATAGATCTGCGCACCGCCTATGATGATCACGTCGCCGGGCATCTCGGCGGCGGCGATGGCGGCATCGATGTCGTGCACCACCGTCACCCCCGGGGCCGTGAAACGCCGGTTGCGCGTCACCACAATGTTCTGCCGCCCAGGCAGTGCCCCCTTGGGAAAGGAGTCGAACGTGCGGCGACCCATCACAATGCTGTGCCCCATGGTGAGTTGCTTGAAATGCTTGAGGTCGGCGGGCAGGTGGCACAGCAGATCGCCGTCGCGCCCGATGCCACCATCTTCAGCCACCACCACCACAGCAGCCAGCCGGCGCCGAGATTGATCATTGCTGTTCATTGTCTTTGAGTTCATAAGTGTCGAAGTGCCAAAGAATCTTCAGTACCCGATGAGAAACTGCAAAGTTACAACATTAAGCCGAGTTACGCAAGGCCACCCTCAAAATTCGCTCGATATACCATCCGCGCAGCCATGCGCCAGCAATGTCGGTGTAAGGCGAGAAGCAGTCTCGCTCACGTCCGCGCTAACCTCAGCTCGTCACTAAAAGAACCAAGATGCAAGGCTCAAGACCCAAGAGCCGCACTGCGCCGCTTGTTGACTCGTCACTTATCACTAAAAAATTGTCCATTGTCCATTGTGCATTGTCCATTATTTTGTACCTTTGCAGTTTAATTGTCAATTAGCCTATAGCTAAAGAGAAATGCTTACGTTCAAAGAACTGAAGAAATTGGCTCGCGACGAGGGCGGTAGCCGTGTCGCGCCGTTGCGTGTGGTATTGGTTGGCGACACCGCCACCCAGCTGCTGGCCACGGCTTTGCAGGGCATGGCAGTGGCTCGTGGAATGCGGCTACAGCTGTTCGAAGCCGAATATAACCAAGTGGAACGTCAGCTGATGGACCCCACCAGCGAGCTGCATGGTTTCGGAGCTGACTACGTGGTCATCTTTCAATCGACGCACAAGCTTGCCGAGCATCACGCCCTGCTGCCAACGGCACAGCAGGAATGCGTGGCCGACGAGCGCATCGCGTTTATCGACACGGTATGCCACGACCCGCAGCTCGAGGGGCGGCGCATCATCTGCATGAACTACCCTGAAATCGACGACACCGTGTTTGGCAGCTATGCCGGCCAGGTGCCGTCGTCGCTCACTAGCCAGGTGCGGCGGCTCAACTATCGGCTGATGGAATTGTCGCGTGAGCGCGACAACCTGTTTGTGTGCGACTTGGCGGCCCTCCAAAACAAGTTGGGGCGCGACATGATGTTCGCCCCAAACATCTATGTGAGCACCGAGATGGTGCTCAGCCTGGATGCGCTGCCGTGGGTGGCCAGCCGTGTGATGGACGTGATAGGTGCTTTGAGCGGAAGGTTCAAGAAATGCCTGATTCTCGACCTCGACAACACCGTGTGGGGTGGTGTGATTGGCGACGACGGGCTGGAGGGCATCCAGCTCGGCCACGGGCTGGGCATTGGCAAGGCTTTCACTGAGTTCCAGATGTGGGTGAAAAAGCTGCGCCAGCGCGGCATCATCGTGTGCGTGGCCTCGAAGAACACCGAGAGCGTGGCCAAGGAACCCTTTGAGCGGCATCCCGACATGGTGCTCCACCTCGACGACATCGCCGTGTTCCAGGCCAACTGGGAAACCAAGGTGGACAACATACGCACCATACAGAGCATCCTCAACATCGGGTTCGACTCAATGGTGTTTCTCGACGACAATCCCTTCGAGCGCAACATGGTGCGCGAGCACATCCCCGACATCACCGTGCCCGAGCTGCCAGCCGACCCGGGCGACTACCTGGAATACCTCTACGGCCTGAACCTGTTCGAGACTGCGGCCTATAGCAGTGCCGACAAAGACCGCACGAAGCAATATCAGGTGGAGGCTCAGCGCGTGAAGCTGCAACGGTCGTTCACCAGCGAGGGCGAGTTTCTGCAATCGCTGGGCATGACCTCGACCGTTGAAGGGTTCACACGGTTCAACACACCGCGTGTGGCGCAACTCTCGCAACGCAGCAACCAGTTCAACCTGCGCACCGTGCGCTACACCGAGGCCGATGTCGCCGAGCTAGCCTCCAATCCCGACGTGATTGACCTGAGCTTCACACTGCAAGACAAGTTTGGCGACAACGGACTGATTGCCGTGGTGGTGATGCGCCAGCTCGACGCCGAGTCACTGTTCATCGACACATGGCTCATGAGCTGCCGCGTGCTCAAGCGAGGCATGGAGGATTTCACGCTCAACACCATTGTGCAACGCGCCCGGCAGGCTGGATATAAGCGCATTGTGGGCGAATACCTGCCCACGGCCAAGAACATGATGGTGGAGCAGCACTATCCCAACCTGGGCTTCACACCGGTGACGGGAGCTGTCACCGCACAATATGAGCTGCTCGTTGACAGCTTTGAGCCGCATCCGTGTCACATACAAACGAAACAACCATGACCCCCACCATACTCGACCACATCGGCTACCTGACCGACTCCATTGCCGACACCGCCCGCCAATTTGAGTCGCTGGGCTACCAGGCAGGCCCCATCACCAACGACGACACGCAGCGCACACGCATCTGCATGCTCACCCGCACCGACGAGGTGGCCATTGAACTGGTGGAGCCTTACGAGAACAACAAAACCATGGTCCGTATGCTCAAAACGCATGGGGTGGCTCCTTACCATGTGTGTTACCGAGTCGACAACATCCAGCAGGCCTATGACCAGCTCATCGAGCAAGGATGGACGGCCTTGTTTGCCCCAGTGCCCGCCCCGGCTTTCAACAATCGCAAGATTTGCTACTTCTGGAAGCGCGAAGCAGGGTTCATGGAACTAGTAGAAAACAAGGCAATGGACAATTGATAATTGACAATGGATAATGGATAATGTGCGCAGCCTTGTTGGCATAGGGCGAGACGAGTCTCGCTGCAACCAAAGCATAGCGCTGAAAACTGAAAACTGAATACTGAATACTGAACACTGAAAACAGAATACTGACAATGGAAAGAATTGAGATTTTTAAAAGGCTGGGCGATATTTTTTGTGACGTACTCGATTTAGACGAGGTTATGCTCTCCGATGCCACCAATGCCGACGACATCGAGGAATGGGACTCG
This sequence comes from Muribaculaceae bacterium, assembly GCA_017545095.1. The sequence goes on along the minus strand of JAFYCU010000169.1, from coordinate 37,794 downwards.
CTAAGCCACATTCAGCTGGTGGTGAGCGTGGAAAAAGCCTTCGGTATCAAATTCACCTCGCAAGAAATCATGAAATGGAAAAACGTGGGCGAGATGGTGGATAGCATCATTGCCCATCAGTCATAGGCCATTGTGCGAGGCATGAAACGTTTTTTGTCTATTTCACTGGCATTTTTGCTCCCCGTGTGCTGCCTGTTGGCGCTGGGCGAGTGGCTGGTGCGCAGCTATCCCACTTCCTATGGCTTGAAGGCGCATCTTGCAAGCACACAACATGCCCAAGCACACACACTGGTATTCGGCAACTCGCGAGCCTATTACGGCATCTTCACCGACAGCCTTGACCATGCCTTGAACCTGGCCAACGTGTCGCAGACATTGGAATATGACTGTTTCTACCTGCTGCACTATTTCGCCGATGCAGGAGAATTGCGCAACGTGGTCGTGCAGATGGACTACAGCAACGTGTTTGACCCACCGCTTGAGCGGTCGTCGTGGGACGATTACCGCTGCACCTACTATCGTCTGTATGCAGGCTGCGACAAACACAGCGTGCTCTCGCGTTATGGCATGGAACTGTTCAATCCCGAGCGATTTAAGATGAAGTTGCCCCATGCGCTGAACTGGGTGTTCACCGGCGAGAGCCAGCTCGATTGCGACAGCACAGGCTTTGGCATCACCACCACGAGGCGGTTCGATGCCAGCCGTATGGGGCATGCCACGGCCAACGGATTGGCTCGCTACAACGCCATCGACCTCGACATGATGCCCTATAATGCGCAGTTTCTGCATCAAATGGGGCAATTCTGCCAGAGCCACCATGTGCGCTTCATTCTGGTGGCCATGCCCATTTGGCATGAGCTGTATGAGCAGAAAGGGCACGATGAAGAACCCTTATTGGCACAACTGGTGCAAGATTGCCGTGAGCGCTATGGAGCCGAGTTCCGTGACTACACCGCCGACGATCGTATGCGCGACGAAGACTTTATTGATGCTGTGCATCTCTCGCCTAAAGGTGCAGCGCATTTCACTCAATTACTTCAATCAGATTTTGGACTATAAAATCACGCCATGTCATTTGCTTCGTTAGAATTTCTGCTGTTCCTGCCAGTGGTGTTTCTGCTCTACTGGTTTGTGTTCAAGCCATTGCGTTGGCAAAACCTGCTGGTGCTGGTGGCCAGTTATGTGTTCTACGGCTGGTGGGACTGGCGTTTTCTCTGCCTCATCGCCTTGACCTCGGCATGCAGTTATGGCAGCGGACTGCTCATCAAGCATTTCGAGGGGCATCGGGGGCGACAAAAGGCTGTAAGCGCAACTAACATCGTCATCAATCTGGGCATTCTGGCAGCCTTTAAATACTATAATTTCTTCGTCACCAGTTTGGTGGATTTGTTAGGGACCTTTGGCAATGTGGTGGACTGGCCCACAGCCAAGATTATCCTGCCGGTGGGCATCTCGTTCTACACATTCCAAGCCCTGAGCTACAGCATCGACGTGTACAAGCACAAGATCGAGCCCACTCGCGACCCAATCGCATTTTTCGCGTTTATCAGTTTCTTCCCACAATTGGTGGCCGGCCCCATCGAACGTGCCACCAATCTGCTCCCGCAGTTCCTGCGTGCACGGCAATTCGACTACTCTCGCGCTGTGGATGGCTGTCGGCAGATGCTGTGGGGCTTTTTCAAGAAGCTCGTCATCGCCGACCGTTGCGCGGCCATTGTGAATCCCATCTGGGCCAACTATGCCGACCACACAGCCTTGAATCTGGTCATGGCCTGCGTGCTGTTCTCATTCCAGGTCTATTGCGACTTCTCTGGTTACAGCGACATAGCCATTGGCTGCGCCCGATTGTTTGGAGTGGACTTGATGCGCAATTTCAAATACCCTTATTTTGCGCGCAACATTCCCGAGTTTTGGCGCAGATGGCACATCTCGCTCATGTCGTGGTTCCGCGACTATGTCTATTTTCCGTTGGGTGGCAGCCGTTGTCCCAAGTGGCGCACGGTATTCAACAATGTGGCCGTGTTCGTCATCAGCGGCCTCTGGCACGGTGCCGACTGGACGTTTGTGTGCTACGGTTGCTACCATGGTTTGTTATGTTCGTCCTATGTGATTCGCGGCAAAAAGTCGAAATTCCCCACCGAGGTGGCCGAGGGACGCATGCTGCCGTCGCTGCGTGAGTTGGGCATGATGCTGGGCACGTTCTCACTGGTCACGGCCGGACGCATTTTGTTCCGTGCGCAGAACCTGCATCAAGCTGGCGACTTTTTGAGTCACCTGTGCTCGTGGTCGCTGTTCGACGTTACGGGTCTTCAAGGTTTGGGCACGTTGGCACTGTGTGCAGCGCTCATTGTGGTGGAGTGGTCGCAGCGCCAGGTGGCACACCCGCTCATGTTTCCTGCCAGTCGCCTCTTTGCGCATCGGCCAGTGCGATGGGCTGTATATTACGCTTTGATGCTGATCATCATCTTTGCGCAGGCTCCTCGACAGGACTTTATCTACTTCCAGTTCTAAATGACTCGGCCATGACGTTCAACTCGCTGATATTCTGGGCGTTTTTTGCGGTGGTTTTGCTGCCCTACTTCACGGTGCTGCGCCGCTCGGCGAGGTGGCAAAACCTGTGGCTGCTGCTGGCTTCTTATGTCTTTTATGGTTGGACCGACTGGCGCATGGTGCCGCTCCTGATCGCTGTCACGGTGCTGTTCTACTTTTTGGGCATCAAAATCCAGCAAAGCAACGAATCCTCGCCCCGGCAAGCCAGCCGACTGACCACCATAGGCGTCTTGATTGGAGTGGGCGTTCTGTTTTATTTCAAATACCTGGGATTCTGCGTTGAACAGTTCAGCGAGCTGTTGGTCTCGATGGGATTGCAGGCTCATCGCTCCACGCTGTCGATTATCATGCCCGTGGGCATCAGCTTTTTCACGTTTAAGCTGATGAGTTATGTGATTGAGGTTCACCGAGGCAATATCGCGCCCTCGCGCGACTTCACGGCATTTGCCACATTTGTGGCTTTTTTCCCCACCATCTTGTCGGGTCCCATCGACCGCCCGGGCCTGTTCTTGCCCCAATTGTCGTCACCGCGCCAGTGCATCCCCACGCGGGTGGCCGACGGCCTCAAACGCGTGCTGTGGGGTCTGTTCATCAAAATGTGCATCGCCGACCGCTGGGCTCCCTACACCGATGCCGTCCTGGGCGACCCGTCGGCACACAACACCACCTCACTGCTGCTGGCTTCGGCCATCTATCTCATACAGATGTATGCCGACTTCTGCGGTTATTCCGAGATGGCCATCGGTGTGGCGCAGGTGATGAGATTACGTGTGGCCGAAAACTTCCGACGACCTTTCATGGCTCAAAATGTGGCCGAATACTGGCGCTGGTGGCACATATCGCTCACAACTTGGATCACCGACTACGTGTTCATGCCGCTGAATCTGGCTTTGCGCAACTGGGCCACGTGGGGATTGATCTTGGCCACCATTTTCAACATGGTGGTGATTGGCGCATGGCACGGGGCCAATTGGACCTATGTGTGTTTTGGCTTGTACCACGGCATTCTGGTGGCTATCGTGGCTGTTACCGACCGTCGCCGCAAACGCTTTGAGCGGCAGCACGGCCTCAAGAACAACGAACTGTATAAATGGAGCAACCGTTTGGTCACCTTTGTGCTGGTGGCCTTTGGCGCGGTGCTTTTCCGTAGCGAGAGTGTGACGGCGTTTGGACATGTGATTGGTGCTATGGGCAACGGCTTTGCGATGCCTTACAATTTTGGGCTCTACGACACGGCCAAGGGTGTGTTGTGCATCGCTTTGCTGATGTTCAGGGAGTGGAAAGACGAATATGCCAAACCCATTCATCTCATGCACAATGCCAACGTGGTGGTCGAAACAGCCTCGGTGGCGGCGCTCATCGTGCTCACCATGCTTATGGCCAACTTTGGCAGTACTTCTTTCATCTATTTCCAATTCTAAGCAGGCTATAGTAAGATGGATAACCCCACAAAGAAAGACGACGGAATGAAAGGTTTGGCAACCCGTATCTTTTGGGTTATTGCCTTTGTGGTGATGATGCTTGCCTGTTGCGAGGGATTGGTGCGCCATTATCCCAACTCCTATTCGCTCAAGGCCGCTTGGCTGGCCACGCATGCCCACGAAGCCACCACGCTGGTGATGGGCAGTTCGCGCAGCTACTATGGCATCAATCCGCACCTGCTCGGACAGCAAGCCTTCAGCGTGGCCAACGTGTCGCAAAACCCGGAATATGACCTGTTCTTGCTCCAACAATACTATAATAACAACAAGCACCAATTGCGCAATGTGATTCTCGACATCGGTTTCACGGGCTTGTTCAATGGCCCCCTTGAGGATGATGAGTGGGGACGCGCCATCTATTATCGGGTCTATATGGACTACGACAAGCACAGCCGCTGGTCGCGCTACGGATTTGAATGCTGCAACATGCGACAAGTCAACAAGAAATTTCTTCCCGCGCTGCGCTATCTGCTCACAGGTCATGCCGAGGTGAATTGCGACAGTTTGGGATTTGGCATTCCCACCACGCGCCCCGACGAGGTCAACCTTTCTTCGTTGCAGGCTTCGGCCGACCGCGTGTTCAGCCAATACAGCGGCATCCATTGGGAATACGTGTTGCGTAATCGTGCCGATTTGGAACGTGTGGCTGCCTTCTGCCAGCAGCATGGCATTCAGCTCTTTGTGGTGAGCACTCCCGTGTGGCAAGGTTACCAGCGGCGCATTGGAGGCACCGAACTGGCCGTGCTCGACTCCACTTGCCGCATATTATCACAAAAGTATGGTGCCGTATGCCGGGACTATGCCTCCGACCCACGGTTTTCCGATATCGAAAACTTCAGCGATTGCAGCCACCTGTCACGCTTAGGTGCCGACCGACTCACCCGCATCCTCATGGAGGAATTTTCGCAATTGAAAAACGATGCTCCGATGCTATGTCGTCGGCAACCGCAAAATTGATATTTCAGAAAAGGTAATTCTAATATAAATTGTTTGTAACATGAAAAAGATTTTACTCACATTGGCTCTTATGTTGAGCCTCACCGCTGCTCAGGCGCAGGTTACTGTTGCCGGCAGCAAGTTTACCGACAACTGGTCGGCAACGCTCAAGGCTGGTGCTGTGTCGCCGCTGCAGCACTATCCCTTCTGGCCTTCGGCTCGTGCCATGTTTGGTGCCGAGCTGCGCAAGCAGGTCACGCCCGTGCTCGGTCTGGGCGTGGAAGGCGAGTGGAGTATCAACACCAGCAGCTGGGATCGCCCCACGGCCTACATTGGACTGCCCCACAGCGCCACCATCATCGACCACCAGCTCGTGGGACTTTTCGCCACCATCAATGTGGCCAACGCCATTGGCGGCTACAAGGGCACACCGCGATTTGTGGAGGTGGAAGGCGTGCTCGGCACCGGATGGGGACACGGCTACAAGACGGGCGCCTACACGCTCGAGGATGGCAGCGAAGCCAAAATCGCCGACCAGAACTCCTGGTACACCAAGGCCGGATTGAACGTCAACATCAACCTGGGCGAGAGCAAGGCCTGGACGGTGTCGCTGAAACCAGCCATCGTTTATAACATGGGCAAGAACGCCACACAGAGCACCAACTGCTTCAACGCCAACTACGCCTCGGTGGAGATGCAGGCCGGTATCACCTACCATTTCATGAACAGCAACGACACGCACCACATGACCATCTACGACGCACAATATGTGGATGCACTCAATGCCGAGGTGAACGCCCTGCGCAGCCGCCAGCCCGAAACCAAGGTGGTGGAGAAAGTCGTTGAGAAAGTGGTCGAGAAAGTGGTCGAAAAACCCGTCGACAAGGTAATCAAGGGCCGCGATAGCGAGACACTGGAGTGCAACGTGTTCTTCGGCCAGGGCAAGAGCCAGGTCGCAGCCGACCAAATGCCCAACGTGGAGCGCGTGGCAACCTTCTTGAAGAACCACAAGGGTTCCACCGTGACCATCATGGGCTACGCTTCGCCCGAGGGTAGCAAGGAAATCAACGAGCGCATCGCCCGCGAGCGTGCCGAGGCCGTGAAGACGCTGCTCGTGAACCGCTACAAGATTGCCGCAAGCCGCATCACCGCCAAGGGCCAGGGCGTGGGCGATATGTTCAGCGAGCCCGACTGGAACCGTGTGAGCGTGTGCACCATCACCGTGAAGTGACACCGATGGCCCGCATGAAGAAGATTCTGTATATCCACGGCTTTTGCAGCTCGGCGCAGACGGCCACCGTGGACCGCCTGCGCCAGGTGCTGCCCGAATGTGAGGTGCACGCCATCGATGTCAACCATCATCCCGCCGAGAGCATTGCACGCATCGAGCGATATGTGGCCGAACACCACATCGACCTGCTCATAGGCACCTCGCTGGGCGGATACTTTGTGCTGTGCGCCCATGTGCCATGCACCAAAATAGCGGTCAATCCCGCCACCAATCCCGAGGTCATGCTCAACCAGCCCTCGATGATGGGGCATCAGCGTTACTTCAACCCACGCCAAGACGGCAACTGGTACTTTGATTTCGGCCCCGAGAACCTGCTGGAGTTCCGTGGCATCGAGTTCGATATCACGCCCTCGACCCACATCCTGTGCAGCGACCACGACGAGTTGCTGGGCGACAACCGCACCGCCTGCCGCGCCCTGGTGCCATCCGAACGCTACCACGAGACCGCACAAATCGGACACCGCATGGCTCCAGAATTCACAGTCCCCGGCTCGGGACACTTGTGGCTACTGCTCCAAGATTTGCTATAGAAACGCGCCGCTCATGCATCTGTGATGTGTGAGCGGCATCATTAAGACCCTGTAACGGTTTGCGTTGATGATTCGCATTAAAAACAAATGAATATCAAACAATTAAGGCTCTGTAACGAATCGTGTAGGTGGTTGATAAGACTAAAAGAACATAATGAGCAAAAAAATGTACGACTTTAAACGAGTAAACAAGTAAACAAGCACCGCAATGCGCCACTTTGTAGCTTGTAGCTATTTTGACTCTTTTGTCCCCTTTAGTCTAAAAACACCCACACCAAACGTTACAGAGCCACAATTAAAGATAACTAATGTCAACATGAGATAATTTCTATCCATTGTCTTTAATTGTTTGATTGAAAGCCGCAAATGCGGGGTTGGTTCACAGCACCTTTGGTGGGGTGGTGGGGGCGTGGGTGCTGAGGATGCGCAGGGGCTTGGGGTAGAGGTTGTTGGCTCGGTTGCCGAGGTTGTTGACCCAGCCTAATGGGGTGTCGTGATAGGTGATGAGGGTGTAGCCTTTGGGGGCGTCGATGGTGAGTGCCTCGCCACGCAGAAACTGCAAGGCGGTGGGGTAATCGACCTCACATGCCGCAAACGCCTCGCGACGCAGCGCGGTGCTCATCGCCAAGCTGTGGTCGGGCACGGGCTTGCCGCCCTTGAGGGTTGCCACTGTCACACCGCTGTGCAGCACCGTTGCGGCCTCGCTCAGCTGCTGCACCATGTGGTGCCATTGCAGTGGCAGTGCCACTGCGGCATCGCCCTGCATGCTGATGGCGAATGTGTCGGGGTTCAAAAGCCAGTTGCGTAGTTGAGGTGGGATGGCTGCCGCCTTGGCCGCCTTGCCTTGACTGCGCTGTTTGGGTGTGCGCGGCTTGTCGGCAGCGGCTTCACCTGGTTTGCGCAGCACGGCCATGAACAGCCCTTCGCCGCGTGTGCAGTGCGGCATGAAGCGATAGCACGGCACCTCGCTGCCAATGGCGGGCAGGATGTTCCACGCATCGTGGATGGGCACTGCCACCGGTTCGGCACCATTGCAGGCGATGAGGTGCTCGACGATTTGTTCGTTCTCTTCGCGGTTATAGGTGCAGGTGCTGTAGATCAGCAGCCCGCCCGGCTTCAGGGCCGGCCACACGTCGGCGATGATGGCGCGTTGCCGCTCGGCACACTCACGCACCAACGCCGGCGACCATTGCTCCACAGCCTCGGCATCCTTGCGCATCATGCCCTCGCCGCTGCACGGCACATCGGCTGCGATGATGTCGAAGCATGCCTTGCAACGACCCAAAGCCCGTGGCGTGGCATTGGTGACCACAGCACCGGGGTTGCCCCAGCGCACCACATTGTCGCGCAGCACGCGTGCGCGAGCGGGCACCAGCTCGTTGGCCACCACCAGCGACCCTGTGGGCAGTGCATCGAGGGCTGCCGTGGTTTTCCCGCCGGGAGCAGCACACAGGTCGAGGTAGCACAGCGGCTCGCCGCCGGCAAGCGTGCGCAACACATGACCGATGAACATCGACGACGCATCCTGCACATAGTAGCGTCCGCCGTGCAGGTCGGGGTCGAAGGTGAAAGCCGGTCGCTCCAGGCAATAGAAGCCTGTGGGACACCATGGCACGCGCTGCGCATCCACGGGCACATCGGCATGGCGGTGAGCGTTCACACGCACGCTCACCACGGGGGCACTGCCCGTGATGGCATCGGACAAACGCACCCAATCGTCAGGGAGCAGTTGCTGTAGTTGTGAGATGAAGGCTTGCGGTAGCATGGCCATTGACTATTGGTGTGTTCACAACACGCCACCTGCCGCTGTGCGTTTTGGAGCGTGGCGAGCAGGTGGCGGTGGTGGTGCTTGCAAGCATCAATCAATATTCCTCTTCGTCGAAGAGGAAGTCCTCGTCGCTGCGGGGGTAGTCCTCCCAGATGTCTTCGATCGACTCGTAGGTTTCGCCCTCGTCTTCGATTTCCTGCAGGTTCTCAATCACCTCCATAGGGGCACCCGTGCGCATCGCGTAGTCGATGAGCTCGTCCTTGGTGGCGGGCCAGGGTGCATCTTCCAGTTTTGTAGCCAGTTCCAGTGTCCAATACATAGTATAGTTGCTTTAAAGTGTTATTGTCGTTTCAAAAAAGTGCGCAAAGGTAGTGCATTTGTTTGGAACTTCAAGCATTTTTATCCCAATAAATTTCCTCAAATTGGTTCTGGATATTGTTAAATCTTGCTAACACGAAGAAAAAGTCGCTCAATCGGTTCACATATTTCAGCACAATGGCATTGACTGGAGCCGAGTGCGAGAGGGTGATGATGCGTCGTTCGGCACGTCGTGCCACCGTGCGGCAGATGTCGCAGCGCGCACTGAGTCGGCTGCCGCCCGGCAGCACAAAGCCGCGGAAGGGAGGCAGCTCCTCGTCCATCTCGTCGATGGCGCGTTCCAGCTCCTGCACATCGGCATCGCCGAGGCCATACACTGGGGTGTCGGCACTGTCGTTCACTGTGGCCAAATAGGCTCCGATGTTGAACAATTTGTTCATGATGGCTCGAATCAGTGGAGCCATGCCGGTGGTGTCGAGCTGGCTGCTCTGTGCCAGCAGACCGATATGGGCGTTCAGTTCGTCGATGGTGCCGTAGGCCTCGACGCGCACGTCATCCTTGCTCACGCGCTGGCCACCCACCAATGCCGTGGTGCCACTGTCGCCAGTGAGCGTATAGACTTTGCTTTTCATTGTTGCTTTGTTTTAGGAGTGAGTGATGGGTTACGAGTGATGAGTTACGAGTAGACAAGCGGTGCAATGCGGCGGTGTTTCGCAAGGCGGTGCCTTGCGACCTGCGGACTGATTGTGCTCTTGGGGCTTGGTTCTTGGTTCTTGTTGCTTGCCTCTTGTTTCTCGTTTCAGAACGTGCACATTCCGTCCCATTCCACCAGGTCGCCGCGCACGTAGCCCACCTTGCCATCGATGCGGATTTTGTACCAGCCGTTGCTGGTTTTGCCCAGACAGGGATAGCATTCGGGCACGTAACCCATAGCGGTGGTGTCGGCGATTTTGGCCACGATGGCCGCCTTCACCGATGCGCTGCGGCGCACGTTGATGTTGCCCTTGCGCGATTGGTCGCGGAAGATGACACCTTGTCCTTTCGCAGCGCTGAAGGTGACCACTTTGTGCCCTCGTTTGGGCACCGTGCCAGTGTCTTGCACCATGACGGTGTAGGTGTCGTTGTTGGTGCTCACATAGCGGCCCTCAACATTGCCGCGAGCATCCACCACCATTTTCATGCTTTGGGCGTTGGTCCCGACCGAGATGGCTGTTGCCGTGACAGCTAATAATAAAAATCGTTTCATAACCAGTGTTCAGTTGTCAGTTATCAGTTATTAGTTTTCAGTTTCTGTAAGCCCCTCTTGGGGGGGTGGGGGAGGCCACATTGAGCGCGTTGAGCAATTGTTCTGTGTCGGTGGCCACGGCCATGGCATCGAGATGGTGCTGGCCGGCAAAGGGCGATGAGGCCAGCTGGCGCAGCTGCAGCAACGTGGCGTCGTACATACCCTCGATGTTTGCAATAATCATGCCAACGCCTTCTCGCTTGTCCACCACCCATTGCGAGAGCGTTGCCATCCACTCGTCGATGGTGCCCAGGCCGCCGGGCAGCACCACGTGCAGGTCGCTGATGCGGTACATGTGCGACTTGCGCTGACTGAGGTCGTCGGTGGTCACCAGCTCGTCCACCACGTCGTCGGCCATCGAGGCAAAGTTGCGCGTGATCACGCCCACCACGCGTCCGCCGCTGTGATGGCACGCCATGGCCACCACATGCATCAGACCGGCATCCACGCCGCCATACACGAGCGTGTGCCCATGGTCGCCAATCCAGTGCCCCACGGCGCGGGCCAGGTCGATGTAGCGCATGTCCAAGCCAAATTTGCTGCTGCAATACACTGCTATGTTCATAATGTGATATTGTTGATGATATGTTTCACTTCTTTAAAGGCATAGCGATGCAACGAGTTGTCGCTGCTGTGCCTGAGGACGAGCATTCCGTCGCGCTCCACCCCGGCGATGGTGGCCCAAAGCGGTGTGCCATCGGGCAGTGCAAAGGGGTGCTCGCGGCCATCGTTGCGGTAGAGATGCTTCAAATACCGCTCGTGCAATGCCTGGCGGTCGCTGTCACTGCCAAAGTGGCAGAGGGCCACGATGCCCTCGCACACCTGCCGCAGCAACGCCTCCACATCGTGTTCGCCGCCCGTGAGCTGCGCCAGCGACACCGGGTTGGGCGCGTCGCTCACAAAGGTGGTTTGGTTCACATTCAGCCCCACGCCCACCACGGTGTGTGCAATGCCGCCAGGGTCAAGCACATGCTCGATGAGGATGCCACACAGTTTGCGGTCGCCGCAGTAAATGTCGTTGGGCCACTTCACGGTGGCCTCAACCCCCAGCTCGGCCACGGCCTGGGTAATGGCCAGCGACACCGCCTCGCTGATTAAAAACTGCTCGCGGGGCAACACATCGGGGTGCTTGAGCAGCAGCGAGAACGTGAGGTTCTTTCCCGGTTCAGCCTCCCAACTGTTGCCGCGCTGACCGCGCCCCGCCGTCTGGTGGTGGGTGCAGATCACCGTGTCGCCCGGCAGCTGAGCCGCCAAGCGCGAGAGGTAGCTATTAGTCGATGCGGTGGACCGCACGTGAATGTAGTGAAGCATGGTGATGGGTGGTGAGGTTGCCCGCTCGCTGCGAGGAATGGGCTGCGGCACCCGCAGCATACACAACCGCCGGTGATGCGACTTCCGAGGGCAAAGGTAGTGCAAATCGGGCGAAGTACAAAATAAATGAGGAACGAATTTGGTTTTGAGCCTCCAAGATGCCGCCGTTTCAAACATCGAAGCCAGTCGCCAAAGTTGACTTATGGTCGAAAAATGTGATATGTTACCACGTTTTTCGACCGAATATTGTGATTTGCCTTTGTGTATTCAAGAACTTTGCACCCGAAAAGGCTTTCCGCGCCAGCTTGTCGCATCCACGCGAGAATAACGGGTTGGTTGATTTCCCACTTTTTGCTTTTAGTGCCTTGCCATCGTTGCTATGATGCGGTTGACATGCTTTGGCCATCCGGCCAGCACATCCTGCATTTGTCATGGTCATCAGCCGCGCCGGGATTTACTTCGGCCATGCGGCGAGCACCCACACAATTAGGGCAACAAGGGCTCTCATTGCTTCAGCGTTAGTCCCTTTCCTCATTCGGGAAAGGTGACCACCATCAGGCGGCTGTCGTTGGCCTCGTCCACGCTCAGGTCGATGCGCACGGTGTCATCGGGCAGCAGGTTGGCGATGCGCTCGGGCCACTCAATCAGGCACAGCGCGCCACAGTCGAAGTAGTCCTCGGCTCCCAGGTCTTCGGCCTCGGCCTCGCTCTCGAGGCGGTAGCAGTCGAAGTGGTAGATCAGCTCGGCGGTGGTGTCGCTGCGATACTCGTTGATGATGGCAAACGACGGCGAACTGGTGGGGTCGCTCTGCACGCCTAGCTCACGGCACAGGGCGTTGATAAAGGTGGTCTTGCCGGCTCCCATGGGGCCGTAGAAGGCAAACACGGTGTAGTTGCCCATCTCGGCCATCAGCTGGCGGGCGGCAGCGGGCAGTGCATCAACATTGGCGATGCGAATTTCAAGCGTTCGTGACATAGATATGATACTAAGTTTCAAATCAAAACAACCAAATGAGCAAATGACCCAAAAAGTCTCGGCCATTGCCGATTATTGTCCTCCTTGGTTTTTAAGACTGCAAAGTAAGCAATTAATCTTGGAATGCGCAAAACTTTTTGCGGGCATTATGATTCCAATGCCTGTGGTTCCGCACCACGATGCGGGCCTACGGGGTTTGGGGAGGCCTTGGGGTTTGGTGCGGCGATGTCACAATGTGCCTTGCTCCACGCGGACGCAGATGCGCTCGATCATGGCATCCTCCTTGTTCTTGGTGGGATGGTAGCCTTGCTTCAGGCTCACGCCGAAGAAACGGCCGAAGGTTTGCCAGAATCCGGCGCGGAACGTGCCTAGAAAAGCCTTCACAATGTTGTAGCTGTTCTGGTTGGTCTAGCGGTTGATGAGTTTGATGAGCATCTTGCCCTGGTTTTTGGTCATCTTCTTCATCACGGGCTTGTATTCGTTGAAGATGGCTTTCTCGAATTGCGTGAGGTAGGCCTGCTTCTCCTTCTCGTTCTGGTAGGTGTCGATATACTCATAGGTCTCGAGCAGCGTGGAGCAGATGAGCTTGGCATAGGGCAGCGTGCGTTTCACATCGCGCACGGTCTTCCAGTAGAACTCCTCCTCGGCCTTGTTGCGGAACCGCTCGCGTGGATAGATGGTGATGTTGTTCATCACCAACATCATGAGCGTGTCGCCGGTGGCCGGCTCAATAAAGTGATAGTAGCCGGCATACACCTTCTGCAAGGTTGATGGCAGCTCAAGCTGGTCGATGGCCACCTGTGCGTGGGCAGGCACAGCCACCGCAGCGGCCAAGGCGATGAGCAGGTAACAGATGATGCGTTTCATGATTGTGATGCGCTAATGTGGTGCAAAGGTATAACGAAATAACGGAATAGAGCCCCAAATATTGCAAAAAAATTAAGGAAGAGCCTTCAAGGCCTCTTGTGGCGAGGAACCCCGATAGCAAATGTTGCCTGTGGAGTCGGCCACGATAAACCATGGCACCGAGGCGATGCGCAACGGCTTGAGCGACTCGTCCATAGGTCCAGTGGGCGACCAGTAGTGGCACAGCTGCGAGGCGGCTTGCCGCTTGGCGGCCCACCCCGTGGTGTCGGCATCGAGCAGCACATCGGCCACCACCACGCCACGTTCAGCAAGATGCTTGCAGGCCTCGAAAGCCGCCACGCGGTCGGCATCGGCCATCGACCAGCAGTAAATGGCCATAGGGTGTCCGTCGGCATGCAGGGTCTCGAAGTCGCCGCTAGTGCCGCACAGGGTGAGCGTGCGCATCGTGGATGCCGCGCCGCGCGAGAGGTAGTTGGCGAGGGCTTCCACCGCCGCCAGCAGGTGATCGGGGCGCACTTCGGGGGCGATGGCGGTAAGCAGTTGTTGGGCCGTGGGGCTGAGCGGAGCACTGTGGTCGAAAAGCAGCAGCAATGCCGATGTGGCCTGCTGGCGATGCTCGCCCACCCATTGCTCGATGGCCTGGTCGCGTTCGCTGCCCGCAGCACGCGCATAGAGCTTGCTGTGCTCGGTGCGGAACTGCGTCCACAACTCGTTCACTTCGCTGCCCTCCACCGCTATCAGTTCGGGATGCTCCAGCTCGCCGTTGATGGTCAGCCGGTCGCCGTTGATGGCGGCGGCACGGATGATGGAAGAGCCTTGTGCATCGGCGATGTCCACTACCGTCAGGCGGTTGCTGCTGCCCGTGAAGGCAAACCGTCCTTGTTCGGCCGTCACCACCTCGGTGGCCACGCCGTCGTCGGCCAGATAGGTGATGCGCACATTCTGCGTGCCCAGACCCTTGATCTCGCCCTCGATGGTGAAGTCGCAGGTGTGGCACGACCACAGCAGCACGCACATCAACGCGACCGCGATGAGTTCAAAATGTTTCATTCCACACATAAGTTTCAGGCTGCAAAATTAGCAAAAAAGGGCCGAAAAATCGCTTTGGATGAAAAAAAATCGCAAAATCCATTGTCAGTTGCAAGAAAATGCCTACCTTTGCAGCGCAAAACAAGGATTCGGGGTGTAGCACAGTTGGTTAGCGCGCCACGTTCGGGACGTGGAGGTCGGAAGTTCGAGTCCTCTCACCCCGACCCGAAAAAGAGCCAGTGAGCATGAGCTCACTGGCTTGTTTTTTTGGTCGGGGTGCCTGCTATTTCTGGTTTTTTTCGGGTGTCATATCAGTGTGGCGAGGCGTTTTGGGTCGCCCACAATCCAGAGGACGTCGCCGGGCTGGAACTCGAAGTCGGGCGTGGGGTTCTCGTAATTGTCGTCGCCGCGTTGCACGGCCACCAGGAGCGACTCGTAGTCCTCGCGCAGACGGGCATTGACGAGTTGCTTGCCCACCAGTGGCGACTGCTCGCCGATGGTGAAATGCGTGAATCGCGTGTCGCCCACGGCTGTCGGCTGCGGCTCTTCGCCAGCCTCGACAAGCGGCAGCATCTGCTGGATTTGTTCGTCGGTGCCAATCACCCCCAGCATGTCGCCGGGGAAGATGCGCATCTCGCCCGAAGGCACGGGGTAGTAGCGGCCGCCGCGCTGGATGTTCACCAGGTTCACCCCGTAGTCTTGGCGTATGTTGGCGTTCTTGAGCCGTTTGCCCACAAAGGGACAGTCGTTGCCCACGCGCATATAGGCCAGGTGCAGGTCGCTCACCAGGTTGTGGCCTCGGCCCGTGCGGCGATTCTCGCGCACGTTCACGTTGCCGATGAATCGGTGCTCGAGTTGCGCAACGTGTTTCTTGTAGAATGGTGCGAAGAGCAGCGCAATCATCAGCACCACGGCAATGCCCAGCAGCAGCGACATCTGGCTCGAAAGCACCGCATAGCGGTAGAGCACCGCCATCACGAAGGCCATCGAGATGAGCAGCCCCATAATCACCATCACCACGATGGGCACCACCGACACGCGCCCCATCTCGCTTTCAATCACTTCGCGCTCGTGCCGCTTGATGCTCGGCCGCGTGATGGCATAGAGGAAAGGCGACAGCGCCACGATGGTCACCACCACACCAGTCCAGGCTCCCGTGGTGGGTCCCAGCCAGCGCATGAGCAGCACGCGCAGCTCGCTGCGGCTCAGATACACGATGCCCAGGGCCACCACCGAGTAGAGCAGCACGCGCAGCGCATAGCGGCGGATGATGGTGTTCCACATGCGGTGCGACTCCGCGGCTTCGCTCTGGGTGGCCTGCGCACTGTAGCCGTTGAGCAGACGCGTCCATGTGGAGGGCAGCACACGCTCCAGCAGCCCGTAGCACGGGTCGGCCTGCTTGATGAAAAACGGTGTGGTGAACGTGGTGATTACCGACACGGCCACGATGATGGGGTAGATGTTGTCCTCAAGCACGCCCAGCGTCATGCCCAGCGAGGCGATGATGAACGAGAACTCACCGATTTGCGTGAGCGTGAAGCCGCTTTGCACGGCCATCTTGAGTGGTTGCCCGGTGGCGACCATGCCAAAGGTGCCGAACACGATCATGCCCACAATCACCACCACCGACAGCAGCGCGATGGTGCCCGCATTGTTGGCAATGATGGCTGGGTCCACCATCATGCCCACCGAGATGAAGAACACGGCTCCGAAGAGGTCCTTGACGGGACCCACCAGCCGCTCGATGCGCTCGGCCTCGATGGTGCCCGCCAGAATGGAACCCATCACAAAGGCCCCCAGAGCCAGCGAGAAACCGCTCTTGACCGAGAACACCGCCATCAGGAAGCACAACCCCATGCTCACCACCAGCAGCATCTCATCGCTGATAATGCGCCGCACACGCTTAAACATGGTGGGGAGCAAGAAGATGCCCACCGTGAACCAAATCAGCAGGAAGAACGAGAGCCGCAGGATGCTCGCAAGCATCTCTCCGCTGGCCACGTTCTGCCCCGTTGCAACGCTTGAGAGAATCACCATCATCAACACCGCAAACAGGTCCTCGACAATGAGCACCGCGAAAATCATCGGCACAAAACGCCGCTGGCGCATGTTCAGGTCGGTGAGCGCCTTGATGATGATGGTGGTCGATGACATCGAAATCATGCCACCCAGGAAGATGCTGTCAACGGCCTTGAACCCCAGCACCTTGCCCACCACAAAGCCCAGACCCATCATGCCCAGCACGATGATGAGTGCGGTGACAATTGCCGAACCGCCCACGGCGAGCAATTTTTTAAAGCTGAACTCCAGTCCCAACGAGAACAGCAGCACGATGATGCCGATTTGCGCCCAAAACTCGATGTTGGCCTCCACGGCCACCGACGGGAAGAACGAGAAATGCGGACTGGCGATGAACCCCGCCACTATATAGCCCAGCACCACAGGCTGCTTCAGTGTCTTGAAGATGATGGTGGCGAAGGCACCTAGCATCAAGATGAGGGCCAAGTCGTTGATCAGGCTTTCGATATTAAGGGTTTCCATTATTTTTGGGGGTATTTGGGGGTGTTATGGGGTGGGGGAAGATGGGTGACGATGGAATGCGGCTGTGTTGCTTCTCAGTTGCTCACCTCGTTGGTAAGCGCTATGCTGGCCAGGTCGTAGTGCTGGCCTATGTGCTCAAACACGCTGGGAATGCTGGCCGTTTCCTTGATGCGCACCATGAAGTTGACGATGGTGAATTGGTTAGTGTAGTCGTATTTGATAAACTCCTTGCTCACACGAATGTCGTCGTTGGCCAGCACCGAGCGCATAGGGTCGAGGTCCTGCACGATGCCCTTCACCTTCACGCGCACGATGTGCGACTCCCACAACAGGTTGCGGCGTTGCTCAAAACGCTCGATGTTGACCAGGATGAATAGGATGAGCAAGGTGGCGGCAATGGCGATGGCATACATGCCCGCTCCCACGGCCAGACCGATGCACGCGGTCATCCAAATGCCAGCCGCTGTGGTCAGACCGCGCACCGACCCTTTCATCTGGATGATGGCCCCGGCGCCCAGAAAACCCACACCGCTCACCACCTGCGCGGCGATGCGACCCGGGTCGCCGTTTTTCAGTCCCAGATACACCTGCGGGATGTAGATGCTGATGAGCATGGCCAACGTGGCCCCCATGGCAATGAGCGCAAACGTGCGCAGGCCGGCAATCTGCCCTTTGAGTCGCCGCTCGAAGCCGATGAGCGACCCCAGCACCAGGCTCAGCACCAGTTTCACGATGCTGCCCCACAGGGTCACTTCGGGCGAGAGGATGTCGTTCACTATCTGATTCATGATTGGTAATGCTTTTGTGCCGGTGCTGACGCGCAAGGCAGCCTCCGCGGCGGTTCTAAAGGGCAAAGATACGGCTTTTCCGCGACATGACAAAGCTTAGACCCAAAAAACGGGTCGCTGAGCCGTTGTTGTGCAAAAAAGCCGCCCTCGTGCCAACCATGATGGTAGCACGAGGAGCGGCAATACTGTTGGTTTGTCTGATTTTGCGGTTACTTGCCGAACTTGATGCGCAGTTTTTCGAGCATGTCGCGGGTCATGGCATCCAGGTCATACTCGGGCTTCCAGTCCCACTCCAGGCGTGCGCAGGTGTCATCAAGGCTGTTGGGCCACGATTCGGCGATGGCTTGGCGCAGGGGGTCCACCTGGTACTCCATCTCGAAGGTGGGCACATACTCCTTGATTTTGCGGAAGAGGATATCGGGGTCGAAACTCATCGAAGCAATGTTGAACGAGTTGCGGTGAACGAGTCGGGTGGGGTCGGCCTCCATGATTTCGATGGCGGCGCGCAAGGCATCGGGCATATACATCATGTCCATGAACGTGCCCGCCTGGATGGGGCAGATGAATTTCTCGCCCTTCACGGCGCTGTAGTAGATGTCGACGGCATAGTCGGTGGTGCCGCCGCCCGGAGGGGTGACGTAGCTGATCAGTCCCGGAAAACGCACCGAGCGCGTGTCAACGCCAAACTTGAGGGCGTAGTAGTTGCTAAGCAGCTCGCCGCTCACCTTGGTCACGCCATACATCGTGCGGGGTTGCTGAATGGTGTCCTGCGGTGTGCCGTCCTTCGGGGAGTTGGGGCCGAACGAACCAATGCTGCTCGGGGTGAACACGGCGCAGTGGCATTCGCGAGCCACCTCCAGGGTGTTCATCAGGCCGCCGATGCCGATTTTCCATGCCAGCAACGGCTTGTTCTCGGCCACCGCACTCAGCAGGGCTGCCAGGTTGTAGATGGTGTCGATGTCGTATTTCTTCACGGCATCGGCAATCTGTTGCGCATTGGTGATGTCCACCACCTCGCTGGGACCGCTCTCGGCCAGCTCGCCCTTAGGCTCTGCGCCGGGGATATAACCTGCCACCACATGGCTGTTGCCGTAGATGCCTCTCAGTTTCATCGTCAGCTCCGACCCAATCTGGCCGGTAGAGCCGATAATCAACACGTTTTTCATTCTTGATAATATCTGCTAATGGTTGTCGTTAATTCTAGCCTGCAAAGTTAAAGCAAAAATCGCAAACTTCCTACATTTTATGGCATTTTTTTGCGAAAAATGGCCATGAAGTTTGCTCTGGTGGTAGATGATTCCTAAAGTACCAAAACAAAATCGTAGCTCCTAACGAAAATCAATTTCTTTATGGCGACTGGCTTATAATTCCCAAATTTTATCTACCTTTGTAAATCGAATTAAAACTCAACGATATGAACTACCGAAAAGTTTACTTGCCTTTGTTGGCCATGTTGATGGCCGTGTGTGCCGTCGGTGTGGCGTGGTCGGCTCCCATCGATGCTGCCCGCGCCCGCACGATTGCCAGCGGCTATGTGTCGTCGCCTGTGCCGGCAGCCATGTCCAGCCGTCATGCCGCTCCGGGCGTTCCAGCCCCCTTCCATGTGTTCAATGCCGCCAATCAGCGTGGCTTTGTGATTGTGGCTGGCGACGACCGCGTGCCCGCTGTGCTGGCACACAGCAACCATGGCACCTTTGATGCCACCCAGATGCCTCCCGCCATGCAGGCCCTGCTTGACGGCTATGCCGAGCAGATGGCCGCCCTCGACAGCGGTGCACGTCCGGCACGTCTCACGCCGCGCAGCGCCGTGGCTCCGTTGCTCACCTCGCACTGGGGTCAGGGGTCTCCCTTCAACATCAACCTGCCCTGGGTGAGCGGCAACCGGGCCGTGACGGGCTGTGTGGCCACCGCCATGGCGCAAATTATGCACTACCACCAGTGGCCCGCACGACCCACCACCACCATACCCTCCTACACCACCAGCACCAACGCCATCTTCATGCTCAAGCTGGAGCCGGTCGATTTCAACTGGGAGGCGATGCACGATATGTACTACACCAACGACACCACCAGCGTCTCGGCACGCGCTGTGGCCACGCTCATGCAGTATTGCGACCAAGCGCTGTCGATGGACTTCCTCAAGACGACGTCGAATGCCTCCACGGCCCTGATTCCCTTTGCGCTGGCCACCTATTTTGGCTACAAGGCCACGGCCCACTACGTGAGCCGTCTGGGCTACAGCACTGCCGACTGGGAGCAGATGCTGCACGACGAACTCACCGCCGGCCGACCCGTGGCCTATGCCGGTAACAAGAGCTCGGGCGGACACTCATTTGTGTGCGACGGCTGCGACGACCAGGGACGCTTCCACATCAACTGGGGCTGGAACAGCCAGAGCGATGGCTACTTTGTGCTCAGCGTGCTCAACCCCAGCGCACAAGGCATTGGCAGCACGGCGGGAGCTTATGGCTACATCTACAACCAGGCGATGGCCATCGGGCTGGAGCCAGGCACCGAACAGGCCGGCGAACCCATCATGACCAGCACGCGACTCACGCTGGGCGAGGTGTCCACCACACGCTCCTATAACTCGGGCAATTTCACCGCCCGCGTGTCGAACCGCTTCTTCAACTACACCTCGCAGGTGGCCAGTTTCGACTTTGGATGGGGCTTCTTTGATGCCGACGGCAAGCTGCTCGACAAACTCTACACCAGCTATGTGACCAACCTCAAGGTGGGTAACTATGTGTCGACCAACTCGCGCATCCTGAGCTTCGGAGCCAACCGAACCAGCGGCACTTACTACATCAAGCCCATATGCAGTGTGCGAGATGCCAACAATTGGCAGCTGTGTATTGGTGCCGACGAGAGCTATATCAAGGTGGTGATCAATGCCAACCGTTGCACCATCACGGGCTATGGCACGGCGGCCGAATCGAGTTATACCGTGCAAGACATCACCTTTGCTGGCACCTTGCACCAAGGCAAGGCGGTGAATGTGACGGCCACGGTCACCAACAATGGCCCCTCGCGCTACGACCTGATATACCTCTTGGTGGACGGCACGTTCACCTCGGCGGCGCAACCCGAGATGGAGCCGGGCGAAACGGGCGAAATCCACTTCCGCTTCGTGCCCACTGAGGCCGGCCGCAAGACCATCACCCTCGCCCTCAACGACGACGGCACGCGGCAGCTGGCCTCGCGCACACTCACCATCACCCCGATGGACACTGCACACCTCGACGCCACCCTGCAGGTGCTGAACGTCACCGACGCCGAGAACCGCATCGTCACCAGCAACCGCTTCGCTGTGCAGGCCACGGTCACCAACACCGGCATGAATGCCTACGACGAAGACATCTCCGTGCGCCTGTTCCGTGTCACCTACGGCAACTACGGCACATCGATACACACCAAGTCGACGCATGTGCAGCTCCAGCCGGGCGACTCCATCGATTTGAGCTTCGACTTCGATGAACTGAGCTTTGGCCACCGCTATTTCGCGTGGATATACTATTTCAGCGGCGGTGAACTGGTGAGTGCGCGTGGCACGTCAATCTACACCGTGTTGCAGCCCGAGGAGGAGCCGATATTGCTCGGCGACATCAACGGCGATGGAGTGGTGGATGTGGCCGATGTCAACGCAGTGGTGTCGCTCGTCCTCGCAGGCGAAAACGCCTATGACCCGCGGGCCGACATCGATGGCAACCAGCAGATTGATGTCACCGACATCAACGCGCTTATCAACATCATCTTGACCCAATAAACCACCGAAAAGTGAGCTTTTTGCCCAAATAGTTGCCCACATCGCGTTTTATTGCTAACTTTGCACCGAGAACCGAGTATGCAAGAGCCAAGTTCATGGTCTCCCCAAACCCCTCATGACTCATAACTATTTACTAACCTTATAACCCTAAATTATTTATGATGAAAAAATTACTCTCATTCTTTGCGTTAGCTACGTTGGTTTGTGGCGTTGCCGCAGCTGTACAGGTTGACTTCACGCCGGGTACCGATGTGGGTGCCACGTCGGTTACCAAAGATGGTGTGACTGTGACGATGTCGCACATGGACAATGCCAACTACTATGTGGTGCTTGCCCTCACCGAGATGACTGTCGAGGCCGAGGATGGTGTGATTACCGACATCGCCTTTCAGTGCACCGACTACAACTATGGCTCGGCCTACTTCAGCCAGTATGCCCCCGAGGGCTACACCTATGAGCAGGATGGCAAGTCGGGAGCCTGGAGTGGCGTGGCCGAGAAGGTTGTCCTCAAGCCCACCTCGCATGTGCGCATCACCCACATGACCATCGGTGCCGAGACCACTGCCACGGCAGTGACCGATGTCAACGCCAACCGTTGCCCGGTGTCGACCACCTACTGCGACATGGCTGGACGCACCAGCGACCGTCCTTTCAGTGGAGTGAACATCGTGGTCAACCGCTATGCCGACGGCACCACTTCCACCACCAAGGTGCTGAAGTAAAGAAAAAGCCTGTTGGGCTGATGCCCGACCCAAAATGAGTCCAGCGGGGTGCATGCGCCCCATTGGACTCATTTTGGGTTTTAAATTTACTAGACTTTCTAAAGCTTTATCCTTTGGGGGGATTTAGGGCCTTATTTCGCATCTCATCATCAGCGTGCCGGAGCTGGCAGTGCCGGTGATGTGGGTGCGCACGGTGCGCAGGGGTGGGGCGAAGAGCACCATGGGCAGCGGGGCCGCCACGCGGCCGGTGGCGGTGAGGCGGCCCACCACAAAACCGTGGCAGCTCACGCCGCGCTCGCCCAGCACATCGAGCTGCAACGCCACCTGGTCGCCATACACGTGCCATATCGCTTGCTTGGGTGGGCGTTTGCAGGGCAGGGCATCGCTGAGCCATTCCACCGCCATCACGGCATCCTGCTCTCGTGTCAGGTCGCGCACGGTGCCGTCGGCCGCCACCGCCAGCGCCTGCCCCACCGTGCCCCACAGGTGCGTTGCCGCTATGGTGCGCTGGTCGAGGTGCTCGTCGTTGATGAGAGCCCACACCTGCCTCTGGCTGTCGATGCCCCACAACTCGCTGTGCTCGGCATCCCATGCCATCGAGCGCATGTCGGCATTGCGGCGCACCATCGTCACCTCGCTACCGCGCAGGCGGCACAGGTGGCCACGCCATGAGGTGAAGTACACATCGCGCCCCGCCTCCACGGGCCGTGTGCCCGCTTGCAGCACTTCGCGCGAGAGCAGTCGCGGCTCGCCATACACCCCTTGCGCGGTCAGCGGCAGCGCAAACACCCCCTCGCTGGTGAACAGATACACGGGGTAACGCCCGAAGCCGCCCGAATAGAGCGAGCGTGGCACGGCGGCCAGCCCCAGCAGCTGGGCACCGCTCACCACACATTGCCGCTCGCTCACCAGCGGATTGCCGGCGCGGCTGGTGGTCATCAACCCTTGAGCATCGGCGGCGTAGAGGCGACCGTTGCACACCAGTGTGGCCACCAGCGGTCGTGTGGCTATTCCAGCTGTGGCGGCTTGGCATTGCTCCCATGTGAGTGCGGTGTCGGGGCGGTCGCCGCTCTCCACCCAGCGTCCTTGCTCCAAGGCCTCAAAGTCGCTTGTCGAGGCCACCACCGTCCAGCGGCTGGCTGCCAGCACGCGCTCCACCTGCGTGGGGCTGCACACCGCGAAACCATAGTCGAGCATAGGTTGGCGGGTGCTGTTGGTGTATACGCTGTAGTCGATTGTCGAGGTGTCCCGCACGAGTGGAGCGGGTTGTGTGGCGAGCACATCCACGGCTTTCACCACCTGCCGCCAAGCGGCATCCACACCGCGTGCCACGGCGATGCCCAGCGTGTAGGTGGGCAATGCCAGCGTGGTGGCCGGCACCCCCGTCACCTCACCACCCTCGACGGTGGCTGCCACCCGCACCCGCGAAGCCCCCGCCACCAGGTCGTCGCCCAGGGTCACAGGTGCGCTGATCCACAAGTAGGAGTCGTCCCACAAACGCACCCCATAGCGAAACTGGCAGGGGCTGTGGCGCAAAGCCATGGCTTCGGCCTGAGCGGTGAGCGACAGCCAGCAGCTGCGCAGCGCCGCGGTGAGCGAGGCCACGTCGGCCTGTTGCAGCGGGGCTTGCCAGCGCACGTAGGGGGAAGCAAACGACATGGTCGGCAGTGCGGCGGTGAGTGTGGACGACGGTTGCTGGGTGAGCGTCAGCGTGGGCAGCGCATCGCCCATGCTGGTCGGGGTCAACGCACCATTGCGCTCGGTGAGGTACACCACCCCCTCGCTGCCGGCCACCACCACGAGAGCCCCCACGCGGTGCACGCCCACCAATGTGCCGGACACCGCCGCCAAGGCCGTGCCGTTGCACCACAGCTGGCCGTTGTGCACCGTGAGCCACCGCTCGCCATCACGCAGCACTAGTTCATGCCCCGCAGGCACTTGACCGGCACGCACAGGCTGCCCAACCACAACCAGCGCATCGGGCGTTTGTTCGCTCTTGCGAAGATTTTGTGTTTTCATGATAAGTGTAGATAAAAAGTTGGTAAAATGATATTCATAAGTTCTGAAGCTATGTGTCGCCCCACAGGTTCAGTTGGTGTGGCTCCCCAATCAGGTACTGCTTATCTCGGCTGGTGATGGGCGTGCGCTGTGGTGGCTGGTAGCCTTCATCAATCATCACCACCCACAGGGCGATGGCACGGGTGATGAGTATGTCGTCGTGGTGTCCGCTACGCGCTCCGAAGCCTCCGTTGGGCTGGTTCTCGTAGTACATCATTTCGTCAACCGCCTCGCTGTCGTGCTCCACATATCGCTGGTCGCGCACGCAGCTGATGAGGTGGTGAATGATTTGTGACTTGTTGCCGACATCAGTGTGGAATCCCGAGTGCTGCTTGTCGCGCTGATATA
Organism: Muribaculaceae bacterium; assembly: GCA_017545095.1. The sequence continues at coordinate 13,230 of JAFYCU010000169.1, read as the reverse complement.
GGTTGACGCCGGCTCCCCGCAGCATGGTGAGCAGGAACTCCCCGTTGATGCTCTTCGACTCATGCGATTCCCAGGTGTTGCTCTCCACGATGAGCAGGGCGTGGTTGTAAAGCTCGGCAATCTGCGCAGCTTTCCAGGCCAGCAGGTCGTGGTCGATATGTCCGCGCCACTGCGCCACCACCTCCGGTCGATGGTTACGCAGGTCGGTGATACACAGCACGGCAATCACCGAGTAGTCGGCCCTGTCGCTGCGGCCGCCAATGTCGACGGCCGCCACATAGCGTTCACCGGGTTTGGGATGCTTCCACACCTTGAGCAATCCGTTGCTGGCCGGTACGAAGTGCACGTTGCGCACACTGCGGGTATCGCCTTCCACATCGCCGCACATGAGCGGCGCAAAGCAGTTGTGCCGCAGCTGGTCGAGGTGTTCAAGCGCAAACACCGCGTTGCCCGAGCACACAAAAGCTTCGGTGGCCGTGGTGGGAAACTCGGCCATCATGGACGCATGGCTCAAGGAGTCGGGACGTTTGTCGTGATACCATTGAATCATCTCCAGCGTAAGGCCATTGTCCCATAGCTTGTGCTCATATTCGTCCATTTCGGCCCACAGTTTCTCGGCATCGTCAACAGGCGAACGGTAAATCTCGATTTCGTACCAAGGGACAAAGATGGGTGTTTTGTCGCTTCGGCCCGCCTCGGCTCGCAACCACTCGGTGTGGAAGAAGTCGCCCACGCCATTGGCGGTGGATTCGAGCACAATCACCGAGTCTTCGATGCGTCCCACGGTGCCGTTCACCGCTCGCATCACGTCGTGCGGCGAGTGCTTGCGCGTGTTGGGCCAGAAAGCCACTTCGGTGAGGTGTGCCATGGCCAGATTGTAGCCACGCACGGCATCCTCGCTCATCGCCGTGCCCACAATCACCTGGCATTCGCGCCCGGTGAGCACCTGCACATCGCGGGCACCCTCGAAATTGCGGAAGGCGAGCGGCTGGTCTTCGTCGGTGGGCAGGTGGGGTGGATAGTGTCGCAGCAGCAGGCTGTACATCCCCTTGATGGAGCGCGACGTTTGGTGCAGGTGTCCGCAAATGAGGCTGTTCCACCCTTTGTGCCTCACCAGCTGCATCCAGGCCATATACATCTGCACCAGCGTGGAGCCACCCCACTGGCGTGCTTTGAGCATGATGATGCGCACTGGCATGTGGGCCAGCCGCTGTCGCTCCATCTCGGCCGCCACGCGCCGCTGCGGGGCGTTCAACACAAACGGCACTGGCCGCCCCGAGGTTTTCTCAATCACAGTGGCACAGGTGGCACACCAGTATTCGAAGTCGTGACGCACGCGGCAGCGCTGCTGTTCCAACGGTGACAGGGCATCGTAGTGTGGACATTCGTCGAGCAGAGCCTGCGGAAGCCACTGCGTGCCGTGCAGCACCCGTGGTCCGGCACAGCCCTTTCCGCTCACGGGGTCGTAGGCGACGGCCTGAAGCAAGGCGTTGCGGCGTTGGTTTTCTTCAAGCACTTTTTTGATTTCCTCCATGGTAAAAGCTCATTGTTGTTGATACTGGGCTGCAAAGTTAGCGTGCTTGTCGTCCCGTCGGCAAGGTCAATCGGCGGTTCGCAGCGTTGATACACTTGCAGGCGATGGGGTGGGAGGCTTGTCCGAAAGGTTTCTATGGGGGTGAAACCAAAGCCGACCGGCACCAGGGTGGTGTCGGTCGGCTCGATGTGGCTGAGTGCTGCGGTTAACCCTTGCCGAGCATGATGTTGATGACGATGTTCACATCGTCGATGTCGATGCTGCCATCGCCGTTGGCGTCGGCGGCTGTGGGATTGAAGCTGTCGCCGGTGGGCTTGTTCAGTAGCGCGTTGATGAGCAGGTTCACGTCCTCGATGTCGACCGAGCCATTGCCATTGGCATCGCCTGGAATGGCCAGGCTGTTATCCTCCTCGATGTGTGTGAACTCACCCCACACGGGATAGTTGCGGTAAAGCTCCACACTGCCGCGTGGCACATAGAGGACGCACTTTGTCTTGTCGACGTTTGGCTTGCTGGTCACCAATTGGGCAAACGGCCCAGGCCCTGTGAACTCAATCAAAGCCGGATTGGGCACGGCAACGTGAATCTCGACCAGTGCCGAATCGTTGTGGAAGGCATAGTCCTTGATTTCGCGCAAGCCGCTGCCAATGGTGAGCTTCTTGATTCGAGCAAAGCCAAATGCTTGGTCGATGACGCGCACGCTGTTGGGAATCACCAAATCAGTCACGGCCGTGTTGGCAAACGCGGTGGCTCGGATTTCCTCGAGTCCCTCGCTCAGGGTGAGCTTGGTGAGCTTTGTGGTTCCGCTGAATGTGGCGGGTTCAATCACCTTGACACCTTTGCCAATGGAAACCGTTGTGAGGTTTTGCAAACTAAGACCTAAAGGCGCATACACTTCGGTGACCCAGTCGGGGATGCGCATCGTGCGCAGTTCGCTCTTGTAGAACGACATCATGTCGCACTTGGTGATGGAGTGGGGTATCTGCACCGAGTCCACCCTCATGTTGGTGAAGGTGTAGGGGAGCATCTCGTTCACGCCCTCAGGAATTTTCAGGTAACGCACACTTTCGCCGTTAACCACGAGCTGGCGGGCGAGGTTGAGCGGGTTGTAGGAGTATTCGTCAAACTTGATGCGGCACCACCCGGCCAAGTTCGACACCTCGACGCGCCGCATGCGGGTGCAGTTGTCGAAAGCATATGGCTCGATAGTGGAGATGTTTTGTCCAAACGACACCCCGTCGATATAGGAGTTGGCAAAGGCATAGCCGCACACGGTGGTCACCTGATCGGGAATCACGGCCTGGGTGAGGCTGTAACAATTCATGCAAGTGCCATAGGGTATGCTGGTGATGGCTGTGCCGAAGTTCACCGTGGTGAGTGACGAGCACCCCACCAGCGTGCGGATGCCCAGGTCGGTGAGCGAGTTGGGAAACGTGAACGAGGCGAGCGAGGTGCAGTTGGCAAAAGCCTCGAAGCCAATGCTGGTGATAGTGGATGGCAGGTTCACAGCGGTAAGGTCGGCCGAGTTGGCAAAAGCTCTGGGGGCAATGGCTGTGACCTTGCGGGTGACACCATCCACCTTTACCGACGAGGGAATGGTGACCTCGCCCGAATAATAGGGCCAATGTTCTACCACGCGCAATGTGCCATCGCTGTTCAGCTCATACGACACGCCATTAATTTCGATGTCGTCGGCTTGCAGCTGCCCAACCATCAATAAGGCAACGAGCAGCATCAAAAGTCGTGATTGTTTCATAGTTCTTAAATTGCTTTATATTCTTATAACGCAACACTTACTGAAAAATTGTGTGCAGATTCAAGTGGTCGTAAACAAGCGTCAAGCTTCGAGCTACAAGTGCGCAATGCGGCAGGGTTTCGCAAGGCGGTGCCTTGCGACCTACCGACTGATTGCGCTCTTGGTTCTCGGTTCTTTTGAGATTCGAGCTACAAGTGCGCAATGCGGCTCTCGCATCTCGCATCTTGCTCGGTTCTTGGTTCTCGGTTCTTGGTTCTTGGTTCTCGGCTCTTTCCTTACTCTTTGCCCACCATGATGTTGACCACGATGTTCATGTCGTCCACATCAATAGCTCCATCGTTGTTGACATCGGCAGCGGGATAGTCGATTGCATTGGCCTTGTGCAGCATCACGTTGATGATGATGTTCAGGTCGTCAACATCCACCACGCCATTGCCGTCCACATCGCCGCGAAGCATCTCCACGGTGCGCTGGTTGCCCACAAAGTGGATGGTGATGTTGTCGATGTGCAACGGCAGCGATTTGTTTCCAGCATTGCGTGTGATGCGGAAGCGCACGGGCTGCTTGAACTGCGGTCGCCACGACAGCAGCGAGGTTTCGTTGCCCGCTGTCGGCATGGCTGCACCAAAGTTTTTCCAGCTTTTGCCGCCGTCGAGCGAGTAGGCCAGTTGCAGCTTGGCTTCCTGACTCGACGGATTGTAGGCATCGATGGTGATGCGGTAGATGTCGGCATCAATGTCGTTGTCCATGGTGAGTGTGGATGGCATGGCCATGTTGCACTCGTGCGTGCTGCCAAAGTGCTCGTCATCGGCCACGTAGGCTTGCACAAAGCTCCAGCTGGCAAAGCGTCCTTCCACGCCGCTCACGCGAGTGTCGCTGAACGTGTCCATGGTCTCGAAATCTTCCACAATGCTGTTGAGTTCACCCACGGTGCCCACGTCGAAGGTGATCACACCGCTGGCTTCGGCAATGTTTTCCAGCCCTAATGGGCAGGCAGTGCCGTCCCAGGTGGCCAGGGTGGGGTTGCTGATGGCATTCAGGGCCGTGACCCCGCCAGGGCCGGGGAACGTGGTGTTTTGCTCGCTGCCGCCCGAACGCACCAGCTCGTAGTAGTTGTGTGCCGGGTCGGCATTCACGGTGTTCCACCACCACACGCGGGGATTGGTGAGGTCAAGGCGAGCCACCAGCAGGCCATGGCCAGGAAGTGCACGATCCCACTTGGTGTTTTGGCGGTTCTCGAAGTAGAATATCTCGCCCTCGACCGGTGAGTGCATGATGTAGCCCGTGTTGCTCTGACTCAGGTCGGTGAGCGTGTAGTGCTCCTCGTCAACGAGTTCGCCTGGAGTGGTCCATCCCAGCTCGTGGCGTTCCCACAGGCTGTAGCCCACCGGTGTGCGTCCATTTTCGGCATGGCTACCGCTGGCCATCACATCCCAATCGCCAGGATGGTTACTTTCGCCACCGCCCTGCTCATAGTCGGTGTCGTAAAGGTCGGGCAGGCCCAGCACGTGGCTAAACTCGTGGCACATGGTGCCGATGCCTGCCGGGCTAGTCATGCCATACGACTCCCAGCCGTAAATTTCGGTCGACGAGGCGTAGCGGCCCATGTTCATCCCGTCATAGTTCAGTGGACCCCAGCGTCCGGTGGTTTCGTCAATGCCGAAAAGGTATGACATGTGTGGCCACAGATAGGCTTGGTCGTTGCCGCTGTAGCTGGCGGCATAGCCAGCCACCATAAAGAACACCATGTCCACCTCGCCGTTGCTGTCGCTGTCGTAGCGCGTGAAGTCGACCGTGGCGTCGATGCTGTCGAGCGCTGCCTTGAACACTTCATCGTAGTGTTCGCCGCATTCACGGCACGAGAACGGCACATCCACGGGACCCACCACGTCGAATTGCGGGTCGAACTGCCCCATCGACTGGTCGTAGAAGTAGTCGCGCATGCTGCCTGTGCAGCGCGTGAGGCGCGACATGCCTCCAGTGCCCGTGTAGTAACCCTCGTAGTCTTTCGTGTTCACCATGTCGCTGTAGAACGCGTTGGGTTCCGACATGAGGAACTGCTTGTCGTTGAAGTTGATGAGAATAATCAGACCACGGAACTTGCTGTAGTCCACCACCGGCTCACGGTTTGGCCGCTGGTTTTTCTCATCGCGTGCTGCGCGAGCCTGGCGACCGGTGGCAGCCTGCGGTCGGTCGGTGAGATGGCGGCTCAGCGTGGCTACCAGAGCTTGTTCGCTGCCTGAGCGTCGGTCAGCATTGTGAGCCAGCGTGCCTGTGGCAGCCAGCCGTTGCCCGTCGAGGCGGGCATATTCCCAACCACCGTTCTGCTGCACGATGGTGTAGCCGTCGGTGGTGGTGTAGTAGTGGTAGAACTCATCGCCCACCAGCACAAGGGTAAGGCTGTCGCCATCGGGCTGCGCCACATTCACCGGACGCGGGTGGGCAGGAATGGCGCGCACCGTGAGCAAGGTGGCCGCAAAGGCCAGCAATGCAAGAATTTTTTTCATCTCGTCGAAATTTTAGTTCTTGTCTATAGCTTAGATAGCTTCTATAGTTTCTATAGCTGCTATAGTTTTTTTACAATTGTCAATATTAGTTCAGCAGCAGGTTGATGAGTGCGTTCAGATCCTCGATGCTCACGGTGTTGCCGCCGGTGATGTAGGCACGGTTGCCGTAGTTGTCGGCGCTGTCGTGCTCGAGGATGATGTTGATAATCAGGTTCACATCGTCCACATCCACATTGCCATCGCCGTTCACGTCGCCGCGTGGATAGTCCTCTTGCTCGTAGGTGAGCTCGCCAAAGCAGCTGATGGTGAAGTTGTCGATAAAGAGGCTGGCGGTTTTGCTGCCGGCGGTGCGCGTGATGCGGAACCGCACAGGCTCCTGCATGGTGGTGCGCCAGATGAGTGTCACCGTTTCGCCGGCGGGCACCTCCTGTGCTCCTTCGCCCATCCAGCTCGCTCCCTGGTCGGTGGAATAGTAGAGCTGAAGTTTCGACACGGTCGTCGAGGAGTTGTGGGCCGTCACGCTCACCTGGTGAATGTCGCCGCTCACCTCGCTGTTCATGGTGATGGCGGCAGGCATGCTGTTCATGTCGCACTCATGCTGCGAGCCAAAGTGCTCGTCCTGAGCCACGAGGGTGTTGATGAAATTCCAGCGCGCAAAGCGTCCGCGCACATCGTTGGCCTTGGCATTGACGGTGAGGGGCATGGTCTCGAAATCTTCGACCACATTGTTCATCTCGTTGTCGGTCGTGGCTTTGAAGTAAATCACCCCGTTGGTTTCCTGAATGTTGGTCAGCCCAAAGGGACACGGCGTGCCGTTCCAGGTGGCCAAAGACGGTTCTGTGAGGTAGTTGAGCGTGGTCACACGTGTGGGGCCGGGGAAGGCGGTGTTCTCCTCGGTGCCGCCCGAGCGCACCAGCTCGTAGTAGTTGTGGCGGGGGTTGGCGTTCACGCGGTTGTTGTTCCACGCTTCGCGGTTGGTGTAGTCCACACGGGCCACCACCATGCCGTGGCCAGGTAACTGGCTGTCCCACTTTTTGTTCTGACGGTTTTCGAAGTAGAAATACTCACCGTTGATGGGCGTGTTCATGATGAACCCGTTGTTGCTTTCCGTTAGGTCGTTGAGCTGGTAGTTGCCTTCGCTGTCAAGGGTAAGTGGCTCGGCCCATCCCAACTCGTGACGCTCCCACAGGCTGTAGCCCACAGGGGTGCGCACCTCGTTGCCATAGCTGCCGCCGGCCATCACATCCCAGTTGCCGGGGTTAAAGCTTTGGCCGCCACCCTGCTCATAGTCGGTGTCGTAGAGGTCGGGCAGGCCCAGCACATGGCTGAACTCGTGGCACATGGTGCCGATGCCTGCTGGGTCGGTCATGCCATAGGCTTCCCAACCGTAAATCTCGGTCGATGAGGCATAGCGGCCCATGTACATGCCGTCGTACACGAGATAATAGTAGTAATGATTCTCACTGTTGTAGCCATAGAGGTAGGACATGTGCGGCCACAGATATTCCTGACTGTTGCCGCCGTAGCTGGCGGCATAGCCCGCCACCAGGAAGAACACCATGTCGATGCCGCCATCGCCGTCGCTGTCGTATTGGGTGAAGTCCACATCATTGTCGATGGAATCGAGGGCGGCCTGGAAGATTGCCGAATAGTTGCTGCCTCCCTCGCGGCACGAGTAGGGCACCTCCACGGGACCCACCACATCGAATAGCGGGTCGAACTGTCCCATCGACTGGTCGCTGAAGTAGTCGCGCATGCTGCCTGGGCAGTCGTGGAACCGTTGGTTCCACCAGTTGCTGCCGGTGTAGAAGCCAGTGTAGCCCTGAGTATTTACCATGTCGTCGTAGAACGCGTTGGGTTCCGACATCCCGAATTTCTTGTCGGTGAAATTGATGAGCACAATCAGTCCGCGGAATTTGCTGTAGTCCACCACCGGCTCGCGGTTCGGCCGCTGGTTTTTTTGGTCGCGTGTCATGCGGGCTTGGTGGCCGGTGGCCACCTGCGAGCGGTCGGTGAGGTGACGGCTCAGGGTGGCTACCAACGCTTGTTCGGCAGCTGTTCGGCGGCCAGGGTCGTGGGCGGTGACTCCCGTGCTGGCCAGTCGCTCACCGTCGATGCGGGCATATTCCCAGCCGTTGCCGCTGTGCAGCACGGTATAGCCATCGGCGGTGGTGTAGTAGTGATAGAACTCATCGCCCACCAATGGGATAGTGAGGCTGTCGCCGCTGGGTTGTGGCACGGCTATTGGACGCGGGTGGGCAGGAACGGCACGCAGCGAGAGCAGCGTGGCCATAAAGGCAAGCAAAACAATAATCTTTTTCATGTGTTTGGTTGTTAAATGTTTTTCTATCTTATGCGATAGCTTTTATGGTGTCTAAAGCAGTTAAAACACCCCGCTGCATGGGGTATTTTGCATGAAGCATCATGCAGCGGGGCGTATTTAATAAATAGTCAATATTCAATTAATAGAGACTTATTTCAGCAGCAAATTGATGAGTGCGTTCAGGTCGTCAACGCTCACGCTGGTGCCGCCGGTGATGTAGGCTCGGTTGCCATATTTGTCGGCGCTGTCGCGGTCGAGGATGATGTTGATAATCAGGTTCACGTCGTCCACGTCCACATTGCCGTCACCATTCACATCGCCCACGGGATAGTCCTCGCCAGAGCCAGGCTCGCCGTTGTAGAACACGGTGAAGTTGTCGACACGGCATGGAGCGGTCTTGCTGCCACCAGTCATCTGGATGCGGAACTGAGCTGGCTGCGTGTTAGTCAGCTCCACTTTCCAGTAAGAGGTGAAGTTGGCGTTGCCCGGCACCGAGAGTGATGAAGCTCCGGTCGAGGTCTTGGCAGCGGTCCAGTTCTTGCCGTCGGTGGTGTATTGCAGCACAATCTTGGCCGTTGTGCTCGATGTGTTGGCGATGTCGAACGTCACCTGCTCGATGTTGTAGTAGATGGGTTCCTGCATCTGCAGCACGCTGGGGTTCTTCATCTCCACGGCACGATTGTTGCCTTCCACGGCCACGCTCTTGCACTGAGCCAGTCGCCACAGGGCAATGTCGCCCTGCGACTCATAGATGTTCTCGGTGCTTTCGGTTAGGGTGTTGAAGGTCTCCACGATGGTTTTGTCTTGACCGGCTTTCTTCAGCGTGAAGGATATCACGCCGTTGCTTTCGGTGATGTTGACCAGAGAATAGGTGTTCTCCTTGCCGCTGAAGGTCTTCAGGCTCGGCGTGGTGGTGTTGGTGAGCGAAGGAATGCCGAAGGTGCCGGGGAATGGGTCACTGGACTGTGCTCCCGTGGTGGAATTGCCGGCACGCAAGAGCTCATAGTACATGCGTTCGGGGTCGTTGTTCACTTTGTTTGCTGTCCAGTAATAGGCATTCGTGCTATCGACACGCGTCACCAATAGGCCGTGCCCAGGCAAGTAGGCATCCCATTTGGAGGTGTTCTGGCGGTTTTCAAGAATGAAGTACTCTTTGTTGACCGGTGTGCGCAGGATGTATCCCTCGTTGCTCACGGCCAGATTGTTGAGCGTGTAGTCGCCCTCGCCCAAGCTGTTGAGCAGCTGTGGATGAGCAAACCCCAAGGAGTAGAGCTCAAAGATGCTGTAGCCTGCCGGGGTGCGGCCGTAGTTCAGGTCGGTGCCGCCAGCCATGATGTCCCACGCTCCGGGATGGTGAGCCTCGCCGTTGGTGCCATCGTAGTCGGTGTCGTACAAGTCGGGAAGTCCTAGCACGTGGGTGAACTCGTGGCAGATGGTTCCGATGCCATCGATAAAGGCATAGCTCTCGGGGCCGTTCATCTCGGTGGAGCAGGCATAGCGACTGATTTGCTTGCCGTCGAAGGTGCCGTTGCCCACGCCCGAACTGGCGTGTGGCCACAGATAACCCTGGTTGTTTCCTTGATAGGCGGCCGTGTTGCCGGCAACGAGAAAATAGACCATATCGACATAGCCATCACCATCGGTATCGTATTTCTTGTAATCAACCTGCGAGTCGGCCAGGCGCAGGGCCGTCTGGAAGGCGTAGATATAGTTGCTGCCAATCTGGGTGCTCTTATAACTCACTTTGATGGGACCCACGATGTCGAAATGCGGATTAAATGCACCCATCGTGTTGTCGTAGAAATAGTCGCGCACACTTCCAGTCCAGTCACCATAGTTGCCAAAGCCAACATTGGTCATGTTTTCTTGGTTCACCACCGTGTTGTAGAATCGCTGGGCATCATCGCCCATGCTGAAGGTGATGTCGCTGGGCTGCACCAGAACGATGAGACCCTTGAACTTGGAGTAATCAAACGGAGCCTTGGCGGGAGCGTATTGTGCGCGAGCACGGTTGCGCTGGCTGGCGCCAACGGCGGCATGGTCGGTGATGCGGCGCGGCGTGGAGGCCAACAGGGCCAGTTCGGCGGCACTGCGGTTGCCGGCATCGTGGGCCACGACCGACGATGCGCGCAGACGCTCACCGTCGCGCTGGGCATACACCCAATAGCCCGCCGCGTTCTGCATCACGGTATAGCCATCGGTGGTGGTGCTGAAGTGATAAAACTCGTCACCGCACAGCTGCAGGGTGACTTGTGTGCCATCGGGCTGCGGGGTGACCACAGCCTGCGAATGAGCCGGGCGAGCACTGGCACTCAATGCCATTGCCGCAACAGCCATCATAGCAAATAATCTTCTCATTTTCTCAAAAATAATAGTTCTTTCTAATATATAGGAAACTGGATTTTTTGGATTCTAGATTCTCTAGAGCCTATAGGCTATATTCTCAACGCCAAGTCCCTCCTTTAGGGAGATTTAGGTGGCTATGAGCTTGGTTCTTGGTTCTCGGTTCTTGGTTCTCGTTTCACTCCTTTCCCACCATGATGTTCACCACGATGTTCATGTCGTCCACATCCACCGAGCCGTCGTTGTTCACGTCGGCGGCGGGGTAGTCGCTGGCGTTGGCCTTGCGCAGCATGATATTGATGATGATGTTCAGGTCGTCCACGTCCACCACGCCGTTGCCGTCCACGTCGCCGCGCTCGTGGCTCGGGCCGCCAATCTCGCCGGTGTAGTAGATTTCGAAGTCATCGATCTGGCACGGGGCGGTTTTGCTGCCGGCGGTCATCTGTATGCGGAACTGCACGGGCTTGTCGTTGGTGAGCTTCACGTTCCAGTAAACATATTGTGAGGTGCTGCCCGGCACGTTGTAGTAGGTGGCTCCCGTGTAGGTCTTGGCGTTGGTCCACTTGCTGCCGCCGTCCACGCTGTATTGCAGGGCGAGCTTGGCAGCATCGCCCGACGTGTTGTTGGCCATGAACGACACCATCGTCACGTTGCAGTACACCGGAGTCAACATCTGCACCACGCTGGGGTTCTTCATCTCCACGGCACGGTTGCGGCCGTCGATTTTCACCATGTTGCACAGCGACAGCTTCCATGTGGCGATGTCGCCCTGTGCTTCGGTGGTTGTGGTGGTGGTCATGGGAATCTTGTTGAACGACTCATAGAGCGAGGTCTCCTCGCCGGCTTTCTCCACCAAGAAGTTCACCACGCCGCCTGTCTCGGTGATGTCAATGATCGAGTAGGAGTTTTCTTTGCCCGACCAGGTGACCAGGTTGGGCTCCGTGTAGTTGGAGAGCACGGGCACGCCGGTGCTGCCGGGGAACGGGTCGCTGGCGCGGCTGCCGCTGCTGGTGTTGCCGGCACGCAACAGCTCATAGTACATGTGCTCGGGGTTGCAGTTCACCTTGTTGGTGGTCCACAGATAGGCCGTGGTGCTATCGACACGTGTCACCAGCATACCGTGGCCAGGCAGGTAGGCATCCCACTTCGAGGTCTTCTGCCGGTTCTCCATAATGAAGTATTCCTTGTTCTGCGGTGTGCGCAGAATCAGTCCGTCGTTGCTCTCACTCAGGGGCTTCAGACTGTAAGCTCCTTCGCCGGTGATATACCGGGGTGAGGCAAACCCCAGCGCATAGCGTTCAAAGATTCCATATCCTGCTGGTGTGCGGCTGCGGTTCAGATAGGAGCCTCCCGACATGATGTCCCAGTCGCCCGGGTCGTGCGACTGTCCGTTCTGCTCATAGTCGGTGTCGTAGAGGTCGGGGAAGCCTAGCACGTGGGTGAACTCGTGGCAGAAGGTGCCGATGCCGTCCACATAACCATAGCCGGTTCCACCGCCCAATTCGGTAGAGCAAGAGTATTTGTCAATTCTCACACCATCGTAACGTCCCTCGCCCACACCAGTGCTCTCGTGCGGCCACAGCAGGCCCTCGTTGTTTCCTTGGGTGTGGGAGCCATAGCCAGCAACCACAAAGCACACGTTGTCGACGGTGCCATCGCTGTCGCCGTCATAGATGGTGTAGTCCAGCATATACTCCACCTTGCGCAGTGCCTCACGGAAGGCTGCACGGCTGCCGTTGCGGAAGGTGGTGGATTTCTGACTCACTTGCACCGGACCCACAATGTCGAAATGCGGGTCGAACTCGCCCACTGAGTTGTCGTAGAAATAGTCGCGCACACTGCCAGTCCAAGTGCCGTAGCTGCCGAAACTAATTTGTTGCAAATTCTTGGTGTTCACCATTTCGTCATAGAACTTATTGGCATTCTCGCCCATACTGAACTTCACATCGCTGGGTTCGACGAGGATGATAAGTCCATGGAACTTGTCTAAATCCATTGTACGCACGCGGTCGGGCTGTTGGGCCTGGGCGCGAGCCACTTTTGAGTTCTGCACGCTGGGTCGGTCGGTAATGCCGGGCTGGATGCCGGCTATCAGGGCCTGCTCGGCGGCTGTGCGCTGCCCGGCATCGTGAGCCATCACATCGGTGGCTTGTAGGCGGCCGTCAACACGGCGGGCATAGACCCATGCGCCGCCACTGGTGCGCAGCACGGTGTAGCCGTCGATGGTGGTGGTGAAGCTGTAGAACTCATCGCCATGCAGACGCAGGGTCACCTGGGTGCCGTCGGGTTGGGCGGTCACCAGTGGGGTAGGGTTGGCGGGGACTGCCAGCGCACTCAGCGACACCAGCATGCCCGCTACTAAGGTAAGCAGTTTTTTCATTTCGTTTTATGTTTTTGCCCCATCAAGGAGCTGTTTTTTTCGGTTGCAACGTTTCAGGCATTCACACACGATGCCTTGAACGTGCAAATTTGCGAAAAATATCCCACACCACCAACGTTCCAGCCTTATTTTAACGTAATTTCTAATTCCGATTCCACTGTGGTAACTATACAGCCTTAAGAAAGTAGAGCCGCATCATGATGCGGCTTCCACGATGCAGTGTCGCCAATCATGATTGTAGCCACCCCACACGGCCATCAGCCGCATCAGGATGCGGCTCTACATGCTTCGGCCATCAGCCGCATCAGGATGCGGCTCTACATGCTTCGGCCATCAGCCGCATCAGGATGCGGCTCTACATGCTTCGGCCATCAGCAGCACCAGGGT
>JAFYCU010000168.1 GCA_017545095.1 Muribaculaceae bacterium | reverse complement strand
CAAAAATGTCGCAAAAAAACTAAACGACAGACCCAGAAAAAAACTCAATTTCGAAACTCCTAAACATGAGTTCTTCAAAAGAATTTCTTAATTTTGCACTTGCCAGTTGAAACTGCCAAAGCTCCAAATCTATCACTCCGAATATCGGATGACCCTTTTTTATTTGGCACATTGCCCGATTTAAAGTAACTTTGCATTTCGAATCAAGAGCCAAGAACCCAAAAGGCTTCCCCCAACCCCTCCTGAGGAGGGGCTTACAGTAGAGCCGCACACTGGTGTGGCTGATGGCCGAATTGGGCAACTTGTAGCTCGTAGCTAAAACGCTCGTTTACTAAAAACCAAGAACCTCTTATGGCAAAGAAAAAGAAAACCAACAAGCCGGGCGGCGGTGCGCAGCACCTGTCGCCGGAGAAATATCTGCTCAGCGGCGCGGCACGCAACCTCGAGAAGGGAAAATGCTACATCTCCAGCGATTTGGTGGAGTGTGGCGAAGGCATGGTGATTGTGAGCAGGCTGCACAACGGCGGGCGCGTGAGCCTCGCAGCCTATCTGGTCGACAGCTACTGCTTGGGGGTGAAAAACACCTATTTCAACCTGCGCCTCGAGCCTTACGAGTTTGAAGACCACATCCATAATATTAATGCGGATTTGGAGCTGCGCGAGATCACCTACGAAGAAGCCCACAACTGGGTATGGGGTAGCGTGGCCTGGGCCGAGAAAGCCGGCATCAAGCCGCACAAAGATTTCGCCATCACTAAGATGATGCTCGATCAGGCCGACGCCTGCGCCACGATGGACCTGGAGTTTGGGCGCAACGGCGAGCACTTCCTCGTGGTCAACACCATGCAGGAGCTGGACCACTACCTGCCCACGCTGCGCGACCACCTCGGTGAGGACTTCGACTACACCGTCAACACCGACCCCTTCGGCAACTGACCATCGAGAAACGAGAAACGAGAAACGAGAACCGAGAACCAAGAGCCAAGAGCACAATCAGTCCAAAGGTCGCAAGGCCGCCTTGCGAAAACCAAGAGTCAAGAAACGAGAACCAAGAACCGAGTCCCAGCTCGCCTCTAAGGCAAGTCCCCCTTAGGGGGATTTAGGGGTCACGAGCTCGTTACTCATCACCAACCATATCCCCCACAATGAGCATCACACTCGACAATTTTCAGGAATTTGTGCCGTCACGCATCTACTGGCGTGGCGAGGAATACCATGCCGGGCACGCTGTGACCAGCCTGCACAAAACGCCTGGCGGAGGGTGGCACGCCAAGGTGGCCGGCTCCGACGACTACAACGTGCACGTCACCATCCACGACAACGGCAGCCTGAGCTGGAGCTGCGACTGCCCCTACGACGGGTCGATGTGCAAACACATGGTGGCCACCCTGCTCGCCATGCGCGAGCGCGGACTGGGCACACAGCACGACAACGACCACATCAAGGACGCTGACTTCGATGACGTTGACGATTCCGACGAATACGATGGCTTCGTGAGCGAAGTAGACCATAACACCATCATCGACGATGACGACGATGATTCCAGCAACAGCGTTGATGAAGAACTGGAACACCTCATCGCGGTGGCCAATAAAGACGATCTCGCCGACTTTCTGCGCCCACGCGTTGCCGACGACCCGGCACTGCGAAATGCCCTGGTGAGCCACATCAAGCTGCGATACATCACACCCGGCAAAACCGACAGCACCGACTATGCCCGCTTGGTGCGCCAAACGCTCCAGTCGTGTGTGGACACGCATCATTCGAGATACAACGACTACTACGAAGAGACCGACTGGGACGATGCGGCCAACCAAGCCTGCACGCTGGTGGAGAAAGGCGAGAAACTGCTGCTCGCCGGCAATGCTTCGGCAGCGGTGACCATCGCCGTGGAGGTGCTCGACACCATCGACGACATGGTGGACGACAGCCAGTTATACGACGAAGAGGCCGACATTGGCGGTGCCTGCGAGGCCGCCGGCGACCTGCTCCTCAAGGCCATCAACGAGCCATCGCTCAACGCAGCGCAACGGCGCGAGGCCATTTCACGCATGAAAAAGCTCACCGCCTCGGAAATCGAGAACTACGGCTATTACGACTTCAGCGACCTCATCAGACAGCTATCGGAAAAAGTGCTCAACGGCGACGACACCATCGCACTGCTCAACGACATGATTGCCGATGCACGTGATTATCAAAAGGACGACTATGTGCTGCAAAAAATCAATCTGCTCGACAAGATGGGCCGCACCCAGGAGCGCGAAGCCACCATCGACGAATATATCAGCATTCCCCGGGTGCGCGAGCTGCGCATGAACGAACACATCGCCGCCAAACGATATGCCGAAGCCTTGCGCTTGATTGCCAACGGCATCAACCAGGCTGAGGGCAATGGGTTGCATGGAACGGCACGTGAGTGGCTCAAGCACAAGATGGAGGTGTTCGGCCTCATGGGCGATACCGCCGCACAGACCGATGTGGCACGACAGCTGTTCCTGACCAGCGGCTACCACGCAATGGATTACTATCACCTGCTCAAGCAGCTCATTCCCGCACAGCAGTGGAAAGCCCAGTTGGCGGCGATGCTCGCCGGCGAACACGACCTGTCGTTCGACACGCTGGCGAAAATCCACATCGAGGAGAAAGACCTCGACAGGCTGATGGCCATGGTGAGCAGCCAGCAATACAACCGCCTCGACACCATCATGCGCTATGCCGTGTACTTGCGCGACACCTACTCGGCCGAACTGCTACAGCTGCTCGACCACGACATCCGCGACTATGCCGAACGCAACATGGGCCGCAACCACTACGAACACCTATCCGATGCCCTGCGCGTGATGCGAAACCTGAAGGGCGGAAGCACCATCGCCACGACCCTCGCCGCCGACCTGTGCGCCACCTACCCCCGACGCAGAGCGATGATTGAAATCCTGAGTCCAATGAAAAAGTGACGAGGGATGGGAGTAGCGAGACTGCGTTTCGCCCTACACCGACATGGCTTCGCAAGCAGAATTGCCCATTATCAATTACCCATTACCCATTATCAATTAAATCATTCCCCATATGGCAAAGAAAAAGAAAAACAACAAGTCGGGCGGCGGTGCTCAGCAGCACCAGTCGCCGGAGAAATACCTGCGCAGTGGCGCGGCGCGACGGTTGGAAAAAGGCAAGTGCTATATCGCAAGCAACATTGAAGAGTATGGCGAAGGCATGGTGATTGTGAGCCGTGTGCACGCGGGCGGCCGTGTGAGCTTCGCCGCCTATCTGCTCGACATCTACTGTCTGGGCGTGAAGGACACCTATTACCACCTGCGCGAGGAATCCGAACACTTTGAGGCCTTCATCGACAGGCTTGACGACCACATCGGCATGGATGAGTGCTCCTACGAGCTGGCCCACAACTGGGTGTGGGGCGGTGTGGCCTGGGCCGAAGAGGCCGGCATCGAGCCGCACGACGACTTCGCCCTCACACAGTATATGCTCGACGACGATGAAACCGACGACATCCCCATCATCGACCTGCCCTTTGGCCGCGATGGCAAGCATTTCCTGATGGCCAACACCCAAGAGGAATTTATCCACTACCTGCCCATCCTGCAGCAACACCTGGGCGAGGGCGAGTTTACCATCACCATACCCAAGGACTGGGATGACGACAGCGACGCACCGCTTATCAAGACCTACGGCCCCGAAGCCGAGTATACCTACCAACATCCCGACTACCCCACGAGCATGGACCTGCGCACGCCGCAGTGGGTGTATGACGCACTCATGTCGACCGAGCATGTCGCCATCATCGAACCCGACACCCTCGACCGCATGCTAGCGTTGCCACACGACGACCTGCGGCACGACCTGGAACAAATCATCCTCTACCACACCGGCCTCACCTGCGACGGGATTCCCGACGACTACGATGCCAACGGCTTCAGCGGCGTGATCGACAAGGCCGTAGTCGTGCTTGGCGAGGTGGGCGACCCCGACTCCAGCCTCGACGTGGTGCTCGAGGTGCTGCGGCAAAATACTCGCTATTACGACTACCACCATGGCGACTGCGGCCCAGAAATTTACCCGCCCACACTTTACCGGCTCGGCCGCAACCGCCTCGACAAGCTCATGGCATTTGTCAAGGAAGAGGGACTCGATCCTTTTGCCAAAGACCACGCCTTTGGAGCGGCAGTCCATCTGGCACACTATGAGCCGGAACGTCGCGGCGAGGTGCTGGAGTGGTTCCGCGAGGTGCTGCAATTTGCCGCACAGGAACTGCCGCACACACAGCGTTTCGACACACCCATGTCGGGGCTGATCTTGTTCCACCTGCACGACATCGGCGCCGAGGAGCTCCTGCCCGAAATCAAGGCCATGTTCGACACCGGACTGGTAGACCTGAACACCTGTGGCGACTACGACGAGGTGGAACGAAAAATCGGCATCCGCGACTCCCCAGACGTCTACCCCATCGACATCCACGAGCGCTTCGACAAACTCAGCCGCTTGGAAAAACATTAGAACGACAAGTGACGCATTGCAAATAATACCATGTCGATAGTGCCTTCAAACTAGGTAACCATAACATCGGCAGAAAGGAAAAGCTACTCACCCTGCCACTGTACATGACTTTTCTGTTGACAGCGGCGTAGCCCCGTCGTTGTGCGGAGGCAATCGCTCCAATGATTGGACAATGTCCCGAAAGACACCCGCCCCGGCCTCACGAGCCAGTGCGGGTGCCGCGTCTCACGCCGTCAGAAAAGATGTGCAAGTGCTTGTGGGGTTATATCCCCTAACCCCTCCTAAGGCCTAAGGAGGAGAATGTAGCCCATTTTCTGCTTTGAGAACTGCGCATCGCGGAATTGTGCATTGTGCATTATGAATTGTGCATTGATTTCATTCCTTGCACAGCACCGCGTGCCGCATTGCGGTGGTGTTCTGCGGCACACGGGGAAAAGTGTTATTAGCTCAGGCTCAGGCCCTGGAGGCCGGCTTCGAGAATCATGCGGGCGAACTCCAAGCCGTTGATTAGCCGCACGCCGGCCTCATCGGCCTTGCGCTCGGCTTTTTCGTTGAACTTCTCGCAGGTGGAGACCACCCACATCTGGTTCATGTAGTCGCCTCCGTAACGATGGTTCTTCTCGTAGGCCTTGATCTGACTCACGGCCCATTCGTCGGTGGTGCCGCTGTGCTTCTTCACCTGCACCATGATGGCGGTCTTGATGTTGTCGAAATATGCCACCACATCGGCATCGCCCTCCTCGGTTGGCGACTCGTTTTTGCTGGGAACGGTCACTTCGTTGGCGCCAATGGCTTTTAGATACCACTTCACCAACTTCTCAAACTTAGCATCATCGGCCAGCTTTTTAATCTTAGCCAGCAAATCGGGCACTGCGTCTTTCATAACCTCGGCCTTGAGATCGATGGGGCGATGCTCGATGGCACGAATGATAGACTCACTCAGGTTGTTGATGTTGGCGTTGGTCAGGCGGATTTTCATCCTCGAGGTGAGTACCGCGTCGGCATATTCGGCACGCGGAATGTGCAACTTAATGGGCTTCACCTTGCGATAGAACCCCATGTCGATGTACTGATGGTTCTCGTTCTTCAAGTAGCCTTCTTCATAAACAGCTTTGTTGCCGTTCCAGTCCACAATCAACGTACGGTCGATAGTCTCGTTGGTCAGAATCACATCGTCAACGATTTCATACACACTGAACTCGCCCCCCGTGGGCACCAGCACCCAGTCGCCTGGCTTCATATCTTTCAAAAAGCGATAGAGATTCCAGCGGTTGCGGCAGTTCTCGGGTCTGTCGCCCCACTTATCTATAATCCATCCATTGATAGCCTCGATGCAGCCTTTTTCCCTCACATCGGCAAGAAAAGCCTCTTTAGAAAAATCACTCCATCCGATCGACAGCCAATTGTGATCGAACAACAGCGGCCAAGCATACTCATAAGCATGGTCGCCTCCCTTGATTCGGTGTAACCAATAATTCATAATAAAAATAGTTTATGTCCTCAGGGCAAAGCCTTTTGGACGGTTAATAATCTTGGTTCTTTTCTTAACGTATTTTCCTTTCCGCCCGCAAAGTTCGGGCAGGGGTCTGCCGAATTGCGGCAGGGGTTGCAGTTTTTTCTCTTGTTTGCTCTAAGCGTTCACTATTTTATGCCAGTAGCGCATTTCAAGCCCTGGCGGCAACTACAAAATACGAAGCGTGGGCTGCTTATGCCTCGCCTCGTTGTCTGACGGTCGTGAGAATTACCTAAAACGCAAAAGGGGGTATAATGGGTGCAGTCCACGCTTATAGCGCGGAAGCCGCCACGCTACATCCCTTGCGTTTGTTTGAAAATTTCTCACGTTCTCAGACAACAAGAGTGCGCATAACGCTTCGTGTCAAAATGTAGGTCGGAGCCGGGATAACCCGATTCCGACGGCAAAGATACAACTTTTTCGGTAAACGGCAAACGAAACGGCAAGTTTTTCTCACCATCAGGTCAACGGACACCCTGAGGAGTGGACACTTCACCTAGATTGTTCCTCGTAGAGGACCCCAATCCAAAAGTGGGGGATGTGTCGCGGGGAAGGTGTATCATAATTGCCCGAAATGGATTAACAACTGAAGGTTCTGAAATTTCTGATTTTTAATCTATTGATTATAAATTACTTAAAAGCCATAGCATTTCAGATTTTTCAGAAAATTCAGTTGTTTTGAGTTTTGATATACCTTCGCAGTAACCCAGGTCGGAGACCTGGTAATGTGCGAAACACATTGTGCGTGCCGGCTCGAAGAGCTGGTGCGCACTGTGTGCGGCTGGTCAGTACTGTTAGTGGCACTTCGTAGATGTGCCGTTGTGGTAGCAACCACGACCGCACGTCTCCGACGTGCGATTTCGAGGGAGATTCGCTCTCACACAGTGCGGCCCAGTTCTATGAACTGAACCGCACAATGTGTTTGGATAAAATGCTCACGTTCGGAAATGCGAGCAAGCTCACATTTCTCTCACTTAATCGCATTTTTCGCACTATGCCAAGTCTACGACTTGGCTGCTGACGCACAATGTTATAAAACCGTTGTCCGTGTAACTCTTAATTTCGTTAGTTGAATAGTTACCCGCCGGGGCCCCAACTGTTAAACAGACTTAACCGCAGCATTATTTGCGCCGCGCCATGATGAGGATTGAAAGAAAATGTGTACCTTTGCGCCGAAAAGTCGGTAGGAAAATGTGCGTGACTCGCCGAAAACTCGGTAGGAAAATGTGCGTGACGCGACAAAAACTCGGTATGAAAATGTGCGTGACTCGACGAAAAGTCGGTATGAAAATGTGTGGCCATGTATAAGCGAAAGATTGAAAAGGTTCTCCAATCGTGGTTGGAAGACGCTGCTCACAAACCTCTTGTTGTAAAAGGAGTTCGTCAGTGCGGCAAAACCAGCAGTGTGACGGATTTTGCCAACAAGCATTTTAAAAATGTTGTGTATCTGGATTTTCGTGAGCACCCAGACTACAAGAAGTTTTTCACGCCAAATTTGGATGTGGACTCGATTGTGATGCGCATCACTGCCGCCATGCCACGTGTTGAGGTGGAAGCGGGAAATACCTGCTTCATCTTCGATGAGATACAGGATTGCCCCAAGGCAAGAAGCTCACTGAAGTATTTCCATTTAGACGGGCGGTATGAGGTGATTTGCACAGGTTCACTGCTTGGCGTTAACGGTTACAAGACCCGTGAAGAACAGAAAGAGGAAGAAGAAGCCTCGATCCCGGTCGGGTTTGAGGACATTGTCACCATGTACCCCATGGACTTTGAAGAATGGCTTTGGGCCAATGGCATGAAAGGCCTCCACTTTGAGTACGTGAAGAAATGCCTGGAAAGTGAAACACCTGTTGACGAAGCCATTCACAACAGGTTCCGCGAACTGCTTCTACAGTATATTGTGGTGGGCGGCATGCCCGAGGTTGTAAGCACGTTCATGGAAACGAAACAGATTGGAAAGGTGCTCGCAGTGCAGCGCCGCATCGTGGATGATTATAAATCAGACATGGTGAAGTATGCCACCGCTGCCGACAAACCCCGAATACGTGAATGCTTTGAGTCGATACCCGCACAACTGGCACGTGAGTACAAGAAATTCAGTTACGCCGTGATTCGCCCTGGAGGCCGAGGACGCGACTATGCGGGAAGTCTGCAATGGATTGAGGATGCCGGCATTATCCGTCGCTGCTACAACACACTCACGACCGAGCTGCCGCTTGATGGCAACCGAATCCAGAGTGAGTTTAAAGTGTATATGGCCGACATTGGTTTGCTCATATCGATGCTGGAGGATGGCACCCAATCAAGCATATTGCAGGGCGACCTGCTCACCTATAAAGGGGTCATTACCGAAAACCTTGTGGCCGACATCTTTGGGAAAATGGGTCGGAAGCTTTACTACTACCACAAAGACGGCGGTGTGGAGCTTGACTTTCTTATCCGTTACAAGGGCAAATGCACCCCCGTGGAATGCAAGGCCTCGACGGGCAATGCCAAGTCGATGCGCACCGTGCTGAGTCACCCCGACAAATACCACGTCGATAGTGCCATCAAACTGGGTGACTACAACATCGGCAGAAAGGAAAAGCTGCTCACCCTGCCGCTATACATGGCATTTCTGCTGACAGCGGTGTGATAATAATATTTTGGCTCTGTAACGTTTTGTGTGGGTGTTTTAGACTAAAAGGATTAAGTACATGACAAAATTTTAAAGATGTCGAAATTGCTGTATTTCTTACCTTTAAGCAGATAGCATGTGATTTCATCAAGTCCATACTTAAAGTAGGAGAAGGCGCTTCGCCCGTTTTTCAGAGTTCTGATGGCCTTGACCTGCGCATCTTT
>JAFYCU010000167.1 GCA_017545095.1 Muribaculaceae bacterium | reverse complement strand
ACACATTGCTAATGAGTCGGTTCACCAGCTGCAGGTTGCTCATTTCGAGCGAGAAGATGGCGATGGGGGTATTGAAGTCCACGGCCATGTTTTTGGCCATCGAGAGCACGAGGGCGGTCTTGCCCATGGCGGGTCGGGCGGCGATGATGATCAGGTCGCTGTTCTGCCATCCGCTGGTCATCTTGTCCAAGTCGTGGTAGCCGGTTTGCAGGCCGCTCAGTCCGCTCTCTTTGTTGGCGGCCTCCTCGATTTTGGCCAGGGCCTCGCTGATTACCGGGTCGATCTGGATCACGTCGCGCTTAAGGGTGTTTTTGGAAATCTCGAACAGCTTTCCCTCGGCTTCCTGCATCAGGTCGTAGACATCGATGGTCTCGTCGAAGGCTTGCGACTGGATATGGCTTGAGAAACGAATGAGTTCGCGTGCGAGGTATTTCTGCGCCACGATGCGAGCGTGAAACTCCACGTTGGCGGCGCTGCTCACGCGTCCGGTGAGCTCGCTGATGCGCACGGCACCGCCCACGGCCTCCAGGTTGCCGTCGTGGCGCAGCTGCTCGGTCACGGTGAGCATGTCGATGGGGCGCTGCTTCGAGGCCAGCGACACGATGGCCGAGTAAATCAGTTGGTGGTTGTTGTCGTAGAAACTCTCGGGCTTCAGGATGTCGCTCACCTCGCTGTAGGCATCGCGTTCGAGCATGAGTGCACCGAGTACGGCCTCCTCGACCTGAAGGTCTTGTGGCTGCAGCTTGCCAAATTCGCTCACCACCTCGCTCTCGTGCTGTGGCCGGCGGCGCTGGCGGTTATCGTTGTTGTAGTAGTTGTCGGGCATGTTCAGTTTTCAGTATTCAGTTTTCAGTTAAGAGTGTGGCCCCCTAAATCCTCCTAAAGGGGGACTTGCCTAAGTGGCGAAGTGAGCTCTCGGTTCTCGGTTCTCGGTTCTTGGTTCTCGGTTCTCGGATTTGCAGCTGCAAAATTACTGCAAAGACATCTAATGAGGCAAAAAATGCTTGAGAAATTATCCACACTTTTTCAACAAGCCATGCGCCAAGTGGGCTAAAGCAAAAGAAAGCCCCCTCCTGAGGAGCCTGAGGAGGGGGTTGGGGGGAGGCCATGGGGGCTGGGGGTGGAGGCTCCCCATTACCTGCTACTCCTTGTGAATCATGATGTTGATGATGATGTTCAGGTCGTCCACGTCCACGGTGCCGTCGCCGTTCACGTCGGCATTGGGCCATTGCTCCTGCGTGGCCTTGTGCACCATGATGTTGATCACGATGTTCATGTCGTCCACGTCCACGGCACCGTCGCCGCTGATGTCGCCACGGGTGCCGGCCTCTTCGTAGATGCGGTAGAACTCTTTCCAGCCAATGGCGGCCTTGTACTTGCTGACCGTGCCTTTGGGCACATACACGGGGATGTCCCTGTTCACTTTATAGAACACGTTGGTGTTGGGACACGTGGGCACTGTGGTGGCCTTGCTGGTGATCTTGGTCAGCCTTTGGCAGTTGTAGAACTCGTCGCTGTTGAGCTGGCCCACGTTGGGTCCCAGGGTGAGCTGGCCCAATTCGCTGTGTCCGAAGGGCCGGTTGGCCTCGGCTTCGCCGTAGGCCTTGAGCCTGAAGTTGCGGCCCATATAGGCGTTGTAGCTGGTGCCAAACCATCCGAAGGCCCCGATGGTGTAGCCCGTCCAGCCCCTGATGAGCAGCGGCTTGCTGTTGTCCTCGATGGTGAGGGTGCGCACGCCGCGCATGTTGTAGAAGGCGCCGTCGTCGATGCTGTCGAGGCTTGCGGGCAGCACCAAGCTGGGCACGCGGAAGCAATTGTCGAACGCGTAGTCACGGATGTACTT
>JAFYCU010000166.1 GCA_017545095.1 Muribaculaceae bacterium | reverse complement strand
CGCCATCGAGCAAATCAGTCCCAAATAGAGCAGGTTGCCCCACACTTCGGGTTGCCTCAACACAGCCAAGTCCATCTTACTGTCTTGAGCTGCAAGCAGGGGCAAAGCCGACAAGACGCCATAGAAAAATAGCTTGCGGGTGATGAATAAAGTCGAGTAAGTGCGATTCAATCGTTTTAAGGCCATCGAATAAAAGGCCCATACCAGGGCCGCCAGCATAGCCAACAGGTCACCTACCACGCTGTCACCCCAAACCAGACCATCCTTCAGTGCCAACATCGCCGAGCCAATGAAAGCGATGATCATGCCTAGGCACGTCAGTAGCGAGATGCGCTCGTCACGATAAAAAATGGCTCCCATCAATGCCGTCGTCAACGGGGCAATGCTCACCAAGACGGCCACATCGCTGATCAGCGTGAGTTCCAGAGCGGTGTTCTCGGCAATAAAGTAAGCCGAGCCACCCGCAATTCCACACACGACAAACAACAACTCGTCACGCCAACCGGTGTAGCGTACTTTGAAACGGCTGACCACCAGCAATGACAGGTAAGCGATAGTGAAACGGGCCACAAAAATCTCGGTTGGTGTCAGGCCAGCGTCAAGCAGCACACGGGTGTTGAGGAATGAGATGCCCCACACCAGAATCATGGCGAATGCCGCCACATGATACCAAAAGTCGCTATTCTTTTTTACCTGTCCCATGAGAATTACGGTGCAAAGGTACGATTAAGTTTTCGGTTGTCTACTTTCAATATTCAGTTTTTTTGTCATTGAACAGGAACATGCATGCCAACGAGCAGCTAATTGTTGTAAAGATGCTGGAAAAACGCTACCTTTGCGACAGTGAAACACGAGGAGTTCATCAATAAGGTATTCGCGGCCGACGAGGTCCAGTTCATCAAGGGTGCACGTCTGCTGGTGGCGCTGAGTGGCGGAGCCGACTCAGTGGCACTGTTGCGGGTGTTGCTCGAGGCTGGATGCGATTGCCATGCGGCTCACTGCAACTTTCATCTGCGTGGCGAGGAGTCGATGCGCGACGAACAGTTCGTGCGGGACCTGTGTCGACGGCTCGAAGTACACTTGTCAGTCGCTGACTTCGATGTCACGGCATGGCAGCAAGAGCACGGTGGCTCGGTCGAGATGGCGTGCCGTGAGCTTCGCTATGCCTGGTTTGAGCAGCAACGCGATCAACAAGGATGCTCACGCATCGCCATAGCCCATCATACCGACGACCAGGTCGAAACATTCTTCCTGAACTTGCTGCGCGGCACCGGAGTAAAAGGATTGTCGGGAATGCAGCGGTTAAGCGGTTGCATTTGGAGACCCCTGCTGGGCGTCAGCCGCGACGAGATCATCGATTATCTGACGGCTATCGGCCAAGATTATGTAACCGACAGCACCAATGCCGAGAATGACTATCGACGTAACCGCCTGCGCAACATCGTGTTACCCGTTATCAATGAGCAATTCCATGAGAGTCGAGCACGCATCCTCGACACACTGGACAACCTGTCACGCGACAACGACCTGCTAGACGAATTGGTCAACCAGATTTTACCCAATTACCGCCACATCGACATCGAGCAGCTGTGTAGCTATGTACATGCTCCCTCACTTCTCTATCACCGCATCCGTCACCTGGGTTTCAACCACGAGCAGTGTGCACAAGCCGTACAAGCGGCACGCGAAGGGCATACGGGCCGCCAATTCCACGGCTATAACGACCTGCTTGTTGTCAACCGGCACTCTTTGGACATCAGTCCATCCGATATGCAGCAGGATATCGAGATTCCATTGGATTTATCCATCGGCATCAAGGCACCCATAGCCATTACAATTACCCGTAGCCGTGTACCATTCTCCCCCACTCTGTGCGACGGCAAACGCGTTGTCGCCTTCAACACACAATTATTGAACTGTCGACGCATTGTGCTGCGCCACTGGCGAAGAGGTGACAGGATGAAGCCGTTCGGCCTCAAAGGGAGCAAGTTGCTGAGCGACCTGTTTGCCGATTTCAAACTGAACCACAACGACAAACAAACGGTCTGGATCCTTGAAGCCGACGGCGAGATCATCTGGGTGTTAGGATACCGTTCCTCGGCACTCTATCCAGTCCAACGAGGCTCACGGGAATACCTGCTGCTGGCACTTTAAAATGCTTGTAAAGCGAAAAATCGCCAAAAAATTTGCATAAAACGAAAGATGGCAGTACCTTTGCACCCCAAATGAGTGTGTTTGCTCAGCAAATGCACTTTCGGAGAGATGGCAGAGTGGTCGATTGCGGCGGTCTTGAAAACCGTTGAGGCTAACTACCTCCAGGGGTTCGAATCCCTTTCTCTCCGCATTTTTTTGCCCTTTTCTCAAGGGCATTTATGTAGATCCGGTCCTGTAGCTCAGCTGGATAGAGCAACAGCCTTCTAAGCTGTGGGTCCCGGGTTCGAATCCCGGCGGGATCACGCTTCCAAT
>JAFYCU010000165.1 GCA_017545095.1 Muribaculaceae bacterium | reverse complement strand
GATGTTTTAATCGCATACAACTATGTCTATGTAATCTTCACTCTAATTGCATGGGCATTATCATATATTGTTTTTCGAAGGAACGCAACATTAGTATAATCAAAGATAGTTAAGCCTACTTTGGTGGACTTTTCTTGTCTTTTACAGCACCGTTCAATCAATGTAGTTTTGCACAAGAAATCGCAAAACTACATTTTTTATGATTGACGTAAACCAACTCACCTCGCTTATCTCGGCGTTCCGTGTCGAGACAGAGAAAGAAAGTATCTCGCCCGAAACCGTCGGCAAGATACTTCAAGACATCACTGACCTGCTCGCCACCGCATCGACAGACGCGGAGCGTCAAATCCTCGATGACTGGAAAGCCATGTTGTCACAGTTCTATGTCGTCTATGACGTGGCGGATGCCAATATGCCCGACCCGCAGAACATGTTCCTGCGGTTGAAGGCACGCAACCTCGGCAACGGCAACTCCTATTCATCGTCGGTGCCCATCGCTGGCGCAACCGACATGAAAGCAGGAGCGATGACGGCTACACACGTGCAAACCATCATGCCCCTGCAAACTGTCGTTATTCAACTGCGTTTCTCGGCCACATCGTTGCAGATCGCGAGCAACCAACTCGGTGAGCAGTTGTTCAAAATCCAATCCGCTGGCTATATCGTGACCAACATCGGGCAAGAAAGCCTGATGGCTTATTTCAGCAGGATGTTGATGAGGGCGTTCACATCGTCGATGTCGACGTTGCCATCACCGTTCACATCGGCGGCCGTGGTCTCGGCCTTGAAATCGAGCATGATGTTGATCAGCTCGTTCACATCGTCGATGTCGACGTTGCCGTCGCCGTTCACATCACCCACCTCGCCAGCGGCGGTGAGGGCGTTGATGGCCACCATCTCGGTGTTGATGACCTCCTTGTTCACACCGGTGCCCGTGCGGTGGATGAATGCCACCACGCGCATCTTGTCCACATTCCAGTCGCTGCTGAGTGTGGTGGTGAAGGTGTTGGCATAAGCACCGTCGCCGGTCCAGTTGATGGCATCACCTTGCACGGCGCTGAGCACATCGCGCATCACATGGTTGTGCACAAACTTCTGGTTCCACGAGCCGTTGCTGTATTGGCGTGCCACCAGGCTGTCCTCGACCACATAGACGGTCATGGCCACATCGGTGCCGAAGATGGTGCCGAAGTCGGAGGTGGCGTTACCAGCCACGGTGAGCTTAAGCTCACGCGTGTCGGCATCGAATGCGCCATTGATTTTCACATCGGCCAGCACCGGGGTGGGATTGGCGTCGATGGCCTCCTCGCTGAGCATTTCTGCCACCAGCTGAGCGTAGTTGATGTTGTAGCCCAGTCCGGTAACCACCTCTCCTGCATTCTCGAAATCGTAGCGGTTGAACGACCCAGAGGGGAAGCTGTTCACGCCCATATAGCTCATCAGCTGCTCGCACTTGTCGGTGTTGAACACGTCTTGCACGTTGAGGTTGCCGTGAATCGACACCCAGGCCAGATCGCCACGCAACTCATCCAGGGCCGTGAGCACGGCATCGCCCAGATAGCAATAGGTGCAACCCTGCGAGGTGAAGTGCTCCACGAGCTGTTTCTGTCGCGGCATGCTCTGCGTGTAGGCGGTGAACTGCGCCGAGGTCTCGCTGCCATCGGCCACCTCGATGCCGTCCACGCTCACCACCTTGGCGGCCACAGTGTGGGCACCCGGCTCCAAGCCGTCGATCGACAGCGTGGTAGAATACTCGACCGGGGTCTGCAGCAGGCCAGTTCGCGGGTTGGTGAGCTGTTTCACAACTTGGCCGTCGATCAACAGGTTGACCTGATAGTTGTCGAGCGGACGGGTGCTGACGTTGCTCAAGTCGAAGGTGACGGGCAGGCCAGTGGTGATGGGTGCAAACGTAGGACACGACATGTTGCTGAGTGCCAGGTTGTAGGCCGAGAAGTCGGCCTCGACGATGGCCTGCACACTCAGGTTACCGTAGCTGCTCAAGCCCACGTCTTGCCAGCTGGCACGCAGGGCACCGAATTTGCCCAGGGTATAGCTGGGCAGGATCTCGCCTTCCTCAACCACCGAGATGGGATAGCAGTCGAGGGTGTAGCTACCGCCCGAAGAGGTGTTCTTTTGTTTGTACTGATAGCCAATCATCAGACCCACGATTCCCTCGGTATCGATGGTGTAGGGAGTTTCGAGTTCCACGGTGTTCCATCCGGTAACCGTTTCGGGCACATCTTGCGCGACCACAGCCGTCTTGAGTGAGAGCGGCGAGACGCTGGTGACGGGATAGATAAACACTTGTCCGCTCTCGATGGGAGCGCACAGACCAAAGCGGATGGCTTTCACCACACCGCCATTGAAAGGTTGCACCAAGCTCAGCGGCAGCACGACACCCATTTTGAATGTCTCGGCATAGTTGGGGATTCCCAGGCCGTTTTCACCCAGCGCATCGCTGGTGTAGGGTCCCATGTAGAGTTGGTTCTCGCCCAGCACCTTCAGGGCGGGGGCTTTCATCATGGCCGCAGGGGCCTTGAGCACGCTCTGCTGCCAGGGCAGCGTGGTGCTGAAGACGGGCGCAGGCAGACGCTGGGCCGTCGTCAGGGCGATGCCGAGCACGGCAAGCCCAAGTGTGAGTAATGCTTTTTTCATTTTACAATTATTTTTGAGGGTTGATTTTTACTTCCTACATTTCAATGCATTGTGCATTAATTCAGTTTTTGCCGAGCATGATGTTGATGATGTTGTTCATGTCATCCACGTCCACGGCACCATCGTTGTTGGTGTCGGCAGCGGCGGTCTTGTCAGCTTTGCCGAGCATCATGTTGATGACCATGTTCAGGTCATCCACATCCACGGTTCCGTTGCCATCGAGGTCACCCGTCACCGCGTCTTGCACGCCGTTGCGGAAGTGGAGCGTGATGGTGGGGCCATCGCCCAGCAACGTGTAGCGGATGTTGGGGAACTGCCCGATGACATTCATCACCTGGATTTTCATCGTCACGTCGCAGGCTCCTTCGCCAGCGGGGAACCACTCGGTGAGCAGGTCCTGCACAGCATTGGCGGCCAGCAGCCCCGACTCGGTGGTGAAAGACCCCACCTCGTTACGGCTCATGCAGTTGACAGGGAAACAAAGCTGATAGTTGCCGCCGTCGATGCGTGTGATGTCGGCCACCACGCGCAGTGCAGCCTGTGTGGCGGTGGTGTTGCGCACGCTGAGCCCGGCATACATCACGCTGATGGTCTCGCCGGTGAACACGTCTTCTTCTTCGGTCACCTCGGTGAGGGTGAGTGTGGTGCCATCGGGCACCGCGTTGCCATCGCGGTCGACAAACTCAAAGGTGGTGAGCTGGGCCGAGGCCGTGAGGCCTGCCAGGACCAGCAAGGAAAGCAGTGTAGTTTTCTTTGTCATATCATTAGGTTTTTATTCGTTTTCAGGAATGTTGACGTTGGTTTGCGCGGCCTGTAGCACGCCGGTGTTGTCGTAGACAAAAGCCACCACGCGCAGGTGCTCCATGTTCCAGCCCTCGGCCAGGGTGATGCTGTGGTCGATGGTGGCGGTTTGCCCCTCACCCAGAGTCACCTGCTCGCCCCAGGTGCCGTTGATGGCCCGTCGCAGCACATGGTTGTGCACATAGGCGCGGTTGACGCTGCCATCGGGCATATACTGCGCATTCACGATGCCGTCTTCCACGAGCCACAGCTGCAGGTTAGCCCCCACGTTGCCGTCGATGGCCATGATGGTAGCAACCACGTTGAGCTGGCGTATGTCGGGGTCGGCATCGGCCTGGACGGCAATCGACAGCGGTGCGGTGAGCTGCACCATTTTGTGCACCAGCGCGGTCCAGTCGGTGTAGTCGCTCAGTCCCTGGCGGTTGACCATGCCTATGGGCTGGCGGTCGAAGTTCCAGTGCTGGTAATAGGCGTCGCCCTCGTCGGTGCCCAGCGGGTAGCGCGTGCCAGTGGCCGAGCGGGCAAAGGGTCCGCAGTGGATGGCCACGGCAATCACACCGTCGGGGTATTGCTCCTCGAGCTGCGTGATCACCTCGGT
>JAFYCU010000164.1 GCA_017545095.1 Muribaculaceae bacterium | reverse complement strand
GACAAACAAGCGAGGGCGATGCTCAGCAAGCTGAAAGCCAGCGGCACGCAGCCTTCGGGAGCCGACATGAAACGCCTGAACGCCCTGCGCGACAATGCCAGCCCCGAGGTGAAAGCTCAAATCGATGCCTTTAACGAGAAATGGGGATGGTGAAACACAAGCGAGCCTTCTCAATATTTGACTACAAAAAACTATGAAACGTCTATCAGTATTCCTGTTAACTGCGATGCTCCTGCTGAGTGCGACTGCTCAAGTAACCTACTCGTCGCAACTGGAGACTCAAGCCGCACAAGGCGATGCACAGGCCATGCGCAACCTGGGCTTCTGCCACCAGAACGGCATTGGCACAACTGTTGACTACAACAAAGCCTATTCGCTCTACACACAAGCACACCAAAAGGGCCTCACCACTGCCGGCAATGACATGGCTTGGTGCTTGCTCCACGGTATGGGTGCCAATGCCGACACCATTCAGGCGCTCAAGCTGTTCAATCAGGCCGCACAACAAGGCGACCCCTATGCGTTGCTCAACCTGAGCCTGTGCTACCGGCACGGAACCGGCGTGAAACAGAATCTGGACAAAGCGCAGCAACTGCTTGCGATGGCAGTGGATAAGGGTAACCCGCTGGCGCAGCTCTACCGTGCCTACCACCTGCTGGCATTCGACCGCAACGGAGCCGAGGCGGCCGCGCTCATCCGGAAAGCCGCCGACAGCGGACTGGCCGAAGCGCAATATGCCATGGGTTGCATAAGCTATCAAGGCGTGGGCGTTCCCAAAAACGATACCGAGGCCTTGCGCTGGTGGCAGCTCGCTGCCAACCAGCAACACGCCGAAGCCTTGTTCAACCTCGGCTGGTGCCACGAGCACGGCAAGGCCTGCACGCAAGACTACGCCCAGGCCGCGCAGCTCTACACCCAGGCCGCCCAGGCCGGCGAGGCCGATGCGCAATACCGGCTGGGATGTTTCTATTACGAAGGCTCATTGGACACACCCAACTATTCCGAAGCCGTGAAGTGGTTTGGCCGTGCGCTGAACAACGGCAATCTGGGCGGTGCTGCCCGCATCGGCGAGTGCTACTACCGCGGGCAAGGCGTGCCACGCGACTACGACCAAGCCTTCGAATGGCTCAGCCGAGCGGTGGAGGACGAGGTGGGCTACGTCAACCCGCAGGCCATGCGCCTGCTCTCGGCCTGCTACCGCTATGGCCGCGGCACCGACGAAGACCTGCAACGGGCCAACGAGCTGATGGAGCTGGCAGCGCAGCACGGCGACACCATTGCGCAAGGCAACCTGAACATGGAGGGGTCGGTGTTTGAGGACAAGCCCCATTCGCTGCCGTGGCTGCCCATCGCTCAGATGCTCGACGACTACGGCGATGCCGCACGAGCCGTGAAGCTCTACCAACTCGCCGCGCAAGCCGGCAATGCCGAGGCCATGAACCAGCTCGCGCAAGCCTACTACGACGGCCGTGGCATCAAACGCATCTACAGCATGGCTGCCCGCTGGCTGCGGTTGGCGGCCTTGCAGCACCACAGCGAGGCCGAATACCGGCTGGCGCTGTGCCACATCCACGGCCGCGGGGTGCCTCGCAACTACGAGCGTGCCATTCAGCTGCTCACAGCCGCCGCCAATGCTGGTTACCGACCCGCCATGCTCATGCTGGCGCAATGCATGCAACAAGGCGAGATTGTGGCCGCCGACAATGCGCAAGCACAGCAATGGCTACAAAAAGCCGACACGCCATTCACCATCGCCCGGCCCGACGACGCCCACCCCATGCCCGACAACATCGCACGGCAGCAACGCTGAACACAACACGCTCACAACTCGTTATGATTATATCGACAATTTAAATTCACTCACATGAAATATCCTTTCATCTGCTTAACCGCTTTGCTCTTCTGCTCGCTCACCTCGTGGGCGGCCAAGCCCGACAAGGCACAGGCCGACAGCCTGCTCCATGAGCTGCTGCTCAGCGAGCTGCCCGAGGCCCAGGCCACGCGAAGCGCACTGCCTCCCATCAACAGCCAAGGGCGCAAAAACGGTATGGTGTTCACCGTGAAGGGGAACAGCCTCCAGGTCGACGAACTGCGCAACGACGTCTATTACATCGCCACCGGCCGGCAAGCCATTCCCGTGAACAGCGCGCGCTACCCCATGGAAACCATGAACAACTTGCTGCTGGGTGCCATCAGTGGCGGACAACGCGAACTCGTGGTCAAGCATCACCAATATGGCGGCCGTGCTGCCACGCTGATGATGCCCATGGACGAGTTCATGGCCAAAATGATGCCCGGCCACACGCTCTACTGCGCCGTGACGAGCATCAACACCGAGCAAATCGAAGGCTTTGTGGTGTTTCACAATCCCAAGACCAACAGCCTGCACCTGCTGCAAGTCAAGGCTCCAATGAACACCGTGACCACCGGAACAGGCGACATCGAGGGAGACCTTTACTCCAACATTCCACAGGACAACATTCGCAACCTGTTCGGCAAAGAAGGCGACACACAGCCTGCCACCGCCAAAAACACCCCAAAGAGAACCAACAAATCAGCACAACACAACACGCATTGACACTCAACCATCATGAATACAAAATATCGTTTATTCCTTATCTCGCTGGCTGTAATGGCGATGTGCCTCACCAGCCAGGTAACCGCCTCGGCACAAGAGCAATTCTCCATCTCGGAGGGACTCGACAACGGGCAGCTCAAATCCACCCTTGAACACAATGTGAACACCTTCATCGCTGCGCTTACCGATGCCGCTGAGCGACAGCAGAAGAAAGTGAAACTCAACGAGGACCTGTTCACGGCGCAAGCCATCGACGACGTGAAAGCCATGTGGCGCAACAGCCCCATGAGCTGTCCGCCGGTGCGCATCCGCTCGCGCTGCCTCAACACCTCGCAGGGCTACCAGGTGCGAGGCATACCCATCGACATCCTCAACGCCGATGAGCAAAACGCGCGCCAGGAACTCACTATCGATTTCACGCCCGACGGACGCATCAGCAATGTGTCGATAGCCATCGAGATGCACCGCTACGACAAAATCATGGCCGACAACAAATCGGCCCTCGACTACGCACGACGGCAGAAAGTGGTCGAGTTCATCGAGAACTTCCGCACGGCCTACAACCGCAAGGACCTGCCCTACATCTCAAGCGTGTATAGCGAGAACGCCCTCATCATCACCGGCCGCGTGATCAAGGAACGCCCCAGCTCGCTCGACGGCAAACTCATCACCATGGGCAACAAGGTGGTTTACACCCAGCAGAACAAGGCGGAATACATCGCCAAGCTCAAAAACATCTTCAAGCGCAACAGCTACGTGAACGTGCGCTTCGAGGACATCGACGTGGTGGAATCGCGAAAATACGACAACGTGTATGGCGTGACGCTCAAGCAGTACTGGCACACGGCTCCCACGGCCAAGTCGAAGGGCTACAGCGATGTGGGATACCTGTTCCTGATCATCGACTTCACCAACAGCGATGACCCGCTCATCCAGGTGCGCACCTGGCAACCCTACCTCGACGACCAGGGCAACATCGTCACCACACCCGATGAAGTCTATCACCTGGGTATGTTCAAGCTGCCTGGCGATTCAACCAAACGGCAACAGCCGTGATCGGTTTCACTTTTTTTCGTTCTAAGTGATAGATTGAACTGCTTTATCGGCTCATTACCCACAGCACCGACATGGTGATGACCACCACATAACAAGTGCTTCCCTTTGACACAGAATAAATACAAACAATAACACTAAACGATTATGAAAAAGTTACTTCTTCTCACGCTGGTTGCCGCCACAGCACTGTGCACACAGGCGCAGAAGCTGCTGCAAGCCACCGAAGTGCCCAACCCCCTGGTGACGGCCTACATGAACCAACCTGGCGAATACCGTGCCCGCATCGACGTGAAGTGCGTGCAGAGCATCCCGCTCTCGTTCGAGACGCAGTGCGACAAGTACGAGAACATGCGCCTGAGCACCGAGAGCGACGGTGTGAACACCATCTACACCATGCTCTTCGATGCCGACCCCACCGTGCGAGAATACAGCACGCGCATGCTCACCATCACTGCACCGGGCTACGATGCCGTTTACTACGACCTTTCCGAGCTCAAGTCGGGGCAGTGGCTCACCATCAACGTCAACGACCCCAACGCCACCGTCGACACCGGATGCTACAACGAGCACCACAACAAGGGCATGAACGAAATCAAGAACATGAACTATTCCGAGGCCCTGCGCCAGTTCACCATCGCCAGCACCTGTGCCGAGGTGAACCAGGCCGAAAACGAAGCCAACATCGCGCTCGCCGACTCGCTCCGCATGTTCCGCCTTTATGCCGACAACGCCTATAACCAGCTCGACTACCGTCTGGCCTCGACCTACTACGAGAAAGTGCTCGCCCTCAACTCCTACGACTCCTATGCCCGCGACCGCAACGCACAGTGCATTGGCTCGTTCACCAACGAGTGCGAGAAGCTGTGGCGACAGGCCGAGTGGTACTACGACGAGCATGACTACACCCGCGCCAAGGAGCTGTATCAGCAGCTCATCGACCGCAAGTGCAACTACGACGTGCAGGCCACCGAGAAGCTGCAAAGCATGAAGAGCAAGGACCGCAGCCGCAAGAACCACGACCACGTGATTACCTATGAATGGCAGAAAGACGCCCCCATTGGCATCCACACCGGTAAATACAACATGCACAAGGCAGGCGGATTCTTCCAGCTCAGCCTCAACCCCAAGCTGGTCGATGCCATCCGCGACGAGTGCAAATATGAGGATCCCAATACTGTGCCCAACATCTCCTACCCGGAGTTCACCATCCAGTTTGGTTGGACGCTGAAGATCAAGAACCCCGTGTGGATTCACTTCGGCCCCGGCTTCACCGGAAAAATGTACTATGGCAAATATGAAGAGGAGAACTACCCCTATCACGAGAAACATGCTGTGACCGACGCAACAAAGAATGAGGTAGATGGAGCCGAGAAAAACGCCAACTTCGCCATGGCCATCACGCCCATCGTGGGTATCACCGTCAAGTATTCCTACTTCGCCATCCGGTGCTCCTATCAATACCGCTTCGCCCTGCGCAAGCCGCTGCAGGAGTTCATCGAGCCGCACCGCGTGTCGGTGGGCGTGGGTGTCGCATTCTAAAAAGCTAATGCTTACCAAGAAAAACGCAAGACTTTCAAGGTCTTGCGTTTTTCTTGTTGCGGGCGCTCGGTATCTTGCTAGTAAACCATTTTTTGAGCCGTTGTACGGCCATCGGCATAGCGTGTAACCACGATATTGATTCCTTGGTGAGGTTTATGGCTCTTCAGTCCCGACACATTGTAATAGTCAACACCCACAATCTTCTGGTGGGTTTTCACCATTTCCACAGCCGTCACCACGTTCTCCTCATCGGTCAAGTCGATAGGACAAACCACCATATTGCCTGAGGCTTGCACGTCCTTGCCTTTTCCTTTGTTCATGCCCCGTGGCTCCTCCTTTGCGCGTTGCACGACGCCGTGGAACCGGTAGGCCCAGCCATTGACCAATTCTGGCATATGCTCATAAAACGACCAGTCAACGGCAAATGCGCCGTCAAAATCGGGCTGGTTCTTCTCCATATCAAAATCATCGGCATCGTAGGTGCTCTTGGCCGGCACCACAAATTTGGTGCCATCCCACACGGCATAGGTGATTTCGAGATATTCCAGCACCTTGGGGTTGAGGAAGTAATAGTATTGGTTGGTAGCTTCGCTCTTGGCCCCCTGACCGCCATCGACGTTCAGGTTCTTCTCCAAGAAATTGACGGTGCACACGGTGTTAGGCTCGTAGCTGGCATATCCCTCGGTCACCAATTCGTCGGTCTTCACTGCTAGGGTGTAGTTCTGCACATCGGTCAATGTGCCCATCACCGTTGAAGCCTTGATAAATTGGTTCACACTGGCATCGGCCTTTTCGGTGCCGTTGTCGCCAAAATCCAGCAACACCCAGTTGCTCTGGTCCCAAGGCTCGGAACGTCCCATCGCCGTGGCCAAGTAGTCAACCTGTCCTTCAGTGGGTTCCGTCTTCGCAATCGAAACATTATTCTGGTCCTTGCACAACAGCTTGCTGCCCTGGGCCAACACGCCCACCAATTGGTCGGCAATCTTGTAATCCTTGTTCACTACGCCGCGTTGCTCAATCTGGGCAAGGGTCAACGTCTCATAATCAGGTTTCAGCATCACAGGATCAGGGCCAAGCCAGTATCCTCTGTTGCCATTCATTCCCGTGCTGGTGTTGGTCACGCGGGTCACAAAGCCCACACGTCCGCCATCGGTGAGGCCCAACTGATAGTAGGCCTGTCCTGCCGGTGCAGCCTCGGGAGCGGCCTCACCCGGATAGTAGTGGTTGGGGGTCTTGAGCACATTGGCACTGGTGGCGGTGAACGAAGGCGACGAAAGCGTGGGAATCATCACATTCCGGGTGACATCATTGCTCTGGCACTCCAGCAGCACAGGCACACCGGCGGGTATGATGCCGCCTGTGACCTCGGTGAGCGAGAGCACCCCTTCTTCATCCACACCTGTGACCAGATAAGCCGTGATTTCGTTGGTGTCGAACTTGGTGTTCCAAGCGGCACGGTGCGTGGTGTACCACAAGCCGTTGGAGGCATCCTGAATCAGGTCGCCTGGGGTGTAGTAGTTCTCCTTGGTGGTCAAGTCCTTGTCGATGCCCTCGAAATCCCAAAGGTAGTTCAAGCTCGATGAGACTGAAGTCGAACCCTCAATCGCATTATTTCTTTCCACCAAATGGAAATTAACGCCTGCTGTCGTTAATCCGTTGCCGATATCGTAAGTGTTATCGGTTCCATGACTCATTTGCAGGAAAATGCCTTCAGAAACCGTATAGAATTGATTGGTATTAAATCCTCTAATCTCAATCTCATGCACGATTTGCGAAGAACTACCTGAACGCGGATATTTGGTAAGGCGAGCAATCGTACCCTGGTCGTCAAGCGAAGCAGGCAAATTATCAATCACCACGAGCTGGCTGAGTGCTCTCATCAAACCTAGCTCACCTTCGCTGGCCGAGCCTGGATAATACTGCTGCGATGAGATGTAATGTCCCGTGTTTCGGTTTTTTATCCTGAGAAATTCATACCCGTTTTCGAATTGTGCAACATACTCACCTTTATTTTGCTCAGTGACAGTGAATGTATAGGGCACATCGCGAATAATGTTGCCTTGCTGGTCGCGCACCCACTCGCCATTGCGTTTCCAACCGCGAAACATAGTATAGTAATCAGTAGTACGCGCATATAGGGTAACCTGGTCACCAACTTTATTCTCGGCATTATTACCCGAAGGCCCTATCACCTCCACCGACCCCCAGGAATCATTGTTGCTCACGGCTGTGACATCATAAAAGAGAATCTGTTCATAATGGGCCACCCAAATAGCGTTGACGATTCCTCTATCGGATGAAGCTTCTCCATCGGCTCCAGTGTTAGAGCCAGTGGTTCCATCTGGACCGTTATTGGTGGATGCGGCCACTTTCACAGTTGTAGTTGCCGCCGTTTTTTGGGTTCCCACTTTATCCGCACTGCTCACACCATAATCACCTTCTCTTTTCGTACATTCCCAATACATAAACTTATACATTGTAGCATCGGCTGGCTTGGTAAAAATGTTAAAAGTCTGAGGAATTTTTTTGGTGTCATGAGTTCTTCCATTAGTAGCAGTATGAGTGGTCTGCGTACAATTATTGACACTCCCATCGCCAGTGGTTGCATAAACCAAGCCTGCACCAGTTGGTTCGCATTTCAGTTCAACTCGACTGGTAACCCATGGCTGTGATGACCCACCTCCCGCATAGGCAAGTTCAGACAAGAATATCGTAATGACACCAAACAAAACAAATTTAAAAAATGTGCGCTTCATAAATCTCGTTATCTTCAATTACTTACCACTATCAAAAGGCTCATCTATCAGACATTTTAACCCAATAGATGAGCCATAATCTATTCGCTCAATTTAAGGTCAAAAAGGTGCTTTTGCGCCTTTCTTACTTCACCATCACCTTTCCGTTCTGGATATAAATTCCAGACGGATTCTTCACTTCGCGGCCCATGATGTCGTACATCGGAGCGTTGGAGTCCTGGGCGGCCTTCACGTCGGCAATGGCTGTCGGGGTATCTTCGAACGGAATCATCAGCCACTTGCTGTCCTCGCCGTTTGCCACGCGGAAGCCGAAACTGTCGTCGTAATCAACGGCCAGATAGTGGCGGTTGCCAGGCACCATATGCGACAGATAATAATAGATGGCCTGCTGATTCTGCGAAGCATCGATAAGGAAATCACGGATTTCGTCGAAGTTTTCAATCTCGGGCACATCCACACACAGATACACCGACCCATCGGCATCGCCAGTCTCCACCAGATGCAGGGTGAACATCTCATCGAGGAAATAGGTGGGGTAATTCTCGGCCTCGAGCACCATCTCGAAACTGTTCTTGATAAAATCGAGCGTCTCCATCATGTCGCCATCGCCACCGGCCAACTCGGTGATGATGCCTTCGCCGTTGGGCTGAATGTCGTAATTCACATTCAGCACCTGGGCATCCGACTCAGTACCGGAAATGTCGGCCAGCATAGCATTCTGCAACACGACATACTTCCCGGTCATCACGTTCTTGATCTTGAACAGACCGGGTTCCTGAAGAGCGCCAAACGCACTCACACTTGCCAAACAAAAGGCGGCAAGCACAAAGGTCTTGTAAATACTTTTCATCTGTTTGATTTTTTATGGTTAATGAGTAAATAATAGGAATCTGTATGTTTATTAAAGATTGTAGCCAGTAGCATTATAGTTCACAAAGATACACATTATTAAAATTACACTATCGAAAACATATACAAAAATTTTAAAATAAAATGATTATCCGTAATTTTCCGTCAGAAAATTTGGCGGTTAGATAGGAAAGCAGTACCTTTGCAGCAAATCCTCAA
This sequence comes from Muribaculaceae bacterium, assembly GCA_017545095.1. The sequence goes on along the minus strand of JAFYCU010000164.1, from coordinate 935 downwards.
CGACATGAAACTGATTGAATTTGCGAAACGATTCACTGACGAGTCCTCATGCGAGCGCCATCTTCGCGAGGTTCGCGAAAGAGAGGGCGTGGTCTGTGCGCATTGCGGCTGCAAAGCGCACAGTTGGGACAGCTACAACAAGAGGTGGCGCTGCAAGAAGTGCGGCCACGAGACGACATTGACCTCGGGCACGGTCATGCACGGCAGCAAGCTGCCGCTGATGTACTGGTTCACGGCGATCCATCTGCTGACCTCCACCAAGAAGACCTTCTCGGCATTGGAGATGCAGCGGCAGCTGGGTCACAAGCGTTACCAGCCGATATGGGAGATGATGCACAAGCTGCGCTCGGTGATGGGTTTGCGTGACGGCAGATACAAGCTTTCGGGGAGCATAGAGCTTGACGAGGGCTACTTCTCCAGCGACAACGAGGTCTCTCCCGATGAGCGTGTCAAGAGCGGGGTGGGCAGCCAGAAAAAGAGCAAGGTGCTGGTCATGACCGAGAGCGGGCCTTGCGCCGCCCCGAAGAAAGGCAAGCGGGACCGCAAGGTGGGCCACATCAAGATGCAGGTCATTGAAGACCTGAGCGCCGCAACGATAAACGCCGGCGTGGAACAGGCCGTGGACGGCGGGACGGCTGTGACGGCGGACAATGCCGGAGGCCACAGGCGGCTGTCGCAGGTGGTCGATGACCCCGACATTCAAACCGTACCGGGAGAGGACGCGGCCAAGGTGCTGCCATGGGTGCATGTGGCCATAGGCAACGCAAAAAAACTACTCGACGACATGTACCATGGCGTGAAGGGAAAGTACCTGCAACGATATCTCGATGAGTTCTGCTACAAGTTCAACAGAAAGTACTTTGGTGACAGGCTTTTTGACAGGCTCATGGTTTGCGCCGTCAGCTACAGACCCACATTTGAACACCAGCTATACG
>JAFYCU010000163.1 GCA_017545095.1 Muribaculaceae bacterium | reverse complement strand
TGATTGGCTCATTGTTGGCAAATGAGAAAAACTACAATCGGCTATATGAAGAATATAAAAATGAACGTAACAAAACGCTGAAAGGATGGTTAGTTTTTGGATTTGCCATATTGTCGTTAGTGATATATATCATCTCGTTGGAATTGTGTGATGTCTAAGAATGGGTGAGCGATAAGATGTAAAAAACCAATCGTGCTTGCATCCCACTTCTGTATTTCTCTTGATTATTTTGTGAACCGCTAAAGAGTAGTCATCGTTTTCTTTGTCTGTTGGGGCCAACCAACGCGCCGGAGTGCGACTTCCGAAAGGGGGTCGCGCTCCGGCGCGTTGAAAAAAACAGTGTTTGGGCGTGTGTTTACTGGATCTCGATCACCTTGCTCTCCTTCTTGAGTTCTTCGGGCTTCATCTTGGGGAGCACCACCTTGAGCACGCCATGCTCCACGGTGGCGGCAATCTTCTCGCGGTCCACGTCGTCGGGCAGCAGCAGCGTCTGGTGGAACGACGTGTAGTTGAACTCGCGGCGCAGGTAGTGCCCGTCGTCGGGCTTGTGCTCGGTCTGCGTCTTCTTCTCCAAGGCCACCACCAGGTTCTCGTCCTCGTCGAGCGTCACCTTGAAGTCGTCCTTGGTCATGCCAGGGGCGGCCAGCTCCACGTCATACTCGCCCTGCTTCTCGATCACATTGATGGCCGGAGCCGTGCTGCTGGCCTTGGGCAAAAACTCGGTGTCGAAAAAGTCGTTGAACACACTGGGTAACCATCCTTGATTTCTGCGTGTAAGATACATAATCTAATCTCCTATCATTTTAAAGTTAAACAATTCGTTGTTGGTCGAGCGTCCGGTGGCTTGCGCTTCGCCTCGCCGCTCGCTTTTACTATTGCAAACCCGGTGCCAATGGCCAAACCACATATAAAGTGTGCCATTTTGTCATTATAGTATGACAAAATGGCATTATATGTTTAAATACACGCCAATATGGCAGTTATATGCCGCAGCGATGTATGCCGCGAGGTGGCCTCGCTGGGTGGTCGCGAGGTCGGAGGGTGGGCTACAGGTCGGCGTTGCGCTGTTGCAGGCTGGTGATGTAGCGGTGCAGGCGGGCGTAGAACGGGTGGCGGGTGAGGGTGTCCACGTTGCCGAGGATGATGAGTTTCATGCGTGCGCGGGTGATGGCCACATTCATGCGCCGCAGGTCGCGCAGGAAGCCTATCTGCCCTTTGTCGTTGGCGCGCACGAGGCTGATGACGATGATGTCGCGCTCCTGCCCTTGGAAGCCATCTACGGTGTTGACGGTGATGGCGCGGCGGTGGGGCTTGAGTGCCGGCCGGTGCTTGAGCAGATGCCGCAGGTGCTGCACCTGTGCGCGGTAGGGAGAGATGATGCCCACGTCGAGGCGTTCGTCGGTCACGCGCTGGTGCCCGATGTGGTTGAAATAGGCTTCGAGTGTGTTGAGTGTGAGTTCGGCCTCGGCGCGGTTCACGCGTCCACCGGTGGCGGTGATGAGTTCCTCGACGGCTCCCGTGCCCTCGTCGTCGCTGTCGAGTGTGCCGGTGTCGATCCAGGTGATGGGGGTGTCGAGGTCGAGGATGCCCCGGTGGCGCACCTCGGGCGCACTCTGCACCTGTCCGCCATAGAACCACTCGCTGGAAAAGCGGATGATGTCCTCGTGCATGCGGTACTGCACCCCCAGCAGGGTCACCACCTGCGGGTTGCTGTCCACGATGCGCTCCATGAGCGTGCGCCCCAGACCGCCACGCTGGGCCTCGAGGCTCTTGATGGTGGGTGGCAGCTGGCAGTGGTCGCCGGCGAAAACCACGCGGTGAGCTTTCTGGATGGCAATCCAGCAGGCTGCCTCGAGGGCCTGGGCGGCCTCGTCGATAAACAGGGTGGCGAACTTCATGCCTTCGAGCACGCGGCTTGCGCTGCCAGCAAGCGTGCAGGCGATGACGCGTGCCTGCCCGAAGATGGTGTTGTGGATGCGCAGCTCCAGTTCGTTGATGCGGTCGCGCAGGCGGTCCACCTTTTGGTGCCACGCCTCGGTGCCGTGGCGGTGGCTGCGCAACTCGCGCAGGGCTTTGCGCATGCTCCACAGCTGGGGATAGTCGGGGTGGTCCTCGAAGCGGCGTTCATAGGTCTGCGCGAGCATGGCGTCGTTCACTCGCGTGGGGTTTCCCACGCGCAGCACGTCCACGCCGCGTTCCATCAGGCGTTCGCTGATCCAGTCCACCGCCATGTTGCTCTGTGCGCACACGAGCACCTGGTTCTCGCGGTGCAGGGTTTCGTAGATGGCCTCGACCAGCGTGGTGGTCTTGCCGGTGCCCGGTGGCCCATGCACCACGGCCACGTCCTTGGCGCGGAGCACCTCGTTCACGGCGTGTTCCTGCGTGGCGTTGAGCCAGGGGAAGCGCAAGGGGGCGAAGGTGAACTGTCGCGCCTGACCGGGGTTGTAGAACAGGTCGCGCAGCTGTGCCAGGCGGTTGCCCCGGGCGGCGGCCACGCGGCTCAGCGCATCCATCATCAGCCGGTAGGTGGTTTCGTCGAGGACGAGCTGCAGCCCCAGGCGGTCGGCACTGGCCACGGCAGCGGCGGCAGCCTCGCCGGGCAGCACCACCAGCATGCGGTCGCCCTCCACGCGGCTCACGGTGGCGGTGAAGTTGTGATACACGATGTCGTCGATGCCCGTGAGGTGGAAAAAGGTGACTTGGCGGCCATATTCAAAGTTGTGGTCGGCCTCGGCGCTGGGTGCTCCGTCGTCGAGGGTGCTGTCGCGGGTTACCTCCACCACGAGCTGGTTGAGCGAGTTGTAGAAGGTGCGACGGGCATGTGCGGGATACCAGCAGTCGCCGCGCCTTACGAGGCGCGCGATACCCATCACCTCGGTGAGCCGACGGTGTTCGTCGCGCTCGTGGTCCCACTCCAGCTGCAACAGGGTGCGCTGCCGGGCCAGCTCGGTGGCGGGGTTTACGCGCTGTGGTGGCTGGCGGGGGGTGCTCATGCAGCGGTTTTCATCAATTTCTTCACACGTGGAGCCAGGCTCACCAGCGCAATCATGGTGCACAGGGCCATCAGCGCAAAGGCCAGATCCATCAGCCCCACCAGGGCCTTGAGCGGCATCACAGCAGCCACCACAATCATCACCAGGTAGTAGTAATTGTAGTATTTCGCGCGCTGTGCGCCAAAGAGGAAGTTGGCGCACTTGAGGCCATAGTAGCTATAAGAAAACATGGTGCTGAAGGCGAAGCAGAACACGATGGCCATGAGCAGATACTGTCCCACCCCAGGCAGCAACGTGCCGAAGGAGGTGAGGGCGATGTGCAGCCCCCACACGCCGTCCATGCCCACATAGGTGCCCGCGAGCAGAATGGGGATTGAGGTGAGCGTGCACACCAGACCGGAGTCGATGGCCGGGCCGAGCATGGCGATGAGTCCTTCGCGTATGGGGTCGGTGTTCTGGGATGCGCCATGCATCATCGAGGCGGTACCCACACCAGCCTCGTTGACCATTGCCGCGCGACGTGCTCCCGTCACGGCCACGAAGGCGAATGCGCCGAAGCCTGCCCGGAACGTGAATGCGCCATCGATGATCGAGGCAAACACACCCGGGAGCTTGTCCACGTTCATGACCACAATCACCATCACAAGCAGCAGGTAAAGGGTCACCATGGCTGGCACGATGCGCGAGGCCCATTGGGCAATGCGCTTGATGCCGCCGAGCACCACGGCTCCCACCACCAGCATCATCACCACACCCATGGCAAAGCGCAGCAGGGTGGTGTCGGCGATGCCCATGGGGGTGGTGAACACGGTGGTGACGCTCTCCACCAGTTGGTTGGCCTGCATGAAGCACAGCGTGCCCACGAGGCCGAAGATGGAGAATGCCACAGCCAGCGGTCGCCACTTGGCACCCATGCCCTGCGTGATGATGTACATGGGGCCGCCCTGCACCTCGCCGGCCGTGTCGCGGCCTTTGTACAAGATTGAGAGCGCTCCCTCAAAGAATTTGGTGGCCATGCCCACCAGGGCACTCACCCACATCCAGAAGATGACGCCTGGCCCGCCCATGACGATGGCTATGGCCACGCCGGCAATGTTGCCCATGCCCACGGTGGCCGCGATGGCACTCAGCAGGGCCTGCACCGAGCTGATTTGCCCGTTGGCCTTGCCCGCATCGTCGGCCTGCTTGGCACGCAGCGCACGCAAGGCACGCCCCAGCCAACGCAAAGGCACGGCTCCAGAGTAGCAGAACAAAAACAGCCCGCCGCCAATGAGCAGCAGAAACTCAGGATAGTTACACACAGCATCGCTCACAGCGATGATCCAGTCACATAATTGGTCAAACATAGTGGGTAGTGGGTGGTGAGTGTTGGGTGGCGAGTGGTGGAGGAGCGAGACTGGCGTCTCGCCATACACCGACAATTAGGTCACAGTTTTCAGTTTTCAGTTCTCGGTAAACGAGTAAACAAGCAGCGCAATGCGGTTCTCGGTTCTTGTTTCTCGGTTCTCGGTTCTTGTTTCTTGTTTCGGTCATCAGCCGCACCAGGGTGCGGCTCTACTGTTCTCTGTCTCATGAAACCCCTGGAGGGGTTTGGGGAGGTTCCACGGGGTTTGGGGGGCATGAGCTCGGTTCTCGTCTCACCTTCTCTGGTTCTGGTAGTCGCGGTATTTGTCGCCGCTATAGACGCCTTTTCCAAAGCCTTGGGAATTGAACTCATCATCTTCCTCTTCTTCCTCGTTGTTTTTCTTCTTTTTCTCGGGCTCGAGCGCGTTTTTGCGCTTCTCGGGTTTGTTTTTGCGGATGGCCTCGGGCTTTTGCAGGTCGAGGGCCGTTTCATAGATGTTCCACTGCTGGTCCACATCCCAGTTGCGCCGCAACTTCAGGGCTTTTGGATAGTAGTACACCTCTTCGGGCTGTAGCTTCTGGGCATAGTTGCCGGTGTCCCATTGCCCGTTGCCGTTGGTATCGCGTGTGAGCCGTGCGTAGTAGGTGCCTGGCAGCACGTGGGGCAGCTTTGCCACACCGCCCTGCACGGGCACGGTGCGCAGCACAGCCCCCTTGCCGTCGAGCAAGTCGACGAAGGCACTGTCGCGCACGTTGACTCGCAGCGTGAGGTTGGCATATTGCTCCAGCGCACGCACCTTGACCTCGACGGTGAGCGAGTCGTTGACCAACCCATAGACCGAGGTCATTGCCAGCGAGTCGATGGTGAGGCGGTAGGTGGAGTCGGGGATGAGGGACATGGGCAGGCAGTAGGTGAACAGGTCGTAGTCGTTCACCGGTTGTGGGGCGGGCGCGTTGTCGACAGCCTCCCACAGTGTGTCGCGTTTTATGAGCAGATGTACCCCAGCGGGGTCGATGCTGGCCAGCGGGGCATCCACACGCAGCTTGATGGAGTCGGTGATCTCGAGTGTTCCTTTTTTCAGAGCCTCCACCTTGAGCCTGGGTATGGGTTGCTCGAGTTGCTTCTCCAGGTCGCGGATGTCGCCTTCGTCCACAGCTTTGCCCGCAGCTTGCTTGTCGCGCAACTGCTGGAGTTGCTCTTGCAGTTTCTTGCGTTCCTTGAGGTCTTCCTCTTCCTGCTTGACCATATAGCGCGGCTTGCGGTAGCCAAAGTGCAGGGTGTCGGTGGCCCACACGATGCGCTCGGTGCTGTCCACACGCTGGTAGCGCATCACAGCCGTGATGGTGTCGGCTTTGATGAGTGTGGAGTCGGTGAGCCAGTACACGAGCGAGTCGGCTCGTGCGGTGCGTTGCAGGCAGTGCCAGTTGTCGCTGGCGGGCGTGGGGCTGAGCAGTCGCAGCTCGGGCAGTGTGTCGACGGCAGCCCCAAACTGCACCAGCAACTTCGAGGCACTGGGGCGCGAGGCTTTTTGCAGATAAAGTTGCTGGTAGCCCTCGTTGAACATCGAGAGCAGCACATTGTCGGGCATGAAGCGCGTGTGTGTGGCGGCGATGATGGTGTCGATGCGATGGTCGAAGGTGAACGTGGTGTCCTGTGACTCGAATGTCGTGGCCGAGGGCACCACCACTTCGTCGAAGAAAGCATAGTCCTCGGTGCGTGCCATGCGGTAGTCGCCATCCACATCGTTGAGCGCAAACACGTGGTAGCTACCGGGTTTCAGCCCTTGCACAGTGAATTGCCCGCGGTCGTTGGTGCGTGTGATGCGCTCAAAGGGCAGGCGGCTGAAGGCGGTGTCGCTCAGGTTGCTGTGCAGCCCCACCAGCACGTGCTGCATGGGCTCGAGGTCGCTGGCACGCAACACGATGCCCGAAACTCGCAGCGTGTCGATGTCGACTCCGGTCGAGAAGGTGAACGCATATCCCTCGAGAGGGTTGCCCTCGTTGTTGTCCTCGATGGCATTGGCAAAGTCGATGATGTAGGTGGTGTTGGACTGGAGCGTGTCGCGAAGTTCCACGGTGATTTTTTTGCCCATGGCACGTATGAGCGGCGGGTCGTGCTGTACGGGCGACACGGCCACTTTCTTCTGCTGGTCTTTGATGTTGACGATTTCGTCGAACGAAATCTCCACCTTGTTGCCTGCGAAGTTTACGGCCCCAGGCTGTGGTGAGGTGCGTGTCACGCGTGGCGGGGTGTAGTCGCGTGGACCACCCTCGGGCGAACCGATGTTGGCACAAGCGGCAAGCACCATGAGCATTGCGCAAAGCACAAAGCACAATGCACAATTCCGCAACGCGCTGTGCCGCAACGCCGTTGCGGCATGGTCAACATCTTGCATCTTGAATCTTGCTTCTCGCATCTCGCATCGTGATGAAGCCCCTCCTAGGAGGGGTTTGGGGAGGCCTTTTCTCGCATCTCAATTCACCTTGTTCTCGGGGTGGCCTTCCATAAAGGTTTTGAGGTTGCGCGTGATCACCACCATGAGCCTTGCGCGGGCTTCGGCGCTGGCCCAGGCGATGTGTGGCGTGAAGTAGCAGTTGGGAGCCGAGAGCAGCGGGTTGTCGGCTGTTGGAGGCTCTTGTCCCATCACATCGAGTCCGGCCGCCATGATGCGTCCTTGGTGCAGGGCATCGGCCAGGGCTTGGTCATCGACGAGCGGCCCTCGGGCGGTGTTGAGCAGAATGGCGGTAGGCTTCATCAGAGCCAGCCGGCGGGCATCAATCATGCCGCGTGTGTCGGCGTTGAGCGGGCAGTGCAGGCTCACCACATCGGCCTCTGCCACGAGTGCGTCGAGGCTCTCGGCCTTCTCCACCCCCTCGGGCAGGTCGGCGGCGGCTTTGCTGGTGAATGCCGTGACGGTCATGCCGAACGCCAGGGCGATGTGTGCCACGGCCTGACCAATCTGGCCAAAGCCCACAATGCCCATGCGTTTGCCGGCGAGTTCCGTCAGTCGCGTGTCGGTGAAGCTGAAGTCGGGGCAGCGGCTCCCCATGCCATCGCGCACCTCGTCGGTGTAGTGCTGCACTTGACAGCAAATGTTGAGCAGGTGTGCTATGGCCAGCTGTGCCACGCTGGGGGTGCTGTAGGCCGGCACGTTGGTCACCACGATGCCCAGGTCGCGCGCGGCCTCGATGTCCACGATGTTGAAGCCGGTGGCTATCACGCCTATGTAGCGCAGCCGGGGCCACTGCTGCATCATTTCGCGTGTGATCACGATCTTGTTGATGAGGATGGCATCGGCCTCAAGACCACGCTCAATAATCAGTTCGGGAGGGGTGCGGTCGTAAAGTATCAGGTCGCCCAGTTCGCGCATCGGCTGCCACGAGAGGTCGCCGGGATTACCTGTATAGGCATCAAGAACTACTATTTTCATTTTTGCAGACAGGTTTTTTTATCGGTTTGGTAATGCGAAGAATAAGTCGGGGAAATTAATCTGCTATTCTTGCTCAGTTATATGTTACGTTTTATTGATGGCTTTTTGGCCGTGCAAATATAGATAAAATTCGGGAATTATAAGCCTGTCGTAATAAAGAAATTGAATTTTCTTTAGAGGAGCGTCACGAAACATTTGCCGGTTGTGCAAATGCGTCATTTGCGGCCAAAGTCGGCAGGGATTTCACCCCATTGGTCGGTTTGCCATTTGATGATTTGGTTTTGCCAGATGTGTGTATGCAGCCATGCCTCGGCACGTGCCACGATGGCCCACAGGCGGGCGTTGGCCTCGGTGTGTGCGAGTCTCGACTTGCACTTGCGGTCGCGCACCCACGCCATGGCCGTGCGGCTGTCGCTGTAGATGGCCGTGTGGCTGTTGCCGGCATTGTGAAACATGGCCAGGGCATGGACCAGCGCGAGAAACTCGCCGATGTTGTTGGTGGCGTGGTTAAACGGCCCTTGCCTGAACAGCTCGGCTCCCGTCATCACATCCACGCCCCGGTATTCCATCACGCCGGGGTTGCCGCTGCAGGCCCCGTCCACGGCGATGCTGTCGCGAACGATTTCGGGAATGGCCTCATAGTTCACATGCAAGGTGGGTGCCTTTGCGATGGCTCGCAGCACGCCCATGTCGGCATTGCCCTCGCGGAAGGCGCGAATGGCCTCTTCCTGAGTGCGGAACGACTTGTAGCGCGCACCAGGAAAACCCTTCACGCGTGCTTCGCATTCGGCCCACGAGTCGCACACACCGGCCTCGCGACCGCACCACACCACATACCATTTTCCTCTATAGTTGCTCATAACACTTAGTTCTACCCGATAACTCTTTTCGCAATCTTTTGGTTTCCAGTTGTTTTATGTTTTAATGCAAGCAAGTTCGTCACTCATAACTCATGACTCGTCACTTGTAGCTTAGTTTCATACCATCAGCTCGCCTTGTGCCACGATGCAGTATTGCCCGCCCACGCCTATGGTGCCATCGTCGGCGACGACGGTCTGCACCACCGAGGTGCGCCGCATGGCTTCGCCTTGCACAAAGCGGCACTCCTCGCAATCGCCCGCAAGGCTGTGCCGGCGCAGATAGTGCGTGAGGGCGGCATTGGCAGTTCCTGTGGCGGCCTCTTCGGGAATGCCGTAGCGGGGGGCAAAATTGCGCACATGGGCGGTGAATGAGTCTTGGCGGAAGGCGAAAGCGTGCACGCCCACCACGCCAAGCTGCTCGCTGAGGGCCGCCAGCGACTCCATGTCGGGACGGAGCGCGTTCAGCGTTTTCACATCGGCCACGGGCAGGATGATGTCGGGTAATCCCGTCGATACCGCTTCGATGGGCCATCCGGGCCATAGGGTCGCGGTGTTGGTGCTGTCGATGATGCGGTGTAGCTGTGCCGCATCGATGCTCGCGGGCTTCACCACTGGCGGGGCCATGGTCATCATCACTTGGTCGCCTGCGGTCACCTCCAGCTGGCCGGCGCGTGTGTTGCATTGGCATCGTGCGCCATCGAGCACAAGCCCTTCGTGGCGCAGTACACCAAAGGCGGCGATGGTGGCATGGCCGCACACATCCACTTCGCAGCAGGGGGTGAAGTAGCGCAACTCGTAGCGTGTGGCATCGAGCTGGCGCACAAAGGCCGTCTCGCTGTAGCGCAGCTCGGCTGCCACTTGCTCCATGAGGCGGCTGCCGGGCCATGCGTCGTCGTCGAGCAGCACCACACCGGCGGGATTGCCGCCAAATGCCTCGTGGGTGAAGGCATCCACTATATAGAACCGTTTCATCCTGACGTTGGGTGATAAGTGATTGTGAAAAAACAACTTGGCGCGATTTTCGGCATAATTAAACAGAAGCTCTATAATGAATCGTGTGGGTGGTTGATCAGACTAAAAGAACATAAGGATCAAAAAATAGAACGATTTAAAGATGTTAAAACCATCTAAACTTGCTAACAATAAATAACTTACCTGCAAATACGCATATCATTGTTTATGAATCTTGTCTTCCTTTTAGTCTAAAACACCCATACCAAGCGTTACAGTGCCTAAACAAAAGCTCAAGAATGAAAGCAAAATATTGATAATAATAGACTTATGTTCTTGTGCCTAATTTTCCCAATTTATTCTTCACACGTCACGAATTGCGATATGTGCTCAAAAGATACTCTTGAGCAAGTTCATGATGTTGAAATTCCTATTTTTGCCCGCAAGCAGGTTCTCTATTTCGATTACCTCGTTGCTGGCGTGCAGCCGTCGTGCCAGTGGAAGCAGCGAGGTGAGGAGCTGTTCGGCGGCGGCACGTCGGCCGGTGAGCCGTTGCAGGGCCTTGGCCATCCCTATCGAGAGTTGCAGCTCGCGCAGACCCAGCGGGTCGCCCAGTTTTTTCTGATAGCGAAGGGCCTTGGTGTAGTATTTCACGGCATGGCGGCCGTTGCCCATCTCCAGCAGGATGTCGCCCTCTTTTTTGAGCGTGTCCACGAGGCTGTTCATCGCCTCGCGAGTCTGGTTCTCATCGCCGGTGGTGAGCTGCTGCGTGTAGAGCTCGGTGGCTTGCTGGTAGTGTTCCAGCACGTTCATCTGCTTGGTGCGCGACTGGATGATCTCGGTCGATGCCTGCACGGCATAGAGCAGCATGGCCGAGAAGCGTGCCTCGTCTTTCTTGGCCAGCCGTTCAAACAGCTTCTGCGCATGGGTGAGCTCTTTGGCTGCCCGGCTGTTGTCGCCGGTGGCATGATGGGTGTGCGCTAGGTTGTAGAGCGTGCTGGCCACCAGAGCCAGAAAGTCGTCGCTCTTTTTCCCGCCCATATTGGCGAGGTGTGTGAGTGCGTTCTCGGCGCACCCTAAGGCCAGGGTGTGCTGGTTGCGCTCGATAAACAGGGTCATGCGGGCCAGCCACAGCCAGGCAATGTAGTGTGTCGGCATGTCGTCGGCCTCGTCGGCATACACGAGGTAGTCGGTCACTTGCTCGGCCTGCGCAGTGCGGTGGTCGGCCATCAGAAAGCGCACGTAGGTCATGGTGATGTCGAGCACCACGTGGGGCGGAAGCCCGTCGGTGGGCGGCAGTTCTCCGCTACGTTCAATCTGTGCTTGGGCGATGGTCATGTCGCTGCGCAAGCGCGGAAAACTCACATTGATGAGCAGTGGGTTCATGCCGGTGATGTTGCCAATTGTTGCCGGGCCTGGGCGGCCAAGGCCGATGTGATGGTGTTGTCGGGGCTGTGCTGGCTGTCGTCGGCCCACCGCCGGGCCTCGTCCAGGATGCCGCGCCACTGCTCCTGCGTGAGCTGGTGCAGCTCGGTGAGGGTGACGCAGCGAACAAGCAGCTGATGAATGATGCCTGCCGTGAGTCCCGACTGCCAGCCCAGCAGGTTGGCCGGGGCAGAACCCGTGCCGGCAAAGGTGTGCCGGCGGTTGCCGGTGTACACGGTGATGTGCGACGTGGCACTATCGACGTACACAAAGGTGTTGTCGTAGAAGCTGATGTGGTTGTGGAAGCACTCCTCGCTGGTCTCGCCGGGGAAGATGGTGGCAATGTCGGCGCTGGTGGCCACCACCCGCGCCGACAGTTCCATGTTCTCGAGCAAATGCGGCATCACGTGGGTGATGCGGAAACTGATGCCGTGCTGCAACCCGGGCAGATACACGATGATGGCCTTGCGCTCGGTGGCATATTTCAGCAGCTCCAGCAACCGGGCGCGCTGCGGCAGGTCCACCGCATAGAGCGACCCGATGAGCACGATGTCGTTCTCATCGATGCGCGGCCACACCACATCGAAGCGTTGCTTGGGATAGGCCCCGTAGTTCACGATTTGTTGGCACTCGCCATCGTCGAAGATGGCCGAGAGCCGCGTGGCTCCGTCGGGATAACGGTCCACCGAGGTCACGTCCACGCCGTGGCTGGTGAGGAAGTCGATGATGATGTCGCCCACGCGGTCGGTGGTGCACTCGCTCACCATGTGGCATGGCACACCGGTGCTGGCCAGCGAGGCGGCTGCATTGGCCACGCGACCACCCACAAACGCTTTCACAGGCTGGCTGCCGTGGAACAGGGTGTCGAGCACCGATTCTCCTATTGCTATGATTTTTCGCATCACACAGTTGTTTTTTTCAGTTTTCACTTTGGCTTCTGCTCTGTCGTCGGAAATCATGCCGTGCTATTGCCTGCTTTTCTGCCCCAGATATCCGCCATGATGCCGCTTGGCGTAGTCTTCGCGGGTGAAGCCTGTGGCACGCATGGTGTTCACCACCAGCACATCGCCCATCACGGTCATCATGGTGGTCGACGTGGTGGGTGTGAGCCCCAACGGACACACCTCGGGAGCTCCGCCGGTCCACAGGCACACATCGGCGCGCTGGGCCAGCTCGCTTTGCGCGTTGCCGGTGATCACGATGCACGGCACTTGGGGATAGAGGGCGTGCGCCAGCTCCACTAGCGCCACAATTTCGCTCGTGCGGCCCGAGTTGGATAACAGCAGCATCACATCGCCAGGTTGCAGCACACCCAAGTCGCCGTGCTGAGCCTCGCTCGGATGCAGAAACACAGCCGGGATGCCCGTCGATGAAAAGGTGGTGGCGATATTGTTGGCAATCTGGCCGCATTTCCCCATGCCCGAGGTCACCAGCTTGCCGCCGTTGTTGTGCACATGGTTCACTATCAATTCGATAGCCTGCTCATATCCGTCGGTGACAGGAATCTGCGCCACAGCGCGGCTCTCTGCCTCCAGTATTTCTCGCATTGATTGTTTGATATCCATTCTGCAAAGGTACGAATAATTTTTGATACTGGATGCTTGAATATCTACAATTAGAACAAATTACCAAATCACTCATCCACAACGAGCCATGCCTCGTCGCCATTTCAACCCAAAATATCGGGAGAATAGCATACCCTCAAAACGGTTGATAATAAAAACCTGATGTTTCTATGCCAACCGCAGTCAAAGGCTCGTGTTCTTCGGTCTAATATCCACATCAGCCCCCCGATGGCTGTTATTTCAGGTGCAGGATGCGCCGCAGCTCGGTAGGATTCGACAGCACTTCGGCTGCGCGGTCCAGGGTCTCGTCGTGGCGAGCGTCATATTCCACATCGCCGGCTTGGTAGTAGTAGCGCGTCATGAGTTCCTGCGCCAGCAGCTTCGCTATCTCGTCGCGGTGCTGGTCCAGGTCGTGGTCCAGGTCGTGCCGCAGCAGCGTGGCCAGCTGGTCGAAGGCGGCTTGCGTGGCATCGTTGAGGTAGCCCTCGGCCTTGGCCGATTTGCGCAGGTTTTCCAACCCGGTCTCGCACACCTTGTCGTATTGGAAACGCTCGGGGTCGATGAAACGTTTGAACTCGTTGAAGATGGTGTCGGTCACCTCGAAGGTGGCCGGAGGGTCGATGCTGGGATGCTCGGCGGCATATTTGGTGACGAAGTCAAAGGCCCAGTTGTCGCGCACGATATTGTAGGTGAGGCGGGTGAGCTCGGGATAGTCCACTTTGATATCGGGCGTGATGCCGCCTCCCTCGCGCACCTCGCGGCCGTGGGCGGTGTGGAACACGCGGGTCAGGCTGTCGGGCACTCGCTGGTAGGTGCCGTCGGCTCCGCGTTTCGAGTAGTCAATCTCTTGGATGAGTCGGCCGCTGGGGATGTAATATTTGGCGATGGTCACCTTCAGGGTGCCGTCGAAGGGCAACGGCCTCACACTCTGCACCAGTCCCTTGCCAAACGACCGGCTGCCAATCACCACGGCGCGGTCGAGGTCCTGCAATGCCCCGGCGGTGATTTCGGCCGACGATGCCGAGCCGCCGTCGACAAGCACCGCCAGCGGAATGCGGGTGTCGATAGGGTCCTGCGTGGTCTTGTAGGATTTCTCGCTCTGCTTGTCACGACCGCGCATCGTCACCACCAGCGTGCCTTTGGGCACAAACAGACCCACAATCTGCACGGCGCTTTCCATGAGTCCGCCGCCATTGCCGCGCAGGTCGAGCACGAGGCTTTTCACAGCGGGGTTTTTCTTTAGCTCCACCACGGCATCACGCACCTGTTGAAACGAGTGCTCGTTGAACGTGGTTAGGTTGATGTACCCCACGCTGCCACGGGTAACGCCATAGTAGGGCACCGGCGGAATCTTGATGGTTTCACGCGTGATGGTGAAATGCTTCATGCTGTCGGAGCCGCAGTAGGGTCGAGCCACGGTGAGCCGCAGCTGCGTGCCCATGAGCCCCTTGAGCTTGGCACTCACCTGGTCGCTGGTCCAGCCCGTCACGGTGTCGCCGTCGATGGCCACGATGCGGTCACCGCTGCGCACTCCGGCTTTCGCGGCCGGACTGTTCTCGTATGGGCCGGTGATATAGACTCCCTTCACCGGCTTGTTGCGCTGCTGGATGTAGCTGCCTATGCCGCCATATTCGCCCGTGCTGATGATTTGGAAGTCGTCGCGGTCTTTGGCGCGGATAAATTCAGTATAAGGGTCCACCTCATCGAGCATGGCATCGATGGCCGTCTCGATGGCTTTCTGGGCATCGATGGTGTCCACGTAGTAGGTGTTCAGCTCCTTGTAAAGGGCATTGAACAAGTCGAGGTTGCGCACAATGGCAGCCTCGCCCACTTCCTTGCGCTCCTCGGCAAGGGTGAACGGCACCGCCACAGCGGCCAACACAGCAGCCGCTATCAGCCTGCGGAAGGTTTGTTTTAAGGTTGGCATCACGTTTCGATGTGTGTAAAGTTTTTTTGAAACTGCAAAGGTAGTGCAAAGCGAGCGCAATGCAAAACAAAAGGCGAAGTTTTTTGCTTTTGCATTACCGAGCTGCCGCCTACCTTCGGCGCAGCCAACGGTAGTGCAAAGCGAGCGAAATGCAAAACAAAAGGCGAAGTTTTTTGCTTTTGCATTACCGAGCTGCCGCCTACCTTCGGCACAGCCAACGGTAGTGCAAAGCGAGCGCAATGCAAAACAAAAGACGAAGTTTTTTGCTTTTGAAACTGTATGTGCCCCACGGTCGAAGTTAGGCCTCCTACCCCCGGCAAATAGCAAATAAATTTGCATTTACGCTCAACTTGCACTAACTTTGCAGGGTCAATTATTTTGAAAACAGAGAATGCAATGAACAAAGTTATTATTATTGGTTGCGGTGGCGTGGGCACCGTGTGTGCGCACAAGTGCGCTCAGAACCCCGACGTGTTTAACGAAATCGTGATTGCCTCGCGCAACAAGGCCAAGTGCGATGCTGTGGCACAGGCCATTGGTGCACCCAACATCACCACCGACCAAGTGGATGCCGACGATGTGGACCAGCTCGTGGCATTGCTCAATCGCCACAAGCCACAACTGGTCATCAACTTGGCATTGCCCTATCAGGATCTCACCATCATGGAGGCTTGCCTTAAGTGCGGTGTGAACTATCTGGACACGGCCAACTATGAGCCACGCGACGAGGCACACTTCGAGTACAGCTGGCAGTGGGCCTACCGCGAGCGTTTCGAGCAGGCGGGGCTGACAGCCATCCTGGGCTGCGGCTTCGACCCGGGTGTGAGCGGCATCTACACCGCCCGGGCCGCCAAGCATCACTTCAGCGAGATGCACTACCTCGACATCGTGGACTGCAACGCCGGCAACCACGGCAAGGCGTTTGCCACCAACTTCAACCCCGAAATTAACATCCGCGAAATCACGCAGAAAGGCCGTTATTGGCAAGACGGGCAATGGGTGCAGACGGGTGCCCTCGAAATCCATAAGCCGCTTACCTATCCCGAGATTGGCCCCAGAGAGAGCTATCTGATGTATCACGAGGAGCTGGAGTCGCTGGTGCTGAACTATCCCACCATCAAGCGGGCACGCTTCTGGATGACCTTCGGCCAAGAGTACCTCACCCACCTGCGCGTGATTCAGGACATAGGCATGGCCAGCAT
>JAFYCU010000162.1 GCA_017545095.1 Muribaculaceae bacterium | reverse complement strand
TGGGCGATGCCAACCTCGACGGCGTGGTGGACGTGGACGACATGAACATCACCATCAACATCATCCTGGGCAAGAACACACTGAAGATCAACCAGATTTACATGCCGCGTGTTGACATGAACCAGAACGGCAACGTCGACATCGACGACTTGAACGCCATCATCAACCTCATGTTGGGCAAAGGCACCAACTGGCACGACGACATTACCACCTACAAGGTGAATGGCGTGGAGTTCAAAATGGTCAAGGTCGAGGGTGGAACGTTCACCATGGGTGGCTATTATGTTGGGGATGAAGGCCCTGCTCACGAAGTGACTTTGTCGGGCTTTAATATCGGTGAGACAGAGGTGACACAAGCCTTATATGAAGCCGTGATGGGCAGTAACCCAAGCCGACACACTGGCGATTTGCAGTATCCTGTGGAATACGTCACCTGGGATATGTGCCAAGAGTTCATCACCAAGCTGAATGCGTTGACTGGTGAAACCTTCCGCCTGCCCACCGAGGCCGAGTGGGAGTTTGCTGCCCGTGGCGGCAACAAGAGCAAGGGTTACATATATGCTGGCAGCGATGATGCCGATGAGGTGTCGTGGAATCGCTACAACAGCGATCATACCACACATCCTGTAGCACAGAAGAAACCGAATGAACTGGGCTTATACGACATGACAGGCAATGTGTGGGAGCGCCTTGCCGACTGGTATGGACCTTACAGTTCTGAACCGCAAGTGAATCCCACTGGTCCAGAAAGCGGCTACAAAAGATGTACCCGTGGCAGTGGATATGGAGTTAAAGGTGGTGAGGCAGGTGATTCTGGAGGGCCACACCCAACTATTGGCCGAGGTGGAGACTACGAAAGCAGCCAGCACCACGATATGGGTTTCCGTTTGGCTAAATAATCAGACAGATTTTTAAGCCCGGTTTTAGACAACAGAAAATATCGGCAAATCGTCGTGTGTGGCGATTTGCCGATACTTTTGTTGGCGTACAGTATTCACATATTACATGTCATTCGCACAGCCAGTCATCGATGGTGCGCGTCTCTTTGCTGATGTTGATGGCCAGCAGCCGCACCGGGCGACCATCGTGGCGGTATTTCACGGTGTAGTCCTTGGTGCGCAGCTGCTCCATGGCCTCCTGCACCGTGTGGCCGTATTTCAGCTCCATCAAATAGATTTCCCGAGGCATGAGCAGCACCAAGTCGGCGCGGCCGGCGGCGGTGCGCTCTTCCACGCGGATGTCGGCACCGAACGAGGCCAGTACGGCGTAGAGGATGGCCTGATAGTGCCGCTCGTTGTCGTTGGCCACATCGTAAGGAATCGACGAGTAGAAGTCCTTCAGCACCTGCATGAAGTCGGCCAGCGTGGCCGCGCCGCGCCGCCACTGGAAATAGACCTTGCGCAAATAGTCGTTGCTGTCGGGGCGCGCTTTCACATAGTTCACGAGTGACTGGCCCAGACCGATGCGCACCTCGCGGTTGGGGATGCCCAGGGTGTACATCTCGCTGTCGGGGTCGTAGTCCTTGATGGTGAGATAACCGCTCTGGTAGAGCACGGGGATGGGGTCATCGACCTGCTCGGTGGGTTGGTCGAAGCGCGAGGAGCGGGTGATGATATGTTCCAGCTCGTCAAGCTCGATGTGTTTGCCCTGCAGCAGTTCCAGCAGCCACGTGGGCGTGCCGCTGTCGAACCAGTACTGGCCCAACTCAAAATACTGGAATACTTTCACCAGGCTGAAGGGATTATAGACATCCACCAGCCGCCTACCGAAGTGATAGCCGTCATAATTCATCTTGAGCCGCGCCACCATCTCGTCGGGGGAGCATCCGTGGTACTCGGCGAGGTTCTCAATACCCAGTCGCATCTGGGTGACCATCTCCTCGGCGGTGATGCCGCACAATGCCTCGTACTGCGGCATCATGCTGATGTTCATCAAATTGTTCAACTCGCTGAAAACGCTCAGCTGTGAGAACTTGGTGATGCCCGTGAGGAACACGAAGCGCAACCGTGCAGCCTGTGCCTTGAGCGGACTGTAGAACCCACGTACAATGTTCCGGATCTCGGCTTGCAGGGCGGGGTTGTTTTGGCTGTCGAGCAGTGGTGCATCGTACTCATCTACGAGCACCACCACACCCTGCCCCGTCAGGTCGTGGGCGGTGATAATCAAGTTGGCCAGTCGCGAACCGTAGGTGTCAGTGGCGGCTGGTGTCAAACCGTACGTGCGCTCATAGTAGCGAAGTGTGTTGTCGAGGTGAGAGTGCAGGTTGGCGATGGCGGCATACTTTTCCCCGCTCATGTCGAGGCGGAAGACGGGATGCACCGTCCATTCTCGTTCCAGCTGCTCGATGGCGAGTCCCTTGAAGAGCTCCTTGCGACCCTGGAAATAGGCTTCGAGTGTGCTGATGAGCAGCGACTTGCCGAAGCGCCGGGGGCGGCTCAGGAAATAATGGCTACCCTTTGATGCCAATTGATAAATCAGGTTCGTCTTGTCGACGTACACCATGCCAGACTTACGAATCTTAGGAAAATCCTGCTCTCCTACGGGATAAATTAACTGTGCTTCCATAATGCGCATATTTTTCAAACCGCAAAGTTAATCAATAATGCACAATGAACAATGCACAATGCACAATTTTTTAGTGACACACCGCGCAATTTCAAAGCAATTACAGCAAAGTCGACATTACTGCAACCTCACTGCAACCTCATTGATAATGGTGGTTGTCCATTCGAAGAAGCTGGTCTGAGTCAATGTCGTTCAAGTGAATATAACCCCATGTCACCATGGGTGTGGCACGGGGATGGAGGAATGCCGAAAAGCACATTCTGCCTTTAGTTCAGAATTTAGCGTTGCTTTGAGTTGGTCGGTCCGCGGGAATGTTGTAACTTTGCAGCGAAGTGTGTGCTGCACATGCTATTGAACAGTAAAATGAAGATGATATGAAACGTTTTTTCTCAATGGTTTTGGCGCTGCTCGGTCTGGGCACCGCCTCGTCGTGTTCGCAACAGCAAGCCGCCTACGACAATGCGGATGTGAACGGTTTTATTGATGTGCTCACCAGCGGTGACGTGCAGCTGCTTGATGTGCGCACGGCACAGGAGTATGACGAGGGCCATCTGGCGGGAGCCATGCTCATCGATGTGAACGCATCGGGATTTCTCGATGCTGCCGTTGCGCAGCTCGACACGTTGCACCTCGTAGCGGTGTACTGCCGCAGCGGGCGTCGCTCGCTCAAGGCTGCCGAGCAACTGGCTGGCAAGGGGTTCAAGGTGGTGAATCTGGAAGGAGGCATCCAGGCCTGGCAGGCCGCCGGCAATGCGGTGACACGCACACGGGCGCAGGTGGACCGGTTTGCCACGCCCGGCGGACGCGTGGTGGAGCTGCAAGCCGTGATGCACGGCAGTGTGCGCATCACTGCCGGCGACTGCGAGATTGAGGTGGACCCGGTGACGAAGCTCGGCAACCGAACGTCGGAATATGCCGTGTGTCCCAAGGCCGATTTCATCATCGTCACACATGAGCATGCCGACCATTTCGACCCCGAAGCCATCAAGTTGCTCACCAAGCCGGGCACCACACTCATCACCAATGTGCGGTGTGCCGAGCAGCTGGGTTACGGCACGGTGATGGCCAATGGCGACTCACTCGCGCTGGCCGATGGGATAAGCCTCAAGGCTGTGCCGGCCTACAACACCACCGAAGGGCACCTACAATTCCATCCCAAGGGTCGCGACAACGGCTTTGTGCTCACCATCGACGGCCTGCGCATCTACATTGCCGGCGACACCGAGGACATTCCCGAGATGAGCGACCTTCACGACATCGATATCGCGTTGCTGCCCTGCAACCAGCCCTATACCATGACCGTGGATCAGCTCCTGCGTGCCGCCCGCACTGTCAAGCCCCGGGTGCTGTTCCCATATCATTACGGCGAAACCGACGTCACCCCAGCCGTTGATGCCCTCAAGGCCCACGACATCGAAGTGCGCATCCGTCATTACGAGTAATAGGTCACTGCACCTTGAATCTTGCGAATTTGAGCAGCAGGGTTCGCTTGGAGTCGTCGAACTGAATAATCACCTTGTCGTCGTTGCCGCTGGTGTCGATGGTTTCTATCACACCATGTCCGAAATGTGTGTGGTGGATGTGCATGCCCACGCTCAGTTCGCTCGCCTTGTGCAGGCGGAAGGAGGAATCGAAAGCTGATGGATTCTCATAGGAATGCCTGACGGCGGGTGGGGCAGGCCTCGTAGTGGCGCGGGACACGGTTGGTTGTGGCGCAGTGGAGCTGTTACGCGACTCCCGGCCGGGCGAGGGGGTGTGTTCGGGCTTGGGGAACCAACTGTGGCGTTCTTCGTCGAAGTCAACAGTCTCTCGCCTGCGAAACGCTCCTGTGCGGCTGTTGCCCGACGAGGAGCTGGTGGCCGACGACTGCAGGAATTGCGGGTCGATGTCGCGCAGAAAGCGCGAGGCTGTGCAGCCGCGCGTCATCCCGTTCTGATAGCGTGAGGTGGCATAGGTGATCACACAGTTCACCTTGGCGCGGGTGATAGCCACATAGAATAGTCGCCGCTCCTCTTCGATTCCACTCATGGAGTCGTTGCTCAATGCCGAGGGGAACAAGTCCTCTTCCACGCCTACGATGATAACGTTTTTGAACTCCAGTCCCTTGGCGGCGTGGACGGTCATCAGGGTCACCTTCTCGCCGTCGGGGTCAGCGGTGTCCTGGTCGGTGAGCAGCGACACCTCGGCCAGGAAGTCGCCCAGCGTGTTGGCGTCGATGCCCTGCTCCAGCTTCTCGTCCACAAAGCTTTTCACGCCGTTGAGCAGCTCGCTCAGGTTTTCCTGTCGGCTGATGTTCTCGGGAGTTTTGTCGTTCATGAGTATGGAGAGCATGTGCGTGCGGTCGATCACAGCCTTGGCCATGGTGAAGGCATCCTTACCTTCGGCATTCATCGTTGCAAGCCCCTGGATGAGTTGTGCAAATGCTTCGAGCTTACGTTTGGTGCCGTTGTTCACCGTCAATTGGTGCGCATCGGGGTTGGCCACCACCTGCCAGATGCTCACGCCGCGCTCCATGGCGCAGTGGATGAGTTTGCCCACGGTGGTGTCGCCGATGCCGCGGGCGGGGGTGTTGATCACGCGTCGCAGTGCCTCGTCGTCGTCGGGGTTGATAAGCAGCCGGAAGTAGCACACGGCATCCTTGATTTCCTTGCGCTGATAGAACGACAGGCCTCCGTAGATGCGGTAGGGGATGGCATGGCGCATGTTGCCGTGCTTGTCGCGGCGGCCGCCGTTGCTCAGGGCTTCCTCCAGCACGCGGCTTTGCGCGTTGGTGCGGTAGAGGATGGCAAAGTCCTCATAGCTGTCGCCCTGGCGTGCCTTGATCGAGGCGATTTGGTTGGCCACCACATAGGCCTCCTCATAGTCGCTGAAGCACTGGATCACCGCGATGCGGTCGCCCAACGCGTTCTCCGAGAAGATGTGTTTGGCAATCTGCCGCTCGTTCTTTTCGATCAGTGAGTTGGCCGCATTGATGATGGTTTGCGTGGAGCGGTAGTTACGCTCGAGCTTGAAGGTCTGCAGGTCGGGGTAGGCGTTGCGCAGCTTGAGGATGTTGTCGATGTTGGCTCCGCGAAACGAGTAGATGCTCTGGGCATCGTCGCCCACCACACACAGCCGGTTGTGTGCGCGGCTGAGCTGGAGCACAATCATGTGCTGGGCAAAGTTGGTGTCTTGATACTCGTCCACCAGGATGTATTGAAACATTTGCTGGTAGCGTTCCAGCACATCGGGAAAGTCGCGCAGCAGGATGTTGGTGTAGTAGAGCAGGTCGTCGAAGTCCATCGCACCGGCCACACGGCAGCGGTCGCAGTAGGTCTGGTAGATGGCGTAGGTGAGTGGCCGGTTGGCGCGCTCGTCCTCGGCGCGGAAGCCGGGATTCTTGGCATAGTCGTCGGGCGAGATGAGCGCGTTCTTCATGTTGGAGATGATGTTCTGGATGGTGGCCGGTTTATAGGCTTTAGCCTTTTCCTCGTCGAGTCCCAGGTCGCCGATGATGAGCTTGAGCAGCGAGCGCGAGTCGGTGGTGTCGTAGATGGTGAAGTCGTGCCTGAAGCCCAGCCGCTCGGCATTCACCCGCAGCAGTCGCGCGAAGATGCTGTGAAAAGTGCCCATCCACAGCTGTCGCGCCACATCGGCGTCGACCATGCCCTCGATGCGCTCACGCATCTCGCGCGCGGCTTTGTTGGTGAACGTGAGGGCCATGATGCGGTAGGGATGCAGGCCCTGGTGCAGCAAGTACACGATTTTGTAGGTGAGCACACGCGTCTTGCCCGACCCCGCACCGGCAATCACCAGCTGAGGGCCGTCGCAGTATTCCACGGCAGCACGCTGCTGTTCGTTGAGCTGTTCCAGATAATTTTCCACGGTGGTTTTACAATTAAGGTGCAAAATTACACAATAAATGGCGAATGGACAAACTCCAGCCACAGTTTGTTTCGCAGGTTCGCTTGCCACGCGGGCAAGTGTGATTGCACGCTCATTGCGCTATAAAGACGATGATTCACAGTCATGACACACCTTCTTTTATGCAATGGCCATAAAATTTATTATTTCTTGTAGGCCAGATTTGTCGGTCTCAAGAAAAAAGACTAATTTTGCGTGCAATATTTAGATGTACCAAAAAGTCGTTTAGAATATGTCATTTATTGCCGACCGAGTGAAGATGGACGGACTCACATTCGATGATGTGCTGTTGGTCCCCGCCTATTCCGAAGTCCTGCCCAAGGACGCGTGTCTCACCACCCGTTTCTCACGCAACATCACGCTCAACATGCCGCTCATCTCGGCGGCGATGGACACTGTGACCGAGAGCAGTCTGGCCATTGCCATAGCCCGCGAGGGTGGGATGGGGGTGATACACAAAAACATGTCGATAGAAGACCAAGCCCGCCAGGTACACATGGTGAAACGTGCCGAGAACGGCATGATCTACGACCCCGTGTCGATCAAGCGCGGCTCGCGTGTGGCCGATGCGTTGCGCCTGATGCAGGAGTTCCACATCGGCGGCATTCCCGTGGTGGACGAAGGCCGCAAGCTGGTGGGCATCGTCACCAACCGCGACTTGCGCTTCGAAGACGACATGAATCGCAAAATCGACGAGGTGATGACCAGCGACCACCTGGTGACCACCACCCAATCGACCAACCTGGAGGAAGCGGCCAAGATTCTGCAAACCTACAAGATCGAGAAACTTCCTGTGGTGGACCGCGAGGGCAAGCTCGTGGGACTGGTGACCTATAAGGACATCACCAAGGCCAAAGACAAGCCCCTGGCGTGCAAGGACGCGCTGGGCCGCCTGCGCGTGGCCGCCGGCATAGGTGTCACCCACGACAGCATGCGGCGGGCACAAGCACTCGTCGAAGCCGGTGTGGATGCGATAGTCATCGACACCGCACACGGCCACTCGAAGGGGGTTGTCGACGTGCTGGAGCAGGTGAAGAAGTCATTCTCGCAAATCGACGTGGTGGTGGGCAACATTGCCACGGCCGAGGCGGCTCGCTATCTGGTGGACCATGGTGCCGACGCGGTGAAAGTGGGCATTGGGCCGGGCAGCATCTGCACCACGCGCATCATCGCCGGCATTGGCGTGCCGCAGCTGTCGGCCGTCTACGACGTGGCCAAAGCGTTGCTGGGCACCGGCGTGCCCGTGATTGCCGATGGCGGCATTCGCTATTCGGGCGACATCGTCAAGGCCCTGGCAGCCGGGGCTCACTCGGTGATGCTCGGCAGCGTGTTTGCCGGCGTGGAGGAGTCGCCGGGCGAGACGGTGATTTTCAACGGCCGCAAGTTCAAGACCTATCGCGGCATGGGTTCGCTCGAGGCCATGGAGCGAGGGTCGAAAGACCGTTACTTCCAGAACAACGTCACCGATGCCAAGAAGCTTGTGCCCGAGGGCATCGCGGCCCGCGTGCCCTACAAAGGCGCCCTCTACGAGGTGATCTATCAGATGCTGGGTGGCCTGCGCGCCGGCATGGGCTACTGCGGAGCACCCGACATCGAGGCGTTGCACCATGCTCAATTTGTGCGCATCACCCCGGCCGGAGTGGCCGAGAGCCACCCACACGATGTCACCATCACCAGCGAGGCACCGAATTACAGCCGCAGCTGAAGCCCCGGCCATGCATATTGCCCATGAAATCGCCTTTTATCACAAAAAATGATGCCTCACACGCAATAATCAGCGCAATGATGCGTTATGCTTATAATGTGTTTGAAATTGATTACGTAATAATTTAACAATGAAAAGTAAACTTTTGGTTTCAACGGTGCTTGTGGGCACTGCCTTGATGGCACTTGCCGCCAAGGATCCTGTGTTGATGACCATCAACGGAAAAGAAGTAAAACTCTCGGAGTTTGAGTATCTGTACAACAAGAATAAACAGCAGCAGGTCGAGAGCGAGACGCTCGACCAGTATGTTGACCGATTTGTGACCTATAAGCTCAAGGTTGCCGATGCCGAGGCCGCTCACATCGACACCTTGCCCTCGTTCAAGAAAGAGTTCGACGGCTACAAGCGCGACATCGTGAAGCCGTTCCTCGAAGACACCACCGTGCGCGACCGGCTCATCCAGGAAGCCTACGAGCGCATGCACCGCAACGTGGATATCGACCACTTCATGTATCCGCTGGGTCGCAGCTTCTCCGACGACGCACTGAACCGTCACCGTGTCGACAGCCTGCGCCAGTGCCTGATCAACGGCGAGAAGTGGGAAGACATTGTGGCCACCTATTCCAGCGACCCCAGCAAGGAGCGCAACCAGGGCCACTATGGCTTCATCACCGCCGGCACGTTCCCCTATGTGTTTGAGAAAGCCGCATTTGAGACCCCCGTGGGCCAGATCAGCGAGGTGGTGAAGACTGACTTCGGCTATCACTTGATACGCGTCAACGCTGAACGCCCCGATGCCGGCCAGGTGAAGGCACGCCACATCCTTAAGCTGTTCCCGCGCAACCTCACCGACAGTGCCAAAGCGCATGTGAAGGCGCGCATCGACTCGGTGTATCAGCTTGTTAAGGCACCTGGAGCCGACTTCGCAGCCATCGCCAAGGAGCAGTCGCAAGACCCCGGTTCGGCCCGCAACGGCGGCGACCTGGGATGGTTTGGCAAGGGACGCATGGTGCCGCAATTCGAGGAGGTGGCCTTCGCCCTCAAGGACGGTGAGGTGTCGGAGCCTTTCGAGACAAAGTTTGGCTATCACATCATCTATCGCGACTCGTCGCGCACCGAAATACCCTTCGAAGAGGCCAGGAAGATGATTCTCAACACCATGCAGCGCGATGAGCGTCGTGCCATGCCCGGACAGGCCATCGTCGACAAGATGAAAGTGCAGTACAACTATCAGGTGAACCCCAAGCTCGACAAGTCGCTCACCGACCTGCTGGTCAAGAACGGCGGCTACGACTCGGTGTTTGTGGTGGATGTGCTGCGCAAGAGCGACCTGCCCGTTTACTCGTTTGCCACCAAGACCGTCACGCTGGGCGAGTTGGCCAAGCGAATCAACCCCAATCAGGTAATCACCGACAACGCTCAGGCCATCGAATACATCAAAAGCCCCATCAAGGCCATGACCAACAAGGACGTGATGAGCTACTACACCGACAACATGATCGACGACAACGTTGACTACCGCAACCTGCTCAATGAATACCGCGACGGCATGCTGCTGTTCGAGGTGAGCAACCGCCGTGTGTGGGACGCTGCCGGACGCGACACCCTGGGATTGGAAAACTACTTCGAGGCCAACCGCGCCAAGTATGCCAACATCTGGCCCACACCGCACTTCAAGGGCATCATCCTGAGCGCAAAGAACGACAGCACGCTGCAGGCTGTGAAGGCCGACATGCGCGTCTTCGGTGCCGACACGCTCACCACAGCCCTCCACAACAAGTATGGCCGCGACATCAAGATGGAGCGCATGAACTTTGGTCAGGGCGAGAATCCGGCAGTGGACTACCTCTACTTCCATGGTCCCAAGCCCGACAACACCAAGTATCCCGAAGTGATGACGCTCACTGGCGGCCTCATCAAAGCTCCCGAGGAGCTGGCCGACGTGCGCGGACAGGTCACCAGCGACTACCAGGACGTGCTCGAGCAGCGCTGGGTGGCCGAACTCAAGCAAAAGTACCCCGTTGAGATTAACAAAAAGGTACTCAAGAAAGTGAAAAAGTAATCTTTTGACGACACGTTATGTTGCCCATTGACGTGGACCCACTCACCTCGTCAATGGGCATTTTGTTGAAACATGAAACAGCGGCTCGCATTCATCGACTTCATGAAGGGGTTGTGCATCATGCTCATTGTGATGCACCACACCGACGCGGCATTCTTCGATGCCGTGCTGCCCGGGTTGGACAACGCCCTTCAGTCGTTCCGCGTGCCGATGTATTATTTCCTGTCGGGTCTGTTTTTCAAGCAGTATAATGGCTTTGTGGGGTTCCTCAAGCGCAAGACCAACAATCTGCTGGTTACCTTCCTCTTCTTCCACATCGCGGGCTATCTTGTTGCTGCCGTCATGCATCCGTGGCTGCATCCGGCCAATCCGTTCAATTGGCACGGACTGCTCGACCCGCTCACCAAGCGGTTCTGGTCCTATACCGTGCCGCTGTGGTTCCTGATCAGCCTGTTCGAGGTGAACATCATCTACTACGGCTTGCAGCGCGTGCTGCGCCCGCTGTGGGCTCAATCATTGGTGCTGGCGGCGTTGTCTGTGTTGCCGCTGTGGCTCGCGAGCCGAGGCATGGCGCTGCCGCTGCTGCTCGACACGGCTCTGGTGGGGCTGCCGTTCTTTGTGCTCGGCCATGCCGTGAAGGCGGCAGGCTGGCTGCAGCCGCACCCGCTTGACAAGTGGGGGATGCTCGCCTTTCCGGTGGTGGCCGTGGTGGTGTTCTGTTTCGCCGGACACATCGACATCCTGCCGCAGCACCTGCCCTCATGGCCGCAGCTCTATGTGCTCCCCATGGCGTCGATACTCACCCTGCTGTGGATGTGCAAAAACATCAAGCACCCTGTGCCCGTGCTAGGCACCTGGGGGCGTTACTCCATCATTGTGCTCGGCACCCACGACTGGCTGCTCACGCCGCTCGACACACTGCTCGGCGGCCTGCCCGCCACCCCCATCGCCCTGGCACTCGCCAAGTGGGGCATCACCATGATGCTCATGCTCGCCATCATCCCCCTCATGGTGCGCTACTTCCCCCGCTTCACCGCCCAAAAGCCGCTCATCAAGATAAACTAGTATTACGAGAATTGAATTTGGCTCTGGTTTGAAAACCATTGGTGACGGTGCTTTCAAAGGTTGTTATTCAATAACGGACATCATCTGCCATAGTGCCAATCCACCTCAGTATCATTATGAATATTGGGATTGGGATGATTACGATAGGGTCTTTGAGTATGATATTAACGACGATGTCACACTCCATGTGCCTAAGGGCAGTTTGGAAGCCTACCAGACGGCTGAAGGATGGGAAAATTTCGCCCACATTGTTGATGATGTAGAAGTGGTCAAGGGCGACGTGAACGGCGATGGCTGTGTGGACATTGACGATGTGAACGCAGTGCAGAACCTGATGCTTGGACGGACTTCGCTCTATAGCAACAAGGGCGATGTGAACGGCGATGGCAACGTGGACGTGGATGACATGAACATCATCATCAACATTATTCTGGGTATAGAAACTGAACCCGAAAAAGAGTACACGGTGAACGGTGTGCGGTTTAAGATGATCAACGTCAAGGGCAGCACGTTCACCATGGGAGCCACCGCCGAGCAGAGCGGAGCCTCGGCCAACGAGAAACCGACTCATCAGGTCACGCTGAGCGGCTATGCCATTGGCCAGACACCTGTCACGCAGGCATTGTGGCAGGCGGTGTTGGGCAGCAATCCCAGCTACGACACCAGCGACCCGCTGCTCCCTGTGGAGCAGGTGAGCTGGAACGACTGCCAGACGTTTATCGCCAAATTGAACCAGATGACGGGTGAGAGCTTCCGCCTGCCCACCGAAGCCGAGTGGGAGTATGCCGCTCGTGGTGGCAACAAGAGCCAGGGCTACCGTTGGTCCGGCAGCAACACTTCCGACGATGTAGCTTGGTACACAGGCAACAGCGATGCACACACCCATGTCGTGGCCACGAAAGCCCCGAACGAGCTGGGCATCTACGACATGAGCGGCAACGTGTGGGAGCCGTGCCAAGACTGGCGGAGGTGTAGGTGCTCCACCAGTCTTGGCACGGCTCCCACACGTTGCCGCTCATGTCGTAGATGCCCAGCTCGTTCGGGGCTTTCGTGGCCACGACATGGGTGTGTGCATCGCTGTTGCCTGTGTACC
>JAFYCU010000161.1 GCA_017545095.1 Muribaculaceae bacterium | reverse complement strand
GTGGAAAAACAGCAGATAATCATAGAAATCGTGGCTTGAAGCAGATTCTCATATCGTGGAAAATGGCCTCAGCTGTCTCAGAAGCCACTCATGGATATCCAACAAACCTGATTCAGCATGAGAACTCAACTTTCTGCGGAATTAAGGGTTATCAGTTTTTCAGTTATCAGTTTTCAGTAAACAGTTCTCAGTAAACAGTTCTCAGTAAACAGTTTTCAGTAAACAAGCGGCGCAATGCGATTCTTGGTTCTCGGTTCTGGATTCTTGCTTCTTTACTCCCCTCATTTACTTGGAGATGGGTTTGGGGTGGCATCTTCGGCCATCAGTCGCCTCCGCACATCCTCCTTCTCCTTTCCTCTTTCACCCTTGCGCTTCTTCCCATTGCTGCATGGCGGTGTCAAGTTGCTGGTTGAGTGCGGCATGGCGGTTGTAGATGTCGGGGTCGTTGACGTTGCCTTGGGCGAGTTGCTGCTCTATGTCGGCAATCTGCCGCTCCAATTCGGTGATTTGCTCTTCGAGTTTTTTCACGCGCCGCTCGGCCTGCTTGCGTTCACGCTCGCGCTCCTTCTGCTCCAGATAGGACTGTTTACCAGCGTTCAGTGGCTGACTCGTTTCGGCAGGTGTGGACTCGGACTTACTCGGTGCCGATGGCTTAGCCTCGAGTTGCTGCAGCGTGTCGAGCTGCTTTTTCTCCAGAAACTCGTAGATGCCGCACAGGTGCTCACGCACACGGTGGTCGCCGAACTCATACACCTTCCCCACCAGTCCGTCGAGGAAGTCGCGGTCGTGGCTCACCACGCTGAGCGTGCCGTCGTAGGCCAGCAAGGCTTGCTTGAGGATGTCCTTGGTGCGCATGTCGAGGTGATTGGTGGGTTCGTCGAGGATGAGCAGGTTTACCGGAGCGAGCAGGAGCTTGATCATGGCCAGGCGGCTTTTCTCGCCGCCCGAAAGCACACGCACCTTTTTCTCGCTGGCCTTACCGCCGAACATGAACGCTCCCAGAAGGTCGTTGATGCGCGAGCGGATGTCACCCACGGCGGCATAGTCGATGGTGTCGTGCACGGTGAGGCTCTCGTCGAGCAGTTGCGCTTGGTTTTGGGCAAAGTAGCCGATTTTCACGTTGTGGCCGATGGTGAGCGTGCCATCGTAGGACACCTCGCCCATGATACATTTCACCAGCGTAGACTTGCCCGCGCCGTTCTTGCCCACAAAGGCCACCTTCTCGCCGCGTTTGATGGTGAATGTGACATCGGCAAACACGTTGAGCGTGCCGTAGTCCTTGCGCAGACCGTCGGCAATCACGGGATAGTCGCCCGAGCGCGGAGCGGGCGGGAAGCGCAGATGCAGACGCGAGGTGTCGACCTCATCGACCTCGATGCGCTCTATTTTCTCCAGCTGCTTGATGCGGCTCTGCACCTGCACAGCCTTGGTGGCCTTGTAGCGGAACCGCTCGATAAACTCCTCGGTGTCGTGGATGAGTTTCTGCTGGTTCTCGTAGGCCCGCCGCTGCTGCTCCAAGCGCTCCTGGCGCAGCTGCACAAAGTGGGAGTAATTCACCTGGTAGTCGTAGATATGTCCCAGCTCAATCTCGATGGTGCGGTTGGTCACGTTGTCGATAAAGGCGCGGTCGTGACTCACAAGCAGCAGGGCACCGTTGCGTGTCTTGAGAAACTGCTCCAGCCACTGTATGGACTCGATGTCGAGGTGGTTGGTAGGCTCGTCGAGCAGGAGCACCTCGGGAGCGCGGAGCAGGAGCTTGGCAATCTCGATGCGCATGCGCCAGCCGCCACTGAACTCGCTGGTGTGGCGATTGAAATCGGTGCGCACAAAGCCCAGTCCCAGCAGCGTTTTCTCGGCCTGCGCCTCGTAGTTCTCGCTCTGCATCATCGCGCGGGCCTCGGTCTTGAGGGTGAGGCGGTCGATCAGGTCCTGATAGGCTGGCGAGTCGTAGTCGGTGCGCTCGGCCAGCTGGCGGTTGAGGTCATCGATCACCTGGTCCAGTTCCTGCACGTGGCTGAACGCCTTGCGCACCTCGTCGATGAGCGAGCAGTCGTCGGTGAGGCGCATCTGCTGGGGCAGGTAGCCGATGGTCACATCAGTGGGCCGCGCCACCACCCCACCCGACGGCGATTGAAGCCCGGCAATGATTTTCATCAGCGTCGATTTGCCGGCTCCGTTGCGCCCCACCAGGGCGATACGGTCGCGCTTGTTGATCACGAAATTGATATCACTCAGCAGCACCACGCTGCCAAATTCCACACTCAGGTTCTGGACGGAAATCATATAAGTGCAAAAAAACAAGTTAGGGTAAACAGACATAAGAACATAAGCCTTTGACTGCAGTTGACACAAGAACATAAGACTGAAACAAAAGGCAATTATCTACTCAAGTTTCGTAGTGGCGATAGCTCCCCCTCTAAGTTAGAGGGGGTTAGGGGGAGTATGTCCACACGGCGACAATGCAGTCTTGGTAGAAACATTGACAGCACCGTCATACTCCCCCCTGCCCCCTCTATCTTAGAGGGGGAGCTATTTACCTGAACCACAGTTGTCTCTACATTATTCATACTAAACTTGAGTTATCTACATGTTGCCATTCGATGTTGCAACAAGCGTGAAAGCAATGGTGTAGGTTAAGGCCGATTGACCTGCACGCGGCCTTGATGGATATACATACCGGCAGGCGGCTTGTCGGGCAGCCGGCGACCGGTGAGGTCGTAATAGTTGTCGTCGTCCGTGGCAACGGGGTCGGCATGGATGTCCTGCACTGGGTCGGGATTGTTGTAGCCGCACAGGAGGCGCATGAACTTGACATCGGGCGCGGTGCCGAGCGTGATGAAGAACTCCCGGCATGCAGCTTTGTGATCGCTGGTGCAGGTGGTGTCGGTGTAGAGCGTGCTATGGTCACTGAAGGCACTGTCGGCACTCCAGAAATTGTCGATGGGCACCACGGTGTCGTGCGTGGAATGGAAAAGGGCCAGCGGGTGCGCGGGTAGCCAACTGTCGGTGAGGACGTTGCGAGCCAGAGCGGCGTGCAGGTCTTCCATCGTGCCACGCCGCAGGGGCGGACTGGCGAGCTTCACGGCATCGCTGAAATAGGCGTAGGCCGTCGGGGTGAGGATGTGCTTGAGGTCGCCGTAGGCGTGATAGCCGCGCAAGAGCGAATAGCCATAGTCGGGAAACAACTCGCGGCATTGCTTAGCAGTGAGGCTGTCGTTGCCGCGCCTG
The DNA here is from genome assembly GCA_017545095.1 of Muribaculaceae bacterium. The sequence goes on along the minus strand of JAFYCU010000161.1, from coordinate 15,530 downwards.
CACTGGTTGTATAGAGCACGTGTGATGTCGCTAATGGTCATCTCGCGGTCGGGATACTGCTTGTTGTCAATCCACTGGAAGATGCCAGTTCGCATAAATTCGGGCGAAAAATAGTCCTCCAGACGATGCCCGGCCATAAGTGGATCGGTGTCAATCATCCCCTTGATAATCAGTGCTACTGCAACGGGCAGGGTGACGATGTCTTTTTCATGATATGATTGACCTGTGGTGTAGAAGCGCAGCGTGGCCACGGGGTCGTAAGGTCCGTCGGCACACACGGCACCCTTGAAACGCAGCTGCTCGTCGAGGGCGTTCTCCTCCACGAAGCGCTGCACGGCCATCGCCACTGCCCCACCCTGCGACACACCGATGGCCAGCGTGCCCCAGCCGGTGCGCAGGCCATGGGTGGCACTGGTGGCCGCGGCCCAGGTGTCGTCGTCGGGGACGGTGAACGCACCCGACTGGAACAGTTCCAAGCCATGCCGCACGGCATCCACAGTCTGGCGCGCGGTGACGGCGGCGTTCAAGTAAGGATGCGGCCGGTGCTTGCTCACACCATAGCCCTCGTAGTCGGGCAAGATGACGATGTTACGGCACGATGGGTCATCGAGCGGCTTGGCGAGCAGTCCAGTGGGGGCTGCGGCATAGCCCATCATCAGGCGCACATCGCCGATTCCGCCCTCCCCATCGGGGTAGGCACTGGGGCACTCCTTGTTGCTGGTGATGGTGGCGTGGCAGGCAATGACCACGTTGTTGAAGCACTCGCCGCCATCGGCACCACCATCGGTGCTGGGCCGCTCAAGCCGGGGGAAACACAACAGGGCCGAAAGCGTGACCGAGTCGCCCCGTGCGTCCACTGACGGATACTTGAATGTGTAAGAGTAGTAATGTGAGGTGGCATTGTAGGTGCCGTACTCCAATTGGTTGCCGGCAAATGCTTTTAACAATGCCAATAGCGCAATGCAAAAAGCGCAATTCCGCACTGCGCTTTTTGCGGCGCATTGCGGAATTGAGTGTTGCGCATTATGCATTGTGCATGAATGATGCATCACTTCTTCAAGCCCATTTGCTCATACTTGTAGTCGATGTCGTCGGTGATATACTTCACCTGGCTTGCCTTCGTCTCGTCGATTTCGGCGGCCTTGCGCAAGTAAGGCAGGGCCTCCTCGTAGATGGGTTGCAGCATGGGCACCATCTGCACGGTGGTGGCGTCGGGGTTGGCCAGAATCAGATCGTTGGCCTTGTTGTAGAGCAAACGTCCCACGTTGTAGTTGGCATCGGCGTTGTTGGCATCAAGCTGCACGGCCTTCTTGTAGAGCGGCAGAGCCTGTTCGTTGCCCTTGTCTTGCTCAACGATGAATCCCTTCATGTCGTAGAGCAGTGACGAGTTGGGCTCGGCACCGATGGCCTCGTCGATGAACGCGTAAGCCCCTGCAAAGTCCTTGGCATCCACCTTCTCCTGGATGATGTTGGCCAGAGCCGACGACTTGTACACAGCAGCGTTGTTCTCGGTGTAACCGCCGGCAAGGGCAAGCGACACGTTCTTGTAGCAGTTCAGGAAGTCCTTGGCATAGTACTGCGAGAATCCCTGGAAGAACTTGGTCTGAGCGAAGTCTTCGGGCGAAAGGTTGATGTTGGCCTTGTGGGCGAAGCTGGTGTCGAGCAGGTCGAAGAAGTTGGTATAGGCCTGAGCAGCGGTCTCATACTTCTGGTTGTTGACACAATCGCCGGCAAAGGTGAGCACATCGCTGATGTGGCTGGCCAAGATGTCGGCAATTTCGTTGCTGTATTTGGTCTTCACCTTGGGGTTGCCGTTCTTGTCGAGCTTGAGCGAACCATCCTTGTTTTTCTCCTTCACGCTGTCGAGGGGCAACGCGGTCTGCATGAACTCAAAGCCGCCCATGAGCACCTCGGCGAGCTGTTCGGCCGGAACCGGCGACTCCTGCCCCTGGCCTTCCGACATCTGCTTCATAATCGACATCTGGTCGTAGAGGCCAAAAGCGGCCTTGCCAGCCAGATACCAAGTCTCGGCATTGTCCTTGGTCTCGGGGTTCTCAAGAGCAGGCATGATTTTCATCATGGCCTGACCCAAGTCCTCGGGTTTGCCCGAGTTCACCAGCTTGGCAACCTCTTTAACGACGCTCACTTGAGCCATCGCGCTCGTTGCCATCATCGATGCGCAAGCGAGCAAAAGAAAAATTTTCTTCATCTCTTTATTAAAAATTTTTAGTTGAATAATCTTATTCCTATTTCTGTTCCTTTAGATAGGGTTAGCTTGTTAACGTTTAATTGTTCGTCACATTTTCGTCAGTTTGGTTCTCTTCGGTGTTTGGCGTCTCGGTGCTGTCGGCGACGATTTCGGTCGTTTGCTCTTCAGCATTCACCTCGGTAGCGAATGCCTGGGCCATGCTCTCCTCGTCGGTCACCTCGGGCTCGGTATCGACCTTGCACACCGACGCGATGGTGTCGTTCTTGCGCTCCAGGTTGATGAGTCGCACGCCCTGCGTGGCGCGTCCCATCACCCTCAGGCTGCTCACCTTCATGCGAATGGTGATGCCGCTCTTGTTGATGATCACCAGGTCGTTGCCGTCGTTCACATTCTTGATGGCGATGAGCTTGCCGGTCTTCTCGGTGATGTTCATGGTCTTCACGCCCATGGCGCCACGGTGCGTGACGCGGTAGTCGTCGAGTGCGCTGCGCTTGCCCATGCCCTGCTCGCTCACGACGAGCACGTTGTCGATGGTGCCGGCACGCATGCAAATCATGCCCACCACCTCGTCGTCGTCGCCGTCAAGCCTCATGCCGCGCACACCCGTGGCCGTGCGGCCCATCGAGCGCACCTGGTTCTCGTCGAATCGGATGGCACGTCCGTTGCGGTTGGCCATGATCACCTCGCTGTTGCCCTCGGTGAGGATGGCAGCAATGAGCTGGTCGTCGTCGTTGATGTTCAGTGCACGCACACCGGTAAGCCGCGGACGCGAGAACTCGCTCAGACACGTGCGCTTCACCACGCCGCGCTTGGTGGCAAACATGATGTAGTGCGACTGGTTGTATTCCGGGTCGAGCAGCTTGGTGGCGCGCACAAAGGCGCAGATGCGGTTCTCCGGACCCAGGTTGAGCAGGTTCTGAATGGCCCGTCCCTTGCCCTGCTTGGTGCCCTCGGGAATCTGGAACACGCGCAGCCAGTAGCAACGGCCCTGCGAGGTGAAGAAGAGCATATAGTTGTGGTTGGTGGCCTCATACACATACTCAATGAAGTCCTCGTCGCGTGTGTCGCTGCCCTTGGCCCCCACGCCGCCGCGTGCCTGCGTACGGTATTCGCTCAGCGGGGTGCGCTTGATGTAGCCGAAGTGCGAGATGGTGATGATCATCGGGTCGTCGCTGTAGAAGTCCTCGGCGTTCATCTCCTCGTCGTTGGGGTTGATTTGCGTGCGGCGCTCATCACCGAACTTCTCTTTCACCTCGAGCAGCTCGTCCTCGATCACCTTGCGGCACACGGCGGGGTCGTTGAGGATGCTGTTCAGGTAGGCAATGGTCTTCTCCAGCTCGGCCAACTCGTCGTGAAGCTTGTTCTGCTCCAGATTGGTGAGCTGGCGCAGGCGCATCTCCACGATGGCGCGGGTTTGCAACTCATCCAGGTTGAATCGCTCGCCAAGTCGCTGGCAGGCCTCGTCGGTCGATTTGCTCGACTTGATGATGGCAATCACCTCGTCGATGTTGTCGCTGGCCACGATGAGTCCACGCACGATGTGGGCGCGCTCCTCGGCTTTCTTGAGCTGATAACGTGTGCGGCGAATCACCACCTCGTGGCGGTGTTCCAGGAAATATTGCAGGAGTTGCTTCAGGTTCAGCGTTTGCGGACGGCCCTTGACCAGACACACGTTGTTGACGCTGAACGACGACTGCAACTCGGTGAGTTTGTACAGTTTGTTGAGGATCACGCTGGAGTTGAAGTCCTTCTTCACGTCCACCACGATGCGCATGCCGTGGCGGTCGCTCTCGTCGTTGATATCGGCAATACCGTCGATTTTCTTCTCCTCCACCAGTCGTGCGATGGCCATGATGAGTTCCTTTTTGTTAACGTTGTAAGGAATCTCGGTCACCACAATTCGCTCGTGGTTGTGCTCGGTCTCGATTTCAGCCTTGGCGCGCACCACGATACGTCCGCGGCCGGTCTCGAAGGCATCGCGCACGCCCTGCGTGCCGTAGATGATGCCGCCGGTGGGGAAGTCGGGGGCCTTGATATACTGCATCAGGTCGCTCACCTCCATCTCGGGGTTCTCGAGCAGGGCCACACATCCGTCGATGCACTCGCTCAGGTTGTGCGGCGGCATGTTGGTGGCCATACCCACGGCAATACCGCTGGCTCCGTTCACCAGCAGGTTGGGGAACCGGGTGGGCAGCACCTCGGGCTCCTCGAGCGTGTTGTCGAAGTTGGGCACGAAGTCCACGGTGTCCTCATCGATGTCGGCCATCATGAGCTCTCCCATCTTGGCCAGGCGAGCCTCGGTGTAACGCATGGCAGCGGGGCTGTCGCCATCGACCGAGCCCAGGTTGCCCTGCCCATCCACCAGCGGATAGCGCATCACCCAGTCTTGGGCCAGACGCACCATGGCGAAATAGACCGACGAGTCGCCATGAGGATGGTACTTTCCAAGAACCTCACCCACGATACGAGCCGACTTCTTGGTCGGCTGGTTGGAGAAGTTCTTCAATTTCGCCATACCGAAGAGTACACGCCGATGCACGGGCTTGAAGCCGTCGCGCACATCAGGCAGTGCTCGCGAGACGATGACCGACATCGAGTAGTTGATGTAGCTGGTCCGCATCTCGTTTTCGATATTGATCTCTAAAATGCGATCATTGTTCATTAAAAAACCTTGTTAAAATTGTACTAATACAGGCACCGCACCGCAGGCCAAACTTCGCCCCAGCTGGAACGCATGCCCATTTCGCTCAAATAAAGTACAAAATTACACATTTATTTTCAATGCCGAATGTTATTCAATCCTATAAAACTTGAAAACTGCGTTAATACGGCACACACGCACCGCATCTGCTTCGTGACGAGGGCAAAATCGGCTTCAAACAGCAACTTTCGAGACTGCCGCTCGGTGGTTTCAGTCGACGATATACGGCACCGAGGGGTCGGCAGTGATGCGGTCGATGTATTCGCGGAAATAGAACTCGATGACGTGTCGCTTTTTGTAATCCTTCATACTCACATAGCGCCGTTGCAGGTCGGGATAGGGGTCCAGCAATTGGGTGAGTTTCTGCGCGTCAACCTTATCGACACGCTCGGCGGCAAAATCAATCAAATAGGGATCGCCATTCTCGTCGTCGAGGCCGAAGAAGGTCTGACCATGCCACTGCACAAAGGCGATTTTGGCATTGAAGAAAAGCGGTACCCAGTCGTCCATCTTGTGGCAGTCGCCATTGAAGTTGTCCTGCATCCAGACGGCACTCACAAACCACAGCGAGTCGCCCAACGCCACAGCCACCGTGGCCTCGTGGAGCATGCGGTCCACCATCTCGTCGCCTGTCTCGAAATAGACGTCAAAGGGGGTAACCACCTCTATATATGGGTCCAAAAGCACCTGGTCGGGCATGCCATCAAGGATTGATTCCCACGATTGATAGATGCACAGCGTGTCGTGAGGCGTCGTGTTGTTCTCACCATAGGACGGCTGCCACAGCAAGCACGACAGCAGCACGACGACAACAAGCAGAATCGGTTTCTTTTCTATCATAGCGCATGAATGAATTTGGGCGCAAAATTACAAAAAAAGCGCACAGCAGCAAAATATGGCGTGCATTAAGTGAACGAGAATAAACAACTTAGTAACTGAGTCCACTTCAAAAAGTCCCACACTCCATGCATCGGAGTAATCATCGGCAATTATTGCCCTTAATTGTCTGATAATACCTTTGCTGCTACTGAAACATCCCATGGCGCCGCAAAGCCGCTTGGTCGACTGATGGATGCCTTTGGTCGATTTATCCGACTTGGTGATTAAACAGCGCACCGCCCTCATTGGTCTTACCAGCAAATGACGACCTATTTAATTAAAAACTACATGATGCTGAAAAATAAACTATTTCTTCTTGGAATGTGCATGCTGGTGTCGCTGAGTGCCATCGCACAGATGCACGGCGGCTATCGGCCGCGCGTAGTGGTGCGCCGCCACATGCCACGAGTGACCACCGCACCGCCCACCTACCGCGATGGTTGCGCGTGGCGAAACACCTACTATGGCTTGCGCTTAGGGCTGAATGCCAGCAATGTGCGTAGCGAAGCCACGATTCTCGATGGCAATGGGGTGAAAACCGGCCTGAACATCGGAGCCGTGGTGGGCACGCAACTGAGCCGCCACACACCGCTGTTTGTCGAAACCGGACTCTATTACACCCAGAAAGGGGGCAAGAGCGACAACGGCGGCGGGCGCGGAAAATTCACCTACGAGCTGAACTATCTGCAACTGCCCTTGCTGCTCAAGTATCGCCATTTCACCATGAGCGGACTCACCGTGGAACCTTTTGCCGGTGCCTACCTGGCTTGCGGCATCGCCGGCAACATCAAGGATTACGGCGAACGACAAGCCTTCAGCAGCTACAGCAACGGCTACTTCAATCGCTTCGATGGCGGATTGAGGTTCGGATGCGGTGTGGGATACGGGTTAGGTTACGCCGAGCTGGCCTACGATCTTGGTCTCGCCAACGTGGGGCAGGACAACTTCGACAACACACACAACGGGTGCTTCACCATCAGTATAGGGTTGAACTTTTAACCAACATCTTCGACCCTGGGCCTACATTCGCCGATTCTTTTTGGTAGTCCGGGAGTTTTGATGTAACTTTGCACACTCAACCGACTACTATGCAGAAAAAACGTATTACCCTGATTGGCTCGGGCAATGTGGCCACCCATTTGGGTCGCGGACTGCGCGACAAAAGCATCATCCAGCAGGTATTCAGCCGCAACCTGAGCCACGCCCAGCGACTGGCACATGAATTGGGCACAGCCCAGGCTGTGTCACAGTTTGAACAATTGGCAACCGATTCCGACATCTATATCATTGCGGTGAGCGACGACGCCATCGAATCGGTTGTGCAGGCTGTGCCCGACAACGGTGCCCTGTGGCTACACACCGCCGGCAGCGTAGGCACTGAGGTGTTCTTTGGCCGACGGCAGCACTACGGGGTGCTCTACCCCTTGCAGTCGTTTTCGCGAACCACCGACGTGGACTGGTCGCAGGTGCCCATCTTTGTGGAAGGCAACACCGACACCATCGATGATGTGACGGAGCTGGCAAGATTGCTCTCAAACAAGGTGAACAAATGCGACTCCGACGATCGCATGATGCTCCACATTGCGGCTGTTTTTGTCTGCAACTTCCCCAACTACCTCTGGTGCGTGGCTGAATCGTTGCTCGACGATTGTAGAATTAAATTCGACGTTCTTAAGCCGCTCATCCGCAGCACGGTTGATAAGCTCAACCATCTTGACCCTTTCGGTGCACAAACGGGGCCAGCCGTGCGAGGCGACAAGGGCGTGATGGACAAGCATTTGGACATGCTGTTTGACTCCGATCGGAATATTTACAAACTAATTTCGAAAGCCATCATGGATGACTTTGAGGTAGAGCCGACTCTACCCTTCGATATGCGATTTGCCAATATTCGCGGCATCGCCTTCGACGTGGACGGCGTGCTCTCGCCAAGCTCCATTCCCATGCACCCCTCGGGCGAACCCATGCGCATGGTGAACATCAAGGATGGTTATGCCATCCAGCTGGCGGTGAAGCTCGGACTGCCCTTGGCCATCATCAGCGGAGCCAATGTGGAGGCGGTGCGTGTGCGATTCGAGGGGCTAGGCATGACAGACGTGTATCTGGGTGCTAAACACAAACTGCCGGTTTTCCGCGAGTGGATGGCACGGCACGGCTTATCGGCCAACGACGTGATATTTGTGGGTGACGACATCCCCGACATTCCCGTGATGCGCGAAGCTGGCATGGCCGTGGCTCCCGACGACGCCTGTCCCGAAGTACTCGACATCGCCGATCTGGTCACTCCTTGCCGAGGTGGCGATGGTGTGGCGCGATACCTGATCGAGAACGTGCTCAAAGCACAAGGCAAATGGCTCAACGATGAGCACGCCTTCGGGTGGTGACAGCCAAAGGCCAATTATTTTCATGTAGTACTGAATCGTACCAAGATGTTAGAGAATCTGAAGAAATACGATGTGGTGCTGGCGAGCAACTCGCCCCGGCGGCGTGAGCTGCTCAGTGCCTTAGGGGTGGAATATCGCATCGAACTCATCAAGGGCATCAACGAGTCGCATCCGGCTCACCTGTCAGCGCACGATGTGGCCGAGTATCTTGCACGGCTCAAAGCCAGTGCCTATCAACTCCGACCCAACGAATTGCTTATCACCGCCGACACGGTGGTGATACTCGACAACACCATCCTGGGCAAGCCTACCGATGCCGCCGAGGCACGGCACATGCTCCGGCAGCTCAGCGCACGCACCCACAGCGTGGTGACCGGAGTGGCGGTGACCACTGCCCAGAGAGTGCACGCGTTCAGCGACGAGGCTCTTGTCACCTTCGACACGCTTACCGACGATGAAATCAATTATTATGTCGACCACTATGCCCCACTCGACAAAGCCGGGGCCTATGGCATCCAGGAATGGATTGGCTACGTGGGGGTGAAGTCGCTCCAAGGCAGTTTCTACACCGTGATGGGCCTGCCTGTGCAACGGCTCTACCAGTTGCTCAAAACGTTGTGAAATTCACCCGTTGTTGCCGCTCAAGCAGGCAACCAGTGTGCTGCCTTCGACGATGGGCGTTAAGGCTTTGTCGCCGGGCTGCAACGAGGGCACAGGCTTGATAATGAATCGGCCTTGCATCACGTGGCGGTCGGCCAGGGCGGCTGTGACATGCCCCATGGTGGTGCGCAGGTTGAGTTCCACGCAAGGATTGATGCCCACGATGCCATCGGTGCGGCGGTAAAGGAGCATATCCACTCCTAACACGCCATCGTAGTGCGGAGCAACCAACTCGGAAACCGATTGCACCACAGCACTTTCAACCATGCTAAAATCGGGATACATGTTTTCAATCATCCTGCGCAACACCCTGCGCGAGGCCACGATGCCAGCGGAGTATTGCGAGTGGAAGTCGCTTCGAAACACCGAGTAACCCGTCATTTCCACAGTGCCGCCACGGCACGCCATCTCGACGGCGAAATCCAGCATGCAGTCGTAGGCCGGCTCACACAGCACACTGCCCTGCCGCCGCAATGCGCCCTCCGCACGTTGTACAAAATCGCGACCCACAGGTGGCAGTGCCCGCAAAATGCCCCTACCGCTGCCACTCCATGGCTCCTTGACGTAGCCACCGGGATGCGCTCGGGCAAAGGCCATCACCTCATCGAGCAACGTGAGTTCCACCGGGGGTGGACACAGGTCGCGCCCAAGCAGTTCCCCCACCCTGCTGTGAATGGCTATGGATATGCGCCGGTGTGCCAGCTGCCGCCAGACAGCCATTTGTTCGTGCGAAGGTAGTATGCGCTCATCAACGCCCCAACGCGCCAGCCGCCAACGCATGGCCGCACTCCAGCCCCACGGACGCAACACGGCTCCGACACTCAAATCAGGCAGCGCACGGCGGTCGATGAGCGTCACCGAAAGGCCTTGGGCATCGACCCACGCCTGCAGCGATGTGTCGTCGCACAACACGGCATCACCACTCGCGGCCAGCCAGCACGGCAACAGCTGCAAGTCGCGACGCAGCAATTCGGCACGCGGCGTGGCCGTGTAGTGCGCACCGCCATTGGCCAACGCCAAATCGTTGTCGGGGTTGAAGTAATGGATGGTCATGGAAATGAGGGGAGCAGAGGGGAGCGAGACTTTGTCTCGCCGTACACTGACAAGGCTCGGTTTTTGGTTCCCTACCCGAACAAATGGCGGAAAGCGTCTTCAACACGGGCCACCTCAATGATTTTGATGCCCAGTTTATCGATGCGCACGCCCTTGAGGTTGCGTGCTGGAATCACAATGGAGTCGAAGCCGAGCTTGGCCGCTTCGCCTATGCGCTGCTCGATGCGGGTCACCGCACGTATCTCGCCCGAAAGCCCCACCTCGCCAGTGAAACACACGCCCTTGTTCACGGCCATATCCACGTTACTCGACAGGATGGCGCAAATCACCGCCAAGTCCATCGCCGGGTCACTCACGCGCAGGCCGCCAGCAATGTTGAGGAACACATCTTTCTGCGCCAGCTTGAAGCCCACGCGCTTCTCTAGCACGGCCAGTAGCATGTTCATGCGCCGCTGGTCGAAGCCGGTCACCGAGCGCTGCGCGGTGCCGTAGGCCGCCGTGCTCACCAAGGCTTGCACCTCGATCAGGAACGGACGCGCACCGTCCATAGTCACGCCAATGGCGGTGCCCGATAGCGGCTCGTCGCTCTGCGAGAGGAGCATCTCGCTGGGGTTGGTCACCTCGCGCAGTCCATCTTCCTTCATCTCGTAGATGCCTATCTCGCTTGTGTTGCCAAAGCGGTTCTTGATGGAGCGTAGGATGCGGTACATATACTGACGGTCGCCCTCGAATTGCACCACGGCATCCACAATGTGCTCAAGCACCTTGGGGCCGGCGATGGTACCCTCTTTATTAATGTGGCCAATGAGAATGACCGGCGTGCTTGTCTCCTTGGCAAAGCGCAGCAACGCTGCCGCGCACTCGCGCACCTGGCTCACACTGCCCGCAGCACTCTCGAGGGCATCGCTGGCGATGGTCTGGATGGAGTCTACAATCAGCAACCCAGGCGGGTCGGCCTTGATGCTGGCAAAGATGTTCTCGAGCGAGGTCTCGCACAGCAGGTAGCACTCACAGTCCATGCGCCCGCCGGCGATGCGGTCGGCACGCATGCGCAGCTGCTGCGGACTCTCCTCGCCGCTCACATACAGCACGCGGCGGCTACGGATGCGCAACACATTCTGCAACACCAGCGTGCTCTTGCCTATGCCAGGTTCTCCACCTATGAGGATGATGCTTCCGGGCACCAAGCCGCCTCCAAGCACACGGTTGAGTTCGCCACTGGGGAGCTTGATGCGCGGTAGAGCCTCGGCCTTGACCTCGGAAATCTTCACCGGCACTATCGGCTCGCGGCTGTCGCCACCAATAAGCCGGCTCTTGCCGCTCTTGGGCACCACAGGCTCCTCGACAAAGGTGTTCCACTCGCCACACAACGGACAACGACCCACCCACTTGGGCGACTCAGCCCCGCAGTTTTTGCAGAAATATGTGGTCTTAACTGTTTTTGCCATAGTATCGAGTTTTTACAAAAATTTTGACAATTACCGAGATTTTATCCCCAATTAGTGTTTGTGCCAACAACTCCCCCTCAGAGGGGGTTGGGGGGAGTATGACTCCCAAATCAATTGCATTTTCAACAAAAAAAATGTCCGTAACATCATACTTCTCAGTCACTCCCTCTCCTCCGGCCTTCGGCCACCACCCCTCGGGCATGGGGGGAGTTACAGCTGCCCTATTTTAGGGGAGCAGCTAAAATGCTCCGCATTTTTATTCTTGATACAACTGTTTCGAAGTAGATTCCCGCTGGAGAATACTTATCGATAATTGTCTAGTTGTATAAGTATTAAAGCCTCATCAATCGATAAACCGTTGCCTCATGATTTCGCTGATGGTGATGGCCGCCGCCACGCCCACGTTGAGCGACTCGCTGCCCGCATTCTTTGCGCTGGGTATCAAAAGACGCTGTGTGGCCAGGGCACCCACCTTGTCGCCAATGCCGCGACCCTCGTTGCCAAACACCACAAAGCCACGGGGCTCAAGCGGCTGGCGGTAGATGTTTTCGCCATCGAGAAAGGTGCCCAGCACCGGCAGGTCGGCGTATTGCTCCAAAAGAGCCTCCAGGTCGGTGTAGTGCACCTTCACCCGCGCAATGGCACCCATGGTGGCCTGCACCACCTTGTGGTTATACACATCCACGGTGCCAATGCTGGCGAAGATGTTGCGAATGCCATACCAGTCGGCCAGACGCATGATGGTGCCCAGATTGCCGGGGTCCTGGATGTTGTCGAGCACGATGTTGAGGCCCGTGCGCACTTCCTGGTCGGTGAACGTGCGCTCGGGAATGCGATACACGGCCATCACATCGCTGGGCGTGTCGAACTGCGACATGCGGGCCATCTGGCCCTTGGGGGTGATCACCACCTTGTCGTAGTGCTCGGCAGTGCCCAGTTTCTCATACCACGCCCGCGTGGCGATGAGCCACTGGCACTCAAAGGCCGACCACGTGTCGCGCACACACTTCGTGCCCTCGGCCACAAACAGCCCCTCGCTGTCACGCTCATGCTTCGCCCGCAGCGAACGAACCGTCTTGATAATTCCGTTATTGATATCAATCATTTCTCTTACAATTTAAAACTCCATACCCAGCCTGAAATGTATGCTGAACCATCAATCAGCTTGACAAAACATCAAGGCAGTCAGGCAAATGGGTACAAATGTGATGACGACGAGTAATCGACTCATATGATTGTGATTTTGATAACGACATTGCAAAATTACTCAATATTCGGCAAATAGCCAAATGCCAAAGAAAAACGTACGCCTTTTCCCCAGGTCGCACAGGTCTTCGACCTGCACGCCCGGGGGCATTTACTTCAAGGCCGCTGGCCTTGTTCAGCTCTCCGAGCTGATTGGGATAACGGGTCGATAGTTACAGGGTCGATAGTTACCTTTCTCATTGGCTGAATAGTTACTCCAAAAATTTGCACAATAAAAATAAATGCCGTAACTTTGCAAACTTAAACCATGGTTACATTAACCGCCATTTAATTTTCATCGGTATGTTGAAAGACTTTTACGACAGAGAGAGTGAACTGGAACTGCTTCAGCGGGCAAGTGATTTCGCTGAACAGCGGCATTCCGCCATGACCGTGCTCACTGGACGGCGACGCATCGGCAAGACCTTACTTGGTCAAATGCTGCTGAATCGCAATGCCACTGGCATCTATCTGTTTGTGGGCAGAAAGAGCGAGGCACTGCTTTGCGAGGAGTTTGAGATGACCATCAGAGAGGTTCTGCCCGATTTTCCAAACGGACAGCGGCGGTTTGTCGATATTTTCCAATCGCTGATGATTGCAACAAAAACGCAGACAATCACGGTGTTTGTCGATGAGTTCCAAGATTTCCAGTATGTGAATCCATCGCTTTTCAGCGACATTCAGAACATCTGGGACCGCCATCGACTCGCCACGCATATGAATCTTGTGCTGAGTGGTTCGGTCTATACCATGATGAACAAGATATTCCGCGATGCCAAAGAGCCGCTTTTCGGCCGCGCCGACAATCAAATCCTGCTCAGACCCTTCAGCACGGCGGTAATCAAGGAGATGATGCGCGACGCAAACCCAACATACAGCAACGACGACCTACTGGCATTGTACTGCTGCACCGGCGGCATACCCAAATATATGCAACTTCTGCTTGAACATGGGTGTACCGACAAAGATTCCATTATCAATTATGTGACCAATGAGAATTCCCTGTTTATTGACGAGGGGCGGTATTTGCTCATTCAAGAGTTTGGCCGGAATTACGAAACCTATTTCACCATATTAAGCCTGATTGCATCAGGCGAGCTCACCCAAACCGACATTCAGAATCGAATGGGAGGGCAACAAAATATTGGCGGATTTCTCAAAAGATTGGAGGAAGAATATAACCTAATTGCCAAGAAGCGTCCAATTCGGGCAAAGCCCGCATCGCACACCGTAAGATACGAAATTAGGGACATTTTCATGCGGTTTTGGTTCCGCTATATGGAAAAGCATCGCAGCCTAATTGAGATTGGCAATTACGCACAGCTGAGAAAGATTGTCCAAGACGACTACACCACTTTTTCGGGTCAAATTCTCGAACGTTGGTTCCGTTCCAAGCTGCAAGAGAGCGAGCAGTATGTTGAAATTGGCGGCTGGTGGCTGCCCGACCAGAAAATGGAAATCGACATCGTTACCGTTGATGCTGAAGGCAATGTGACAGCCTGCGAAGTGAAACGGCAACGTTCGCGCTACCGCCAAACGTTGCTGAAAGAAAAAAGCGACATCATGAGTGCCAAGGTGTTCAAAGGTGCCAACATCGCGCTCGCCTGCCTATCGATGGATGACATGTGAATGCAACGCGATAGCAACTACTCCATGTCACATAGACATCAACAGCGAAGCCACAAACCAGCTGCAACTGGTTGGTGGCTTCGCTCTTCTGCCTTATGTTCTTATGTCGATTTTCACCGTCTTGTCATCTCAATCCACTAAGCTTCAGTTGTTGCTGTTCATCTTGTAGAACGAGCGGTAGACGAAGAAGATGGCCACGAGGCAGAGGATAATGCCGCACCAGGGGGCCAGCTCCTTGAAGTTCTCGCTGATGGCAATCTCCATGGCCAGCACACCAAACAAGGTGGTGAACTTGATGATGGGGTTCAGAGCCACCGAACTGGTGTCTTTGAACGGGTCGCCCACAGTGTCGCCCACCACACTGGCATCGTGCAGCGGGGTGCCCTTGGCCCCAAGGTCAACCTCAACGATTTTCTTCGCATTGTCCCATGCACCACCTGCATTGGCCATGAACACGGCCTGGAACAGGCCGAACACGGCAATCGAAATCAGGTAGCTCACAAACAGGCAAACGGCGTCGTTGCCACCGATGCCGGCAGGCGACGACAGGCAGGCAATGCCCAACGCAAAGCAGAAGATGGCGATGAAGATGTTGATCATACCCTTTTGCGCATACTCGGTGCAGATGCGCACCACCTCCTGGCTCTTGCTGATGTCGGCCTTCTTGGGCGCATTGGCATCGAGCTTGATATTGTTTTTGATGAATTCCACAGCGCGGTTGGCACCGGTGGTCACCGCCTGCATACTCGAACCCGTGAACCAGAAAATCACGCAGCCACCCAGAATGAAGCCCAGGATGGAGTAAGGATTGAGCAGGTTGAGGATCTCGGCCGGCTCAATGCCCAGCGTGTTCTTGATGAGCAGGATGAGCGAGAAAATCATCGTGGTGGCTCCAGCCACAGCCGTGCCAATGAGCACCGGTTTGGCCGTGGCCTTGAAAGTGTTGCCGGCTCCATCGTTGGCCTCGAGGTAGTGCTTGGCTTTCTCGAAATCGGGCTTGAAACCGAACTCGCTCTCAATCTCGTTGCGCGCCTTGTCGATGTCGTCCTCGATGAGCGACAGCTCATACACACTCTGCGCGTTGTCGGTCACGGGGCCATAGCTATCAACTGCGATGGTCACCGGGCCCATGCCCAGCATACCAAAGGCCACCAGACCGAAGGCAAAGATAGCGTAGTACTCGCTCAGGATTTCACCCATGCCGAATTGAGCCGAAGCCATGTAGGCGATGAGCATCAGCACGAAGAACACCACGCCAGTCCAGAAGCTGCCGAAGTTGCCAGCCACGAGACCCGAGAGGATGTTCAACGAAGCACCGCCTT
>JAFYCU010000016.1 GCA_017545095.1 Muribaculaceae bacterium | reverse complement strand
TTGCCATCGCGTTCAAGGTGAGCGGCCTGGTAGTCCACATCGAGCAGCACACCTGCGTGGGGCGCATCGACCTGGCCCTGGAGGCCGACGAGCGCATCTATATCTTCGAGTTCAAGCGTACCACGCTGGCCGCCGCCGAGCACCAAATCGAGAGCCGCCGCTACGTGGACGCCTACGCCGCCGACCCGCGCCAGAAAGTGCCCGTGGCCGTGCGACTCGACGACACCATCCGCAACATCGCCGACTGGGCGATTGTGAAGGCGTAATGCATCCAGCGTCTGTCAGACCGTTCACGCCGTGAACGCCTCGCGACCAGCTGGCTGAGAGCTGCGAACGCACTCGCTCCCGCCCATTGAGCTTTTTTCGTTTCGATGTGCCAAACCACCGCACACCCCGCCGCTACCTTTGCGCCGTGGTTCGGCCCTGGGCGACAAAATAAATTTCACATTTTCGCCAGAAACAAGCGATATGTCAAGAAAAATGCCTAACTTTGCAAGTTGGAGTGAGAATAGTAAATTTTAGACAATTTCATCAAAAAAGAAATGGCAAAGAAAGTCGATGTAAAGAATACGATGCAGATACACTCTAAAGCTAAAGTCGAATTCTACAAGACTTATTTGGAGAGGTATATAGCCATTTTGTGCCAATCCAAACACATTCGGCATATTAGGCTTTATGATGTGTTTTGTGGCATGGGAATATATGATGACGGCGGTAAGGGAAGTCCCATTGTGGCGTATGATACCATTAAAGATGTTCATGAAGCCCATAAGATTACGAACAATACCGAGATAACCTTGATTGTCAACGACAAATCCAAAACAAGAATTGCAAGAGTAAAAGAATACATAGCTTCAAACAAGCATTCTTATTGCTCCGTCCGTCCTTACAATCTTGACATTGATCAATTGCTTGAGATTATCATTCCTGAAATCAATAATACCCAAACTGACACCCGGAATTTGGTATTTATTGACCCATATGGATATAAAGACATTAAGAAAGAACTACTACTTGACCTCATGAAGAATGGGCTTACAGAAATCATTTTGTTTCTCCCCATATCACACATGCAAAGATTCACAAATGTGGCCGTACAGGACGAGGAATCAATAATACAGTATGAGCCATTGCGTGATTTTGTGTATAGTTTCTTTCCCGACACGAATCACCCTATTCGCCAGAGCACTGTTAGAGTTGGGGCATATATCCATTACGTTGCAGAAGCTTTAAAATTCAATAACAAGTTTTTTGCTACTTCGTATACAATTGAACGCGACAAGGTGAACCACTTTGCTCTCTTTTTCATGAGTTCCAACATCTTTGGTTTTGAAAAGATTCTTGAAACCAAATGGACACTCGATGAAGAACACGGAGCAGGATTCAAATTACCAAAGGCTACTGGGGATTTATTTGCAGAAGAATTTGCGATTGAGGCTAAAAACGATAATGCCAATAGGCTTAAATTAATTTTGGAGGACGCACTAAAAATTCCACGCACAAACACCGAAATATACGAAATTGTATTGAGAAATGAGTTTTTGCCAAAGCATGCCAATGAGGTTTTGAGGGATTTGCAACAAAACAACCCTCATTTTTCCGTCACAAACATAGCCGATGGCAAAACCGCACGAAAAAATTCTTTCTATCTGTCACATAAGTATTATAGGGAAAGTCCCGTTGTCAAAATGCAAATTGTATTATGAAAAGCACGAGAATTGAATGGACGGATAAAACTTGGAACCCGATAACAGGTTGCACCAAAAAATCCGCAGGCTGTGCCCATTGTTATGCGGAAGTGATGGCTCGGCGCCTAAAGGCCATGCGATTGGAGAAATATCGGAATGGTTTTCAAGTGACTTTGCATGAAGAAGCCCTCTGCGAACCGTTTCAATGGCGAAAACCTCACAATATTTTTGTCTGCTCCATGAGCGACATTTTTCACGAAGACGTTCCGTTTGCATTTATCGATAAAATAATGGAAACCATACGTCTGTCCACACAACATCGCTATCAAATTCTCACGAAGCGGGCAGAGCGGATGGCCGAGTATTTTAATCAACGGGTGATCCCTCAAAATGTATGGCTTGGCGTAACGGTGGAATGTTTGGCCACCAAATCGCGTATCGACAGCCTACGCAATTTGGATGCCAGCATTAAATTCCTGTCATGTGAACCGCTTATAGAAGATTTAGGTGAATTGAACCTGCAAGGAATCGACTGGGTAATTGTTGGTGGAGAAAGCGGACCACAAGCCCGCCCCATGCAATTAGACTGGGTGGTGAATATAAAAAGACAAGTTGAAATACAAGGAGCAGCATTTTTCTTCAAACAGTGGGGCACATGGGGAAGTGACGGCATCAAGCGCAATAAACATGCCAATGGAAAGCAACTAATGGGCGAGGTAATTCAACAAATGCCCAAAACAATAACGATGTAGAATGATCCACCCTTTCAGGCCTTTTGGGGACTTTGGGCAAAAAACCAACAAACAAATGGCAAAGAAGAAGCCATTCCCGCCTAAGGACATGTTAAACGCTCTCGCTCCCGCCCGTTGAGTTTTTTTCGTTTCGGTGTGCCAAACCACCGCACACCCCGCCGCTACCTTTGCGCCGTGATTCGGCCCTGGGCGGCAAAATAACTGACAATCTGCATCCCGGCTTGCCAGTGTCAGGAATTATTGCTAACTTTGCAAGCGGAACGGAATACCGAACACAATGATTAACTATGCCAAAGAGGAAATATACATTCATTGACTTGTTCACTGGCTGCGGGGGACTTTCTGAAGGATTCCTGCAAACAAATAATTATGAGAATGGGAACAGTGTGGTGTTTTTCTGCTAAATATCCCCAGTAATACACATTTCAACACTACAGTAAATATATAGGTTTAATCATTCACATAATGACAAAGGTTGAGAGCTATAGGAAGAATGGAACGCACCTGATAAGACGGGTAGAACTACGAAACGGCAATTACCATGAAAGTATTGTCGTAGGAGATACTCATTCCAATCTCTCTATTTGTCCTGAAGATTACGATTTGGCATGGCTTAGAAGTTGCCAGAAACCCATTGAACCCATTTGGAAAAAAGAAATCCGTTTGGTGGATTTGTTTTCCGGAACAGGTCCTATGACTTTAGGAGTCATTGAGGCTGGCAGAGCTGTTGGCATTAAAGTAACGCCTATTTTTGCAATAGACTTTGATAAAAATGCCGCACTTAATTATGCCTATAATTTTCCTAATTGCAGCGTAATTAATGATGACATCTTAAAATATGTAGATGGAGAGATTGGCAGTCCCATCACTCAAGCCGAAGAAAAAACACTAAAGCTTGTTGGCCATATCGATATGGTTATTGGAGGTCCGCCATGTCAAGGACATAGTGATTTAAACAATTATACTCGGAGAAATGACCCAAGGAACCAGCTCATTTTCAGAGTTGTGAGATTTGCTGAATTGACTCGCCCTCGTTTTATCATTATCGAAAACGTACAAGGAATTAGGCACGATAAGAACCACATATTACAATCAGCAGAAGAATACCTTGAAAGTTTTGGATATCAAATTCACGAGCAACTGATTATGGCGTCTCAATTTGGTGTTGCCCAAAATAGAAGAAGATTCTTTTTAATCGCATCTCTTGACAATTTGGAGTTTGACTTACAACTTTATATGAGAGAAAAAGTTAATGGGGTCTGGTGGGCCATTAATGATTTATTGGCAAAAAATGGAAATGATGTATTTAACACTTCTGCAAAGCATTCCTCTGTAAATCAACAACGGATAAACTATTTATTTGAAAATAACATATATGAGCTGCCTTATCAACTAAGACCCAAATGCCAACAAAAAGAAGACAATCGGTATACTTCTGTTTATAGTAGAATGCACCCTGATTTGCCGGCACCCACCATTACGAGTGGATTTGGCTCAATCGGACAAGGTCGATTTGGACATCCGTATGAAAGACGAACATTAACACCTCATGAAGCAGCAAGAGTACAGTTTATTCCTGATTTCTTTTGTTTCTCAAAAGAACTTACCCGAGTTGCGCTTCAAACAATGATAGGAAATGCTGTACCGCCAAAATTGACTTATATTATTGGATTAGAATTGTTCAGATGAAAACCATAGGTTTATTTGCTGGCATAGGAGGAATTGAGTATGGTTTAGCTTCAAGTGGAATGATAACTATTCAACTTTGCGAAATCATGCCAGAGGCTCGTTGTGTGTTGAGATCTCATTTCCCAGACGCTCAAATTGATGAGGATGTTACCAAACTTATGGATATTGCACCAGTAGATTTGTTGGCTGGGGGATTCCCATGCCAAAATTTAAGCATTGCAGGTAACAAGCAAGGCATAACAGGAGAGCAGTCTTCTTTAGTAAATGAGATTTTTAGGCTAATAGAAAACAATATTCATCCCAAATTTGTTCTGATTGAAAATGTTGCAAACATTATTTCATTAAAGAAAGGGGAAGCGATTGATTTGATTACAACTAAAATGTCTGCCTTGGGCTACGAATGGGCATACCGTTTAATTGATCCCCGCTCTTTCGGAATCCCCCAAAGACGACCGCGATTTATATTTCTGGCTTCCAATATTATGCATCCCAAAGATGTTTTGTTCCCAACTGACGAAGATGTTAATGCACATATAGAAGATAAACTTGAAAGCACTCTTGATAACGCAAATGCTTACGGTTTCTATTGGACGGAAGGGAAAATCGGTATTGGCTGGGCTAAAGATTCAATCCCGCCATTGAAATGTGGTTCCTCTCTTGGACTTCCTTCTGCCCCTGCAATATGGGATATTAATCGGAATTTCTTTGGCACTCCAAGTGTGGAAGATGCAGAACTGCTTCAAGGATTTCCAAAGAATTGGACTGCAGTTTTAACCCAAAATGGATACAAGGACAACAAGAGATGGAAATTGCTAGGCAATGCTGTTAACACCGCTGTTTCTTTATGGATAGGTAATCGGCTTGAATGTGGTGTCAGTGAGGTGCTTGCAGAGGAGAGGCTATTTAAGACTAATCTCAGACCTTGGCCAAAAGCCGCAATTAGTTATAAAGGACGAGTAATGGGGGTTCAAGCAAGTTTCTATCCGAAAGGTGTGAACTATACTCCAATATTGCAATATATCAAGCACCCATTAAAACCTCTTTCTCTTAAAGCCACGTTAGGATTTGAAAAAAGAGTACTAGAAAGTACTCTAATAAAATATCCTGTCGTTTTTAAAGAATCATTATCAACATATTTAAAAAATCAATATGACTATGTTAGATAGATTGAACTCCCTCTATCAAGAAATGCTTCAGAATTACGATGGTGGACTTAGTAATACTTCTACCAAGAAATTCGATAATATTGTGTCTTCAATAGCTGGCCTACTCAACATTCCTGAAAATCAAGTCTATGCTACGGGGTCTAGTTCACGTCCTGGAAATCTTGAAGTGCGACTTTCGCAAGGAGTCCGGGCAACAGTTCATACGACGGTTGGATTGGGTTTTATCGTGGATGACAAGAATAATCCTGACAATGTTGAAAAATTGACAAATAGCGCTTTGGCAACGTGCAAGAAGTTTCTTGGTCGAGGTAAAGCACATTATGACTGTATTGTTATTTTTGTGGAAAGCCGGGGCAAACTTGTGGCATCAGGAATAATATGCCACAAGAGAACGCCTATCACCGATAAACTCATCACTGAATTTAAAATAGAAAAAGTTGAGGAGGTAACTTCTGAGCAAAGCAATCTCATCAATATTTGGCATCTTCAACAAATCTTCTATGGTGCCCCTGGCACGGGAAAATCAAATGCTATTAAGAAAGAGGTGGACGAGAATAACCATATTAACCACCGAACTACTTTCCATCCTGACAGTGACTATTCTTCTTTTGTAGGTTGTTATAAACCAACAATGATGAAAAAAAGACAGACCATCCTTGACTATGAGAGCATGGTAGACAAACTGAAACAGTATCTTGAGGAAAAACCTGTTAATATTACAAGAGCTTGCACTCTATTTGGCCATGATTATCATGATAGCATCGTAACAATGCAAGAGAACGGAAACCACACTATTCCAGATTTAGTGGCAGATGCCTATAAATCAGGAACGACCTATGATTCGCAAGTTAGGGCTGGTATGAGTGTTTATGAATCATTATCTAATGAGGGAATAAACTCAGCAAAAATAATTTATTCCTTTGTTCCTCAAGCGTTCACAAAAGCATATATTGATGCTTGGAACACAACAGAACCTGTTTTTTTGATAATTGAGGAAATTAACCGCGGGAACTGTGCACAAATATTTGGAGACTTATTCCAATTGTTAGACCGAAAGAATGGCATTTCGGAATATCCAATTGCTTCCGATACCGACTTGGGTTATTTTCTTCGTAAAAAACTCGCCAATACTTCACGCACTGATATTCCCGATAATGTCAAATGCGGCAATTTACTTATGTTGCCTTCCAACCTCTACATTTGGGCGACGATGAACACAAGCGACCAAAGCCTGTTCCCCATCGATAGCGCATTCAAGCGCCGATGGGAATGGAAGTACGTTCCCATCAAGGACCACACCGAAAAAGATTGGAAACTCTGCTTCAAAGTGAAAGACGAGGAAGACAAGAACATTAAATGGTGGGATTTCTTGAAAAAAATCAACAAAATCATCTATGGCATGACCTCGTCGGCCGACAAGCAGTTGGGGTATTTCTTCTGCCATGCCAACAACGAGAAAGTCATCACCTGTGAAACCTTTGTCAACAAGGTAGTGTTCTATCTGTGGAACGACGTGTTCAAGGATTATGGCTTTGAAGACTCTAAATTATTCAAATTCAGAAAAAAGGAAGAAGACAAAGAAGATTCTGATTTGACATTCCCTGACTTCTTCGATGACAACGGCGATCCGATTTTCGATGTGGCCGCTCGATTTGTTGAAAATGTGATGAGTTGGACCGGAGAGGAAGAGAAGAACAATGACCAAGACTGATGTACATCATCTTTGAGGAACACCAGTACAAGGCCGCTGATGTCAAGGATGCATTAAAGGACATCAGTTCGCTGCAAGACGTTGACAAGAGAATCAGCGTTAGCTACGTCGGTTACTTCTACAATGCCCATGTGCGCGACTGCGTTTTCATCTTGCCCAAAGTGCTGCTGCAAGACCAAAAGGTGACCATGGACGATGGCACGGAGAAGACCATCGAGGTGGTGGCCAATGTTCACAAGAACAAACAACCCTCTTCGATTGACTGTGTCGTTCCTTGTGCCGACGTGGTAACTCCCGAAGACATCATCACACCCGAAGGGCAAGAGAAGCACTTGACCAAGGAGTACCGCAAGTTCATCTATGAGTTTGCCGTGTGGATTTACAGGGCCCTCTCGGTGTACCGCAAGCAGAACCCATCGAGCCGGGCCATCTATTTCCGCCAGCTGCCCCAAGAGGGACGCGGCCGACGGCACAAAGCCGACACTTACCTAGACGTCATCCTTTCGCTCATCCGCTTCAACCGGGAAAACCAAAACTTTTTTTTGTTCACCATCAAAAACATCCATAGCGGGCACAACAAAATCAACTGGACAAAAACCATCAGTCGTTCTGAAGCCATTTTGCAGGGCCACGAGGTCGTCTATCTTGACCCCGTTAACAAAAAGCGGAAGATAGACTTTGAGGAAGAGTTGTTCATCATTTTCTTCAGCATTCTGAACTACTTGAACGAGCAATATGGGTTTAAGACACCCGTCAACTGCCAATACGATCTCATCACAGGCGCACAGTTCAAGAGTTACCTCAAGGGTCGCGGCAAAATACGGCTGCGGCAAATACGCTACAAGTATTTCTCAGACAAATTGCTGCAGTTGTGGGACTTGTGCACGGCGTTCTTTGATGCGGCCCACAAGATTGCTGTGAATACGAGTCAGAAGGAGTATTTGCTCGCCAAGAGTTTTGAACATGTATTCGAGGCGATGATTGATGAACTCATCGGTGAAAAGAACATACCTAGTGGACTGAAAGAGCAACTTGACGGCAAACGTGTGGACCACATGTACACCTACTATGGCCTGATACATGACAATGAAAAGGATGAAGAAATCTACTACATAGGCGACTCCAAGTACTACAAGACAGGACACGCTTTGGGACGCGAGTCGGTGTATAAACAATACACCTATGCCCGCAACGTCGTCCAGTGGAACATCGACCTCTTCATGAAAGGTGAGCGCGAAGGATGGACCGATGAGGAAAAAGAAGCGTACAGACATGACAAGGAGAAATATGGGAAAATTCGTTTGCGCAATGATGAGCAGGATCCATTGACCGAAGGCTACAATGTGATACCGAATTTCTTTATCTCGGCCTTTGTGGATAAAGAGCGCCGATATGTGGCCGACAAGAACATTCAAGGTCATCCTTTCAAGAAGAATAATGTCATAGTAAAAGATGAAAACGGAGAGATTGTGCCGCAGACCTACACCTCGTTCCAATTTGAAGACCGTCTCTTCGACCGCGACACACTCATCCTTTCGCACTATGATGTGAACTTCTTGTATGTCATCTATCTCTACGCACGCAACAAGAAGAACGAGAAGACTGCTTGGAAACGTGAGGTGCGAAAACTCTTCCGCGAAAGAATCCGCAAGGTGCTGCAGGAGAAATATGATTTCTATGCTTTAAAGAGCAAAGGTAATCCCATTGCCGGAGAAGAGTTTATCAAAGAACACTTCAAAGAACTTCAAGGAAAACTCTATCGACCTTACGGAGATCCCAATCTATTTGCTTTGGCTCTCGAAAAGCACGTAGGGAGTGACACCAACAAGTCGGAAACCTATCTAATGCTCGATGAGTTTTTTGAAATCACGAGCGTGAACCTCGGCGATAATCCGAAAGAGACTCTCGAACATCAAGTTGAGCAATTCCAGCAAGCACATCAATATCAGCCTGTTCCCGACAGTATGCTGCCCTACTATCATGTAGAGCGTTACCTGAGCGAGTACTTTGTTGTCGGCATGTACCATGACCAGGAACATTGGGACTGGATCACGGGAAAGAACGACCGCGGCACACTCATCTACAATGTGCGCCTCGGTGACAGACCAGGCGCATTGCCCGAAAGCCGCATTAGGAAGATGAAGCCAAAATTCGCCATCCTCTATGAGGAACATCATGAGGGTGAGAACAAGTACCATGTTTTCCGCATCCACGATATGGCCAAGATGAGCAAGGAGCGCATGATTCAAGCACTATACAAGGATCCGAAAGGCGACTTCTACCTCATCTTCCGCTTTGACGACGAAGTCAAAATCGGACGATTCGACATTAATGCTATTATAAAACATTTCAACAAAGAAGCACCTTACGGCTCCCCCATCTACCTAACCGGCGAGCAATTGCTCAAATTCAAGATATAGAACATTGTGAATCCTAACGAAAACTCATCAGATGTTCTATTGAATCATTTATTATGCTCAACTAATCGATGAAAAAGTCAATACATATATCAGAGTTTTGCCCTCTAAATTCTAAAGAAGCAATCCAAAAGATCCTTGATGAAATAATGAAATCCCATTGCCGCTTAAGCGATAATGAGATAGGCCAAGTACTTTTGCAAATTAAGAAAGTACGATTGCAATTATTCTTCAAGAATGGCATTGACGCAATAAACGAGCAGACAAAGAATGCTGGTAAGAACAAATCGCGCAAAAGCAAGATTACATTAATTTCGCCTGCTATGCCTAAAGAAATAGCAGCAACGCCAGAACCGAAACAAAAAGCAAAAACGGCGAAAAAAATAAAAAAAGAACAACACCCCAAACCACTAAAAGCCAAGCAATCAAACCCTTTGCCTAAAAAAAAGAGGTTGAGTATATTCTTTGGAGAAACTCAAAAAGAAATCAATAAAAGAAGAAAAATCAGAGAAAGAAATATGAAAACGGCTCATTTATCACCACGCGTCTTAAATGAAAGAGGCCACAGCATTATTCCAATCTACACACCGATGGGAGGAAAACCCCGATAGATGTTTTCTCAATACCTCACATCGAAACATTCACTCCATTCAAGTCATTATATAATTGCATCGATATGAAAACAAAGCTCTTATTCATTCTCCTTGCTTTCATCTTGCCTTTGGCAATGATGGCGCAAAGCGAACATCTCAAGTTTAAATGCATCCCCATCGACGGCATCCAAGAACAATTCAAAAACCAGATGGTCCAGAAGGCCAACGTGCCCGTGCAGCTGATTGAGGACAGGGACAAGGGCCAGACCCTGTGGCGCGATGCCTGGTTGCGGGTGTCGCGTCATTTGTTGTTAGGTTGCGAGAAAGTGCTTCGCGCATCATTCCAGCCGTGCCACAGCGAGGGTGAAGATGCTCACGGTGATGCCTGGCACAGCGTAGAGCGCACGGGCGCAAGCCTCGAGCGTACTGCCGGTGGTGACCACATCGTCGACCAATAATGTATGACATCCGGCCAGCTGCTGCTCAATGCCCGGGGCGAGCGCATACACGCCCTGGATGTTCTGCCAGCGCTCCAATGCGCCTTTGTGGGTCTGTGTGGAATGTGAGCGAACGGCCTTCACCGCCTCCACCACCCGCGCACCGGTGGCCTCGGCCACACCCTGCGCGATGTAGCGGCTCTGGTTGTAACCACGGCGGGCTAGTTTGTCGGCATGCAGCGGCACGGGCACCACAGCGGTGATACCTTGGGCAAACGCGGGCATCTCGCTCATGGCCCGCGCCGCCAGCCACTGCCCCATGCCCGGCACATGGCGATACTTGATGTCGTGCAAGATGCGGGCATAGGGACTGTGTTTCTCGTAATAGAAATAGCCGGTGGCGCGCTCGATGGGCACCTTGCCGGCAAAGAGTTGCTCCATGGCATTGAACGGAACCTGATGCAGTTGCGTGAGCGGCATCTGGCTCATGCACCGGCGGCACAACCACGGCTCATCGCTGCCCAAGGCCTGCCCGCACACGGGGCACGAGCGTGGCAGCACCACATCGGCGGCGGCGCGGAGCCAGCGGCTAATCGTGGCAGCCATCATCATCGGTGGTGTTGAGCAATTGGTCCACGGCATCGTAGCACAGCTGCGGCTCGTAGCCCCGCGACGCAGCGGCCCTCAGCAAGGCGGCACGTGCCAACCGTGGCTCACGCGAGGCCACATCGCGCAATTTGGCGCGCAGCACGCGCATGAGCTGCTGCCGATAGTCATCATCGACGATTTGCTCCATCGCGGCAGCTATGCACTCGCCCGAGATGCCTTTCTGGCGCAACATGGCGGCCAGCTTCACCCGCCCCCAGCCATTGTAGAGCCACTTGTCGTGCACATAGGCCCGAGCATAGCGTTCATCGTCGATAAACCCCTCGCCACGGAGCCGCGCCACAATGGTGTCGGCATCATCGCTGTCGACCTGCCACTGCGCGAGCTTGGCACGGATGTCGCTCTCGCAATGCTCGCTGCGGCTGCACAAAGCCGCCGCACGGCTCAACGCTTTAGACGTTTCCATCGCCCTCGAGCTTGCTTCTCAGTTCTTGGTTCTCGCCTACAAGTTCTGGAAAGGGAGCTGGGCGAGCATCTCACCGAATTTAGCGGCTGCCTGTTCGAGCTGCTTGCCCACCATGGCGCGCATGAAAATGGGCAGGTCGAGCTGCAAGGCGGCCACACTCTCGGTGAGCTGGTCGTCGAGGGCGTTAAGCTCGATAACCATGTTGAACTTCACAGGCGACTGCGCGGCAGTGTAAACCACGCGGTTAGGCACCTGGCTCTGCTCCTGGTCCACGGCCAAGCGCAGCTGCCCCATGGGCGACTCGATGGCGATGGCATCGTCCTCAAACTGCACCTTGTCCAGATTGGCGCGGGCCTCCTCGGGCAGTTGGTCGCGGTGTGCCTCGATTTGCGCACGGAACACGGCCGGCGACGAGAGTTTGCTAAAAATCGTGTTGATGTCGCAACCTATGCGTTGCGGATTGCTTTTATAAGTTTCCATAATGGTGTTTTGTGTCTAAGCTACGAGCTACAAGTGCGCGATGCGCTGGTGTTTCGCAAGGCGGTGCCTTGCGACCTGCTGACTGATTGTGCTCCCCGTTCTTGGTTCTCGGCTCTTGGTTCTCGGTTCTTGGCTCTCAGTCCACTTCGCTGGTGGGAGTCCAGTTGGCTGGATCTTCGCGCCATTGCTGTAGGGCGGTTATATCACTCTGTTTCACGTAGTTGCTCTGCGCGGCGGCCTGAATCATGGCCGAATAGTTGCTGATGGTGAACAGCTGCACACCGGCCTGCTTGAACGCTTGCTCGGCTACCGGGAACTCATAGGTGAAGATGGCCACCATGCCCAGCACTTCGCCGCCAGCCTCGGTGATGGCCTGCGCGGCCTTGAGACTGCTCTTGCCCGTCGACACCAGGTCTTCGACAATCACCACCTTTTGGCCAGGCTTGATATTGCCCTCGATCAGGTTCTCCAGACCGTGGTCCTTGGGCGTGGAGCGCACATACACCATGGGCAAGGCCAGCGTGTCGGCTACGAGGGCACCATGCGCGATGGCCCCGGTGGCAACGCCCGCCACCACCTCGGCCTCGCCGAAATTCTCGGCAATGAGCCGCGAGAGCTCCACCTTGATGAAATTCCTAACGTCGGGATACGACAGCGTAACGCGGTTGTCGGTGTAGATGGGTGAGTTCCAGCCCGAAGCCCACACAAAGGGGTTGGCAGGTTGCAGTTTGATGGCACCAATGTGGAGCAGTTTCTCGGCCAGAATCTTGTCGATTTGTTTCATGAGCGTGTTGTAAGGTTAATCGGTAACAGCTTGGGGTTTGATTTCAATCTGCAAATTTAGATATAATTTCTGAATTAGAAACGATAAATGCCGAATAAGTAACAAAATATAAGATGCACCAATGTCAAGCGTTCAGTTTTGTTCAGGTGTTCAGTTTGTTCAGGCGCTGAACATCTGAACAAACTGAACAAACTGAACACGTGAAGCCTGTCAGGGATTGACTGGAGGCCGAAAACCCTGCGATTGACCTTGCGGGGCGGCTGAACAGCGCAGTAATTTTGCCGTGAACATTGCCGACCACCACCTCACCACCTGTTCGCCCCTATACAGCGAAGCAGGGCGGGGTGGCGTATATCAAAACAATGATGTGTGTATCATCATTTATTATTATCATCATGATACTCACAAGCGAAACCACCGTGATACTCCCCCCACTGATACTGCTCACACCGGCACAGGCGGCTGGATGCGAGGAGCCTATAGACAAGAAGTGGCACAGCTACAGGGATGAGGTCATCAACAAAAACGGAAGGGCATGAGCGCGGATTCCTGAAAAATGATTACCTTTGCACCCAGGTTGGGGCCTCCTTTCGGCCTACGGTCTCCTGTCAACCCCAACCAGGCTTAAAACAAGAACAGTCAACCCACACCAGGGATAAGTTTAACCGAGTCAACTTTTGACAGGGATAAGACCGCAAAAACAGTCAACCAAATTTAGGCACACACTGTGCAAATTGTGTTCAGATGTTCAGTTTGTTCAGGACTTGAACAAACTGAACACGCTGAACACTCCTTGTGATTTGCAAAATTATTGCTAATTTTGCGGTCATGAAATGTGGATTAGTGCTTGAGGGTGGTGCTATGCGCGGGATGTTCACGTGCGGCATCATGGACGTGATGATGGAGGCGGGTCTGTGGCCTGCCGGTGTGGTGGGTGTGTCGGCCGGTGCGGCTTTTGGCTGCAACTACAAGTCGCGCCAGGTGGGCCGTGGGCTACGCTACAACCTGCGTTTTGCCGGCGACCGCCGATATGCCGGCCTGTGGTCGCTACTCACCACGGGCGACTATTACAATGCCCGGTTTGCCTATCATGTGGTGCCCACGCAATACGACATCTTCGACACCGCCGCCTTTGCCGCCAACCCGATGGCGTTTCACCTGGTGTGCACCGATGTGGACACGGGGCAAGCTGTGTATCACGAGTGCCACGAGGCCAACGACGAGACGCTGGAATGGATTCGTGCGTCGTCATCGCTGCCGCTGGTGGCGCGCATCGTGGAGGTGGGCGGTCACAGGCTGCTCGATGGCGGCCTATCGGACTCCATTCCGCTGCGCTATTTCCAGGAGCAGGGCTACGACCGCAATGTGGTGGTGCTCACCCGCCCCGAGGGATATGTGAAGGAGCGCAGCGGCATCCTGCCGCTGGTGAAGGTGCTCTATCACCGCTATCCGCGCCTGGTGCAGGCTGTGGCGCAACGCCACGAGATGTATAACGCCCAACTGGCCTATGTGGCCGCCGAGGAGCGTGCCGGCCGTGCGCTGGTGCTGCGTCCCGACCCGCCTCTGGCCATCGGACACATCTGTAGCGACCGCCAAGTGCTGCAAGCCACCTACGACCAAGGCCGCCGTCAAGCTCTGGAACGGCTCGACGAGCTCAAGCAGTTTCTCGCTCACACCGGGTCGACATCGTAGTGCAGCCGCACAGCCTTCATGCGGCCGTCGATGGTGAGCATCTGCTCGTAGAGTGAGCGAAGGATGTTTTTCACCTTTGGCATCGAGGCCTCCAACTCCATCTTGAGCACAATTTGCCGGATGAACATCTGCTGCACGCGGCCCACCGGCGGGGCCTCGGGGCCGAGCACGCGGTTGCCAAACGTCTGCCGGAGCAGCTGGCCGTAGCGCACGGCCATCTCACCCACCACAGCCTCGTCGCGATGCCGCAGATAGATGTTGATCATGCGCACAAACGGCGGGAAGGCAAACTGCCGCCGCTCCTCAAGCTCGTGGGCGTAAAAGCCCTCGTAGTCGTGCGCCTTGACAAACGAGATGACCGGATGAGTGGGTTCGCTGGTCTGCAACACCACCAGCCCTTGCTTGTGTGCCCGCCCGGCACGCCCGGCCACCTGCTCCATCATGTCGAAGGCACGCTCGTGCGAGCGGAAGTCGGGAAACGAAATCATGGTGTCGGCATTGAGAATGCCCACCACGCTCACACTGTCGAAGTCAAGCCCTTTGGTCACCATCTGCGTGCCGACGAGGATGTTGGTTTTGTGCGACGAGAAATCGTCGATGATGCGGTCGTAGCTGGCCTTGGAGCGTGTGGTGTCGAGGTCCATGCGCGAGATTTTCTCGTCGGGGAACACCTGGTCCACGGCATCCTCGATGCGCTCGGTGCCATAACCCACCACCTCGATGGTAGGCATCTGGCAGGCAGGACACAGGGTGGGCAAGGTGATGGTGTGGCCGCAATAGTGGCACGACAGCGAGCGTGTGAACTTGTGATAGGTGAGCGACACATCGCAGTTGTCGCACTGCGGCACCCAGCCGCATTCACGGCATCGCACCATGGGCGCATAGCCCCGCCGGTTCTGGAACAGAATCACCTGCTCGCCTCGCTCCAAGGCATGACGGCAATCGGCAATAAGCTGCTGACTGAAAAGCCCGTGCATCTCCCGCCGCTTGCGTGCCTGCTTGGTGTCGATGACCTTGACATCGGGCAGCTGCAAGTCAGCATAACGCGTGAGCAGCTGCACGAAGCCATACTGCCCCTGCTGTGCCCGGTAATAGACCTCGATGGCGGGTGTGGCCGACCCCAGCAGGGTTTTCGCGCCATGCATGCGTGCGAGCATGATGGCTGCATTGCGCCCATTGTAGCGCGGAGCAGGGTCTTGCTGCTTGTAGCTGCTGTCGTGCTCCTCGTCCACAATCACCAACCCCAGCTTGCTGTAGGGCAGGAACACACTTGAGCGCACACCCAGCACCACGCATGGTTCATCGCTGTGCAGCAGACGTTTCCAAATGTCGACGCGCTCATTGTCGCTGAATTTGGAATGGTAGATAAGCAGTCGGTCGCCAAGCACCGTGCGCAGCCGCCGCGTGAGCTGCGTGGTGAGCGCAATCTCGGGCACCAGATAAAGCACCTGTCGCCCAAGCTCCAGGGCATTGAGGATGAGGTGGATATATATCGAAGTCTTACCGCTCGACGTGATGCCATGCAGCAGGGTGATGGCATGCTCTTTGAAGGCGCGGTGCACCTCGGTGTAGACCCTGCGTTGTTCATCGGTGAGCGTGGGTGGCGGCTGCGTGTGCGCGTCCTGCGAGGCGAAGCGATTGATTTCGCGCTTATAGGTCTCGAAGATGCCGCGCTGCAAGGTGGCGCTGAGCACGGCACTGGTGACCTGTGCTTTGGCCAGCAGGTCGTCCTTGGTCACCTCGCGTGGCTCCCCCACGGGGTTGAGCCAATGGCTCAGGTCGAGATAGGCGAGCAGGAGCTGTTCCTGCTTGCGTGCGCGGTGCACCTGGTCGAACACGTTGTGCAAGGCCTGTTCGTCGCCGCGTGGCAAGGTCAGGCGCACACAGGTCTCGGTCCTGGGCCGGTAGTTGTCGATCACGCGCTCGCTCACATGGATGGCTCCACGGTCGAGCAGACGGTGCACGGTGCTCTCCACCGTCTTGAATCCGGTGGCCTGGGCGATGTCGGCAATCTGCACACGACCGCGCTGGGCA
The DNA here is from genome assembly GCA_017545095.1 of Muribaculaceae bacterium. Next base: position 1,391 of record JAFYCU010000016.1, on the reverse strand, counting down.
GTGAAGTCGAGCACCACGCGTTCGCGATCGGAGAGGCGGTCGGCCAAGTCCTCCTCGAAGTCGGCATTGGGACTGATAAACGTCTCGCTCTCCACCTTGAGCCCGCTGGGCAGCGCGGCCTTATAGACCTCGCCCATCGAGCACAGGTAGTAGTCGGCCATCCATTGCCAGAACTTGAGTTGCGGATGGCGCACAATGGGTGTGGCATCGAGCACCGCCAGCAACGACTTCACCTCGTAGCCCTGCGGCTGCACATTATGGATGTTTTCGACAATGGCCGTGTAGATTTTCTTGCGCCCGAACGGCACAAGCACGCGGCTGCCGATGGCAACCGTCATCTCGGGCGGAATCTGGTAAGTGTATGCTCCAGGTATGGATAGTGGCAGAAGAACGTCGGCAAACATTGCAATTCCCGCATATGGTTAAAAAGAATCACCCTCTATCAATCACTCACCAACCACCGCCCAGTCGGCGATGTTGCGGATGGTGTCGTCGAGTCGCACGGCCACGGGCACTTTCTGGCGCGGGTCGGCGGCGTAGGCGTCCACGTAGCGGCGGCTCTCGATCTGATGCTGGGCGGCGGCCAGCGTGGTACGCTTGAACTCGAAGATATAGATGCGCTCGTCGGCCTCCAGGGCCAGGTCGATGCGCCCCACGCAGGTGTGCTGCTCGATGTGGACTACCAGACCGCTCACCTTGAACGCGATGGCAATCAGGTTGCGGTAGTTCAGCTCCAGCACGCGCTCGTCGCTGCTCTCCATCGGTGCCGAGGCGATGAGACCCCGCAGGGTTTCCATCATGGTGTCAACATCACCCGCCTGCGCGGTGTCGTAGATGCGGTCGGCAATGGGGGTCACCTGGTCGCGGTGCAGGTGCGTATACACGGGCACCATGTCGGCGGTGAGCGTCTCGTTCACCTCCTCGTTGGGGATGCCAAGCTGGTAACGGCGGCGGCGAGGGTCGTAGTCCTTGATGGTGAGGTAACCCGTCTGGTAGAGGGCCGCCACGGTGTTGTCGGTGTTGTCGAACGAGCTCATCTCCTGCTCGGTAGTCACAAGATGTCGGTCGAGCACGGTGAGGTCGAGCTGGCGGTCGTGCAGCATCTTCACCAGGAAAGTGGGCGTGCCGGTGTTCGACCAGCCAGTTCCAAAGAATCGCTGGCTCAATGCGTTGAAGATGCTCCAGGGGTTGTACATATTTATGCCCTCACTGCTGAAACGGTAGCCGTCGTACATCCGCTTGAGCTCATCGTAGGCCTCCTGCTTGGTCATCCGGCATTTGTCGGCCAGTTGTTGCACCTCGTCATCGAAGTAGTGATGCAGTTCCTGCTCGGTGATGCCGCAGATGTCGCAGTAGGCGTTGTCCATGCTGATGTCGATGATGTTGTTCAG
>JAFYCU010000160.1 GCA_017545095.1 Muribaculaceae bacterium | reverse complement strand
CGTTCGCGCAGGCGGCAGTGCGTGGCGAGTGGGAGCCGATGCTGCGCGAGCTGGCGCGGATGTACAAGGAGAACAACAGCGTGCGGCAGCTCATGGAGGGTGAGCGCAACATCCAGGGCTTCTTCAACGCCCTGCTGGTGCTGAACCCCTACTACCTGTGCGCCCCGGAGGTGGAGCTGAACCACGGCTACTGCGACTTCTTCCTCATGCCCGACCGCGTGCGCTACCCGCAGGTGGCGCATAGCTACATCATCGAGGTGAAGTACCTGCGCAAGGACGACCCCGAGAGCCTGGCCGAGCGGCAGCGCACCGAGGCCGCCGCGCAGCTGCGCCAGTATGCCCAAGGCCACATGGTGCAGCAGCTCGCACAGGGCACACAGCTGCATCTCATCGCCATGCAGTTCCGCAACCTGGATCTGGTGCATATCGAGGAGGTTTCGGCCTCCCCAACCCCCTCCTAAGGAGGGCGACGCAAGAACAATAGAGCCGCATCCTGGTGCGGATGGTGACCGAAGCAAGAACCGAGAACCGAGAACCAAGAGCCAAGAACCGAGAGCCAAGAACCAATCCCCCTCCTTTAGAAGGGATTAGGGGGAAGCCATGAGACTCGTTTACTCAGCACCCATGACTCGTGACTTAAAACGCTTGTTTACTCACATAATAATTTATTGATATGGAAAAGACGATGCCTGTGAATGGTAGATTTGAATTGATGACGCTCCCCTATGCCGCCGAGGCTTTAGAGCCGGTAATCAGTGCAGCCACGCTGGGGTTTCACCACGGCAAACACTTGGCTACCTATGTAAACAATCTGAACGGCTTACTGTCTGGTAGCGGCCTGGAAGGCCTGCCGCTCGAAGAAGTGGTGCTCCGTGCCACTGGTGGCCTGCTGAACAACGCCGGACAGCTGCTGAATCACAACCTGTACTTCGGCCAGTTTTATGCCCCAAAGGCCGACAATCGCCCCACGGACGAGCTGGCGACGGCCATTGACACCGCATTCGGTTCGTTCGAAGCTTTCCAAGAAGCTTTTGTCAAAGCAGGCGCCAGCCTCTTTGGGTCGGGTTGGGTGTGGCTTTCGATAGATGGCGATGGCAAACTGGTCATCACACAGGAACCCAATGCCGCCAATCCCGTGCAACGCGGTATGCGGCCGCTCATGACCATGGACGTGTGGGAACACGCCTATTACCTCGACTACCAAAACCGTCGCCCCGACCATCTGTCAGCACTGTGGCAGATTATCAACTGGGACGTAGTGGCAGCACGAATGAAGTAGCAACCAACTGAAAATGAACGAAAAACGCGGTTTACGAATTAAGCAGCCGCGTTTTTTTGTTGGCAACAATGGGCATAAGGAACGCTTTTTGCAAGCAGTGTGGTAAAAAAACGAATAACTCCTTATGGAAATCAACAGCTATGTAATGCCCGTGTTTCGCCGTGCGGGCGATGAGCGGTCGTTTGCGGGCACCGCATTTTGCATCGGCGACTATTTGGTCACCGCCGGCCATGTGCTCACCAATCCCACCACCTATTATATACGCAACGGCGAGGACTGGCATCCGCTGGAACACGTGATGTGGATTCCGCGCCAACTCCCCACGAGCGACCAGCATGGTTATGATGTAGCCTTGTACCCCATTCCCGGCTTGCAGAGTCCGCTCAGTCTGGCTGAACACGATGCCGAGCCCGACGATGAGCTGGATGTGGTGTGCTGGCAGATGAAACCCGAAGGCTTGCGACAGGTGACCACGCGCAGCCTCGTGCTCAAAGAGCCCGACGAGGAAGAATACCTGCGCATCGCCACCGTGGACCGCATCACCCACGGCTCGAGCGGTTGCCCGGTGTTCCGCGACGGCAGAGTGTATGGCATCCTCACCATGGGCCGCGACGCCGTCGACACCACGGGCATGGCACCCATCAAGAGCCAACTTGAACGCAACACTTGCTGGGTGTTCAAGACCAGTCATGTGCGGCGTTTTCTGCCGCAATAATCCCCTCGAATAACCTAAATTCAAAATCGAACTGCAAATTTTGAATGTTTAGAGGGCGTGCCATCAAAGGCTCATAAACACCTTTTTTTCACTGGCAATGCAAAAAAAGCAAAAGGGAGACCACAGTCTCCCCAGGATTAACTAATTTTGTATTGCTATGTATCATCAATTAACCCGGGAGCAAAGGTACGAAATTTTCGCCTTACTCCAAGCAAAAAGACCGAGAAAAGAGATTGCCGCCAT
>JAFYCU010000159.1 GCA_017545095.1 Muribaculaceae bacterium | reverse complement strand
TTGTGCATTGTTTACTATCTTTGCAGGTTGAAAATTCTTGTAAACCTAATAACCCCTGATTATGAAATTATTAAAGACTACCATCATGCTGACTACAGCGGCATTGCTTGGCTGCACGGGGTGCAGTGAGCAAGGTGGCGGCGGCTCGAGCAAACTGATTGAGAAGCCGGAAGTGAAACTGGAGAACGGGCACTATACGCCCGAGGTGCTAAATGCCTTTGGCCGCGTGGGCGACCCAGTGGTGTCGCCCGACGGCACGAAAATCCTCTATGGCGTGCAGTACATGAGCATACCCGAGAACAAGGGCAACCGCGAGCTGTGGGTATGCGACCTGAACGGCGAGAACGCCAAGCAACTCACCAAGACGGTGAACAGCGAGTCGAATGCCGTGTGGATGGACGGCGGCAAGCGCATCGCGTTTGTCTATACCGACGACAAAGAGGGCGCTGTGCCGCAACTGTGGGTGATGAACGCCGACGGTGGTGGCCGCAAGTGCGTGAGCGAGATGGAGAACGGCATCGAGGGCTTTGTGCTCTCGCCCGACGAGAAGAAGGTGATCCTGATCAGCACGGTGAAGTATGGCAAGACGGCGCAGGACCATCATCCCGACCTGGACAAGACTAAGGCCCGCGTGATCGACGACCTGATGTATCGCCACTGGAACGAGTGGGTGACCGAAATCCCCCACCCCTTTGTGGCCGACTTCGACGGCTCGAAGCTGAGCAACGTGAAGGACGTGCTCGAAGGCACGCAGTTTGAGTCGCCCATGCGCCCGTGGGGAGGCATCGAGCAGCTGGCCTGGCTGCCCGACAGCAAGTCGCTTATCTATGTGTGCCGCAAGAAGGTGGGCGTGGACTACGCCGTGAGCACCAACAGCGACCTATACCAGTACTTCACCGAGGATGGCCGCACCGAGAACCTGACCGAGGGCATGATGGGCTACGACAACAACCCCATCGTGAGCAAGAGTGGCAAGGTGGCATGGCTGTCGATGGAGCACGACGGCTACGAGGCCGACAAGAACCGTATCTTCATGATGGACAAGCCCGGCGGCGAAAAGGTGGACCTTACCAAGGACTGGGACTACAGCGTGGATGCCATCGCATGGTCGCCCGACGAGAAATACATCTATTTCCTTTGCCCGTACCAGGGCACCGCGCCGCTGTTCCGCATGGACGTGGCCACGCAGAAGGTCGATACTGTGGCCGCCGGCCAGTACGACTACGCCGCACTGGCGTTTGCCGGCGACACCATCGTGACGCTGCGCCATTCGTTCCTCGAGCCGAACGAGATCTTCACCGTCAAGGCCGGCGAGGAACCTAAGCAGGTCACCCATGTGAACGATGAGCTGATGGAACAGCTCGAGAAGGTGGAATGCCGCAAGGTGATGGTACCCACCACCGACGGCAAGCAGATGGTGACGTGGGTGCTCACGCCGCCCAACTTCGACGAGTCGAAGAAGTATCCCGCCATCCTGTTCTGCGAGGGCGGCCCGCAGTCGCCGGTGAGCCAGTTCTGGAGCTACCGATGGAACCTGCGTCTGATTGCCAGCCAGGGTTATGTGGTGATTGCCCCCAACCGCCGCGGCCTGCCGGGCTTCGGCACCGAGTGGAACGCACAGATTTCGGGTGACTACGGCGGCCAGAACATGAAGGACTACATGAGCGCAGTCGATTATATGAAGAAGGAACCGTGGATTGATGGCGACCACATCGGTGCCACGGGTGCCAGCTACGGCGGCTACTCGGTCTATTGGCTGGCAGGCAACCACCAGAAGCGCTTTGCCGCTTTCCTGTCGCACGCCGGCATCTTCAACCTGATGGGACTGTACCTCGAGACCGAGGAGCTGTGGTTTGTGAACTGGGACCTGGGCGGCCCGTACTGGGACAAGGGTAACGCCGTGGCACAGAAGAGCTATGCCGTGGCCAACCCGGCCAACTATGTGCAGAATTGGGACACCCCCATCATGTGCACCACTGGCGACAACGACTTCCGCATCTCGTTCACGCAGACCATGCAGGCGTTCAACGCCGCCAAGCTGCGCGGCCTGCCGGCCCGCATGGTGCTCTTCCCCGATGAGGACCACTGGGTGCAGAAACCGCAGAACTCGGTGCTGTGGCAGCGTGAGTTCTTCAAGTGGTTCGATCGCTGGCTCAAGCCCGACAGCGAGGCCGCCCGCGCCGCTGCCGCCGAGCAGCCCGCCGCACCGGCCGACAGCGCGAAGTGAGACGCGAAGTAAAGCAAGTACAACATGACACGCGCCCGAGCCATCGTTGTTTGGCTCGGGCGCGTGTCGCAATTTCAAGCGAGCAGCGTTTTCGCAAGGCGGTGCCTTGCGACCTGCGGACTGATTGTGCTTTGGCTTCTTGGTTCTCGCCTATGCTACAACTTCAGGCCGTGGGCGTGGAACTGTTCGAAGTCGAGCCTCTTGAGTCCGCAGCTGTCGATGGACACTAGCTCGTTGTGGTCGTTGACGTAGCGTCGATGCATGGGGGTGAACTGCGGGCTTCCCAGCGCGTGCTGCTTGCGCAGCACATGCGAGTGTACGCCCGCCAGGTCGAGCAGCGTGTGGAAGGTGACCATTCCCGTCGACACCGGCTGGCGGCGATGGCTCATCACCACTTGCCACTTGTCGGGATAGCGGTCGCGCCAAAGCTGTGAGGCCCATATCAGTAACGGCACGCGCAGCTGGTAGTAGGTGGGTTGCGGCGAGGCGTGAAGGAAACGGTTGCGAGAGTCGTCAAAAATGTCCTCACCATGATCGCTTGTGAACATCATCACTGCCGGAATGCCCTGGCGGTCGAGTGCGCTGATCACGCCCGCCACAATGTGGTCGGCATAGGCAATGGTGTTGTCGTAGGCATTCACAAGCTGTTGACGTTGCGTTCTGGTGGCCGAAGGATAGTCGGTGGGCGCGAAACGCGCATAGGCTTTCGGATAGCGGTCGCGATAGTCGAAGTGCGACCCATAGCAGTGCAAAACGATGAGCACGCTGCCGTCCACAGCACCCTCGCCCTGCGCTGGCAGCACCCGCCGCAGCTCGTCGAGCAAGGCATCGTCATACAGGTTGGCCGACAGCGGCAGGCTGTCTTTCAAAAACGACACATGCTCGGCCTCGCAGCCCAGATAGTCGATAAACGAGTGGTTACGCCGCTGGTTGCTGATATAATAAGTGTCGAATCCCACCTCGCGGAAAGCACTGATGGCCCCGCGTTGGGTGTAGAGGCTGTCGTAGTCGCCCTGGCTGGCGGTGGCGGTGAGCAGCAGCGGCACGCTCTTGTGCGTGGTGTTGCTCATGGTGATTACATCGGCAAACACCGCCAGCGACTGCGTGGTGTCGGCCAAGGCTTTGAGCTGTGGCGTGGTGTTGCGCTCATAGCCGTAGAGGCTCATGTTGTCGGCACGCAGTGTCTCGCCGATGATAAGCACATAGACTTCGGGTATCGAGTCGGGACGCTCGGTGGTGGCGAGATGCGAGAAATGGGCCGAGGTGGTGGGGTAACGTTCCGACTGCACGAAGCGTTGCACGCTCAGTCCCAGGTTGTAGCACACGTTGACGGGGAAGATGTCGTTGCGCATGCGGAACCGCGCGTCCACGAAGTAGTTCACCACCAGCAGCACCAGCCCTACGGCCGTGACCAATGCACCCAACACGCGCTGGTTGTGGCGGAACGACTCGTGCAACCGCAGCCGCTTGCGCAACGCCACGATGCTGAGCACGATGCCAAAGCCGTAGAACACCACGACGAAAATCACCGACGGATAGATTTGAGCCAGCAACTCATCGGCTTCGGTGGCATTCGACGTGACCAGATTCAGGAACATGTCCACCGCAATGGGCGACTCGCCGAACAGGTAGAGTAGCACCGTCTCGAACGCGTTGAAGAAGATGAACAGAAACAAACACCAGAACATTTTGCCTGGTTTGCTGCTGAGCGTCATCGCCATCCAGTAGAGACCTAACGGCAATA
>JAFYCU010000158.1 GCA_017545095.1 Muribaculaceae bacterium | reverse complement strand
TGTGCGACTGATCAGTTCGACTTGGCGCAGCGACAGGTTGGATGCTTCAGAGAACTCAGGCTGGTAGCCTTGATACACAAAATAGAAGTCGTTCAAGCTCACACGTTGATCGGCCAGCGCGTTGCACTTGATGACCATGGTGCCGGCGGCCATGTCGCCAAATCGCTGGTTGCGCTCGCTGAACAAAATGGCTATCACACCCAATCCTCCCGTGACAAACACCTCAATCGGATATAGCAGCCATCGCATCAGATAGCTGGCCAGGGTGGGGGTGGAACCATCGGCCATCACCACACGGCAATTCATCACTTTCTTGCCAAGACTTTGCCCATGATTGAACCACTCACAAGCGGGATGATAGAAAATGGTAGGAACAATGAGCAGGGCAACAACGCATATCGTTCCCACATAATAATAGTCATCCCAGAGCAAAGCGTTCGGCAATTTGTCAATTATTAAGCCCATTCCGGACACATAAACAGAAATGATTATGAAATCAATCAGTTGTGCCAGCAGGCGGTCGCCCAAGCTGGCTGGCGTTTGATGCAGTTGCACATATTGTCCCGTGAGAATACTGGAGTTGGACATAGTAAGTTAGATTTTTTGGATTAGTGATGAAAGTGTGGTGAAACTATAGGAGACTACAGTGTGGATTTAAGGGATGTTCGTTTTTTTATATTAAAACTTGAGATATTTATTGTCATCCATCTGGTAAATAGGATGTTGATGTTTGATGAGCCATCATTGACGAGCAATGCCGTTGATGTTATCGGAACAGTCCATCGGTGATATACCCATGCGTTATCGCGTGCAAAATTACAATTCTTTTTTTATATGGACATTCTTTTGCCATTTTTTTTGTAAATTTGCAGCATGAAAGTTGAATCATTATCGTCGCTGCTTGCCGCCGATGGGTGGCTGAATGAGTCTATTACCGAGGTAGGCGACTTTTTGTGGACCTACATCATGATAGGCACATTGATTGTTTGTGGGCTGGTTTTCACCTGTCGCACTCGCTTTGTGCAGTTCACCATGCTTCGCGAGATGGTTCGTTTGCTGGGTGATAATTTCGGTTCTCCTCGAGGTAACGCCCACCATGTGTCTTCGTTCCAGGCATTTGCCGTCTCGGTGGCTACACGTGTGGGCACCGGCAATTTGGCTGGAGTGGCCACGGCTATTGCCATTGGCGGCCCCGGTGCTGTGTTCTGGATGTGGGTGATTGCGCTCATCGGCGGAGCCACGGCTTTTGTCGAGAGCACGTTGGCCCAGCTCTATAAACGTGAAAACCGCCACTCCTTCGTGGGCGGTCCGGCCTATTACATCTTGCATGGCCTGCACAACCGTCCAATGGCTGTAACATTTGCCGTGCTACTCACACTGACGTTTGGATTGTCGTATAACTCCATACAGTCCAACACCATTTGCAGTGCCATGAGCGAGGCATTTGGATTCGAATCGTGGATGACAGGGGTTGCGATAGCCGCCTTGGCTTTGGTGATTGTGTTTGGCGGCATTCATCGCATTGCCCGTGTGAGCAGCGTGTTAGTGCCGATTATGGCCATAGGCTATTTTGTGCTTGCACTGGTGATTGTGCTGATGAATATCAGCCTTTTACCTCATGTGCTCAAAGTAATCGTTGAGAGTGCTTTTGGCTTTGGCCAGGCCACAGGCGGCGCTATAGGCATGACGATGATGATGGGCATCAAGCGCGGCTTGTTCAGCAACGAGGCCGGAGAGGGGTCGGCTCCCAATGTGGCTGCCGCAGCTCATGTGAGTCACCCCGTTAAGCAGGGCTTGATTCAGACGCTGGGTGTTTACACCGACACCTTGCTGGTGTGCTCGTGCACGGCATTCATCATCTTGATTAGTGGCGTTTATGCCGACACCAATCTGAATGGCATCGTTCTCACGCAGGTTTCGTTGCAGTCGCAGGTGGGCTCCTTGGGCACCACGTTTGTCGCTATCGCCATCTTGTTGTTCGCGTTCAGCAGCATCATTGGCAATTACTACTACGGCGAGGCCAATGTGCTGTTTCTCACACGCCGCCGGTGGGTGCTCTCGGTCTACCGCGTGCTGTCGGCTGGTGTGTTAGTGCTCTTTGGCGCTGTGGCGAGCTTAGAGGTGGTGTGGAGTTTGGGCGATGTGTTCATGGCATTGCTCACGGCCTGCAATTTGGTGGCCATCGTGCTGCTTGGGCGCTATGCGTTTCGTTTGCTCGAGAACTATAGGCGGCAAAAACGCGTAGGCATCGCCGAGCCAAGTTTCACTGCCAGCCAGATGCCTGAGATTGCGCAAGACCTGGATGCGTGGTGATGGCAGCAAATGCCACTTCGGATGAATCTGAATATCAACAACCTAATATTTATTTACAATGAAAGAGAGAATCAAATCACTGTTTTACAGCCGTTTTGGCACACAAGGTGCGATTTACGCTTCGGCAGGTCGCATCAACCTGATTGGCGAGCACACCGACTATAATGGAGGCTTCGTGTTCCCTGGAGCCATCGACAAGTGCATCATGGCCGAAATCAATATTAATGGCACTGATCGCGTGCGCGTTTGCAGTGTCGATTTGGACGCCTATTGCGAGTTTGGCCTTCGCGAGGAGGACGCACCGCAGGAGCAGTGGGCACGTTACATCTTTGGCGTTTGCCGCGAGGTGATGAAGCGTGGATTCATCGTGCGCGGTTTTGATGCTGTGTTTGCCGGCAATGTGCCTTTGGGAGCAGGTCTTTCGTCGAGCGCGGCGCTGGAATCGTGCTTTGCCTTTGCTCTGAACGACATGTTCAACGACAACAAGATCGATAAATTCGAGCTTGCCCTGATTGGTCAAAGCACCGAACACAACTACTGCGGGGTGAACTGTGGCATCATGGATCAGTTTGCCTCGGTGTTTGGCAAGAAGGACCACCTGATGCGTCTCGACTGCCGGTCGTTGGAATATGCATATTACCCCTTCAAGGCCGAAGGCTATACACTTGTGCTGCTCGACAGCAAGGTGAAGCATGAGCTGGTGGATTCGCCCTACAACAGGCGCCGTCAGTCGTGCGAACGCGTGGCAGCTACCCTGGGCGTTGACACCCTGCGCGATGCCGACATGGCCATGCTCGATGCCGCCAAAGACCGAGTGAGCGAGGAGGACTACATGCGTGCTCGTTATGTGATTGGGGAGAAGCAGCGTGTGCTCGACGTGTGCGATGCCTTGCAGCGAGGCGACTTCGACACGGTGGGACGTTGCATGTATGAGACTCACCACGGCCTTTCCAAGGACTATGAGGTGAGTTGCGAGGAACTCGACTTCCTGAACGACATTGCCCGTGAGTGTGGCGTTACTGGCTCGCGCATCATGGGCGGTGGCTTTGGCGGATGCACCATCAACTTGGTCAAGAATGAACTGTGCGACCGTTTCATCGCCACTGCCTGCGATAAGTTCAATGCCAAATATGGTCATGAGCCGGTAGTCTATCCCGTAGTAATCAGCGATGGGGCGCACAAATGTGAATGAGCCATGAAGCATTTCATCGAAACCTGTGCATCGCCTAAAGGCGAAATCACGCTGATTACGCTCGAGAACGAAAGCGGGGCACACGTTGTGCTCTCATCACTCGGCGCTGGCATCAATTCCATTGTGGTGCCCGACAATCAAGGGTACTTGGCCGATGTGGTGCTGGGTTATGCTGCTGCCGACGATTATCTCTACGATGGCCCGTGCATGGGCAAGATACCTGGCCGATATGCCAATCGCATCGCCGGTGGACATCTCGAGGTGGACGGAAAGGTGCATCAGTTGGCCATCAACAATGGCCCCAACGCACTGCATGGCGGTCCCGAGGGGTTCCAAAACCAGATTTGGGACTTCGAGATGGAGGAAAACAACCGAGTGGTGTTCACTTTAGTAAGTCCCGATGGTGACGAGCATTACCCGGGAGAACTTACTGCTCGTGTGGCCTACACCTGGACCGAAGACAACATCCTCAAGATTGAGCTTAATGCTGTGACCGATGCACCCACGGTGGTGAATCTCACCAACCACACCTATTTTAATTTGGCAGGTGAGGGGAGTGTCCTCGACCACGAGCTGCTGATGGATGCTGTGCGCTGGCTGCCTACCGACGACACGCTTATTCCTACTGGTGAACTGGCTCCTGTGGCTGGCACCCCCATGGACTTCACCAGTTTCAAGCCGCTGGGACGCGATATGAAGCGGGATTTTCCCGCCTTGAATTACGGAAAAGGTTACGACAACTGCTGGGTGATTGATCCTAAAGGCCGACAGCTTTTGCGCACGGCCGCTGTGCTCCGGCACCGCGACAGCGGCCGCGTGGTGGAGGTGGTTACCGACCAACCGGCCGTGCAAATCTATACCGGCAACTGGCTCGAAGGATGCCCAACGGGCAAGGGTGGCGCAGTTTACCACGACTATGATGGTGTGGCCATTGAGTGCCAAGGGCTGCCCGATGCACCCAACAAACCCCAGTTCCCCTCGCAGTTGCTCATGCCCGATGAGGAATACAGGCGTGTGATTTTCTTCGATTTTTCAACAGAGTAGGGGATAACGATGTTTGTCGATCCTATATAAAACGATTGAAAAGCACGTGCGCGGCGACAACGATGATTGGTTGTCGCCGCGCCCATGATAATTATTCACAATCACTTTGTGACTTGTACGTGCCGCTCAACCCACTCACGGGCATTGACAAACGCCTTGATCCAGGGTGTCACCTCGCCTGAACGACGGGGATAATAGGCACATTGCCAGGGGAATATCGACCGCTCAAGGTGAGGCATGATGGCCAAATGCCTGCCATCGGCCGAAGCCAATGCGGCAATGGCATCGGGCGAACCGTTGGGATTGCCGGGATAACGGTCACTGGCATATTGGGCAGCCACCTGCCAGCCATGGTTTTGCGTCGGCATCACAAATTTTCCCTCGCCGTGCGCCACCCAAATTCCCAATCGCGCGCCAGCAAGATTACCAAGCATTACCGAGGTGTTGTTGGGGATGGTAACAGCAAGGAATTGCGATTCAAACTTGTGCGAGTCGTTGTTCGTCATGCTCGGATGCTCCTTGCTGTGGGGTGCGAGCAACCCCAGTTCCATCATGAGTTGGCAGCCGTTGCACACGCCCAAACTCAAAGTATCGGGGCGAGCATAGAACCGTTTCAAGGCGACATGAGCCTGCTCGTTCCACACAAATGCGCCGGCCCATCCGCGTGCCGAACGGGGCACATCGCTGTTGGAGAATCCGCCACAGAACGCAATCATGTTCACGTCGTCGAGGGTCTCACGTCCCGACATCAGGTCGGTCATGTGCACATCCTTCACATCGAAGCCTGCCAAATAAAGGGAATAGGCCATCTCTCGGTCGCCATTCACACCCTTGTCGCGCACGATGGCGGCCTTGATGCCTGTGGTTCCATGTCGGCAGCACAGCCCCAGGTCGGACAGCTGTCCTGTGAATCCATTTGGCAGTCGCCAGCGCAATGGCAGCCGGCCGTAATTGGAAAAGCGTTGCTTGGCGCAGGTTGAGCCCGACTGGAGGCAATCGAGCAGATAAGATGAACGGAACCAGATGTCGCGCAGCTTGTCGATGGGCAGCGTGTGGCAGATGTGGCGGTGATGCAGCTCGATGGTGCGTTGCTGGGCGGGCTGACCCAGATGCAGGAAGCGCACACCATTGGCCGCGAGCAACCGTTCCACACGACGGCAATGTGCATCGGCCACTTGAATCACAATGGCGGGATTTTCGGCGAAAAGCACGCGCACGATGTGTACATCGCTAAATGCACTCAGGTCGATGTCCAGACCGCCGCGTGTGTTGGCAAACGTCATTTCGAGCAAGGTGGTGATGAGTCCACCGGCCGACACATCGTGCACGGCCAGCAGCAGTTGCTGCGCGACCAAGTCTTGAACAGCGTTGAACGCGGCTGCAATGTCGTTGGCAGGCCTCAGGGTCGGAGCTTGCATACCGATGCGACCCATCGACTGGGCGAAAGCTGAACCGCCCAACTGCAGGTCGCCGTCACTGAAGTCTATATAATATAAGTGGCTTTTGCAGTTACGCAGCACAGGCCCCACCGTTTTCTTCACATCGGCAACTGGTGCCGCAGCCGTGATGATGACAGTGCCAGGCGCAAGAACGCGTTTTTTTCCGTAGTCTTGTGTCATCGACAGGCTGTCCTTGCCCGTGGGAATGTTGATGCCCAGTTGGCAGGCTAGGTCGCTGCACGCTTTCACCGCGCGGTAGAGCCGGGCATCTTGTCCTGGGTTGCGGCAGGGCCACATCCAGTTGGCACTCAGTGACACCGATTTCAGTCCCTCGCTCAGATTTGCCCCAATAATGTTGGTGAGTGCTTCTACGATGGCCAGTTGCGAACCCATGGCAGAATCGATGAGTGCTGCCTGTGGAGCATGCCCGATGCTGGTGGCCATACCCGATGTTCCGCTGTAGTCGAGAGCAACCACACCGCAGTCGGCCAACGGCAGCTGTAACTCACCCTGGCATTGCTGATGAGCCACTCGGCCTGTCACCGAGCGGTCAACCTTGTTGGTGAGCCAGTCTTTGCAGGCCACAGCCTCCATTTGCAACACGGTTTCAAGATACTCATCAAGTTTTGCCACGTCGAAGCGTAAATCGCGATGTGGTGCTACAACGGTATTGTCGCTGATGATTGTCTTGGGAGGATTTCCGAACATGTCGGCCAGGTCAAGGTCGATGGGACGCTGCCCGTCAGTTTGCTCGAAAGTGAGGTGGCGGTCGCCGGTGGCATGGCCCACCACATAGATGGGCGCTCGTTCGCGCTGGGCGATGCGCACAACATGGTCAGTGTCGGACTTGTTCACAACAAGCCCCATGCGTTCTTGCGATTCGTTGCCGATGATTTCGCGTGCCGATAGTGTGGGGTCACCAATGGGCAATGCCCCCATGCTGATGCTTCCTCCTGTATTTTCCACCAGTTCGCTAAGCGCATTCAGATGTCCGCCGGCTCCATGGTCGTGTATCGACACGATAGGGTTCTGTTCTTGTTCGGCCAACGCTCGTATCACGTTAGCCACACGTTTCTGCATCTCGGGATTGGAACGCTGGACGGCATTAAGCTCAATCGAGTTCGACAGCTGCCCGGTGTTCACGCTCGACACGGCACCGCCGCCCATGCCTATGCGATAGTTGTCGCCACCCATCACCACAAGCTCGTCGCCCTGTGCCGGCTCGGCCTTGATAGCATCGCGCCGTGCGGCATAACCCACACCGCCAGCAAGCATCACCACCTTGTCGTAGGCCGTGGTTTCATGGCCATCTTTGTTTTCGAAAGTGAGCACCGACCCACATATGAGCGGCTGACCGAACTTGTTGCCAAAGTCGCTGGCTCCGTTCGAGGCCTTGATGAGAATGTCGGCCGGGTCATGGTATAGCCAGCGACGAGGGGGCATCGTGCACAATTCCCAACGGCGGTCGACTTGGGTGCGGGGATAGGCTGTCATATATACTGCTGTTCCGGCAAGCGGCAGGCTGGCTCGTCCACCGCCCAGCCTGTCGCGAATCTCGCCCCCAGTGCCTGTGGCGGCACCATTGAACGGCTCTACGGTGGTGGGAAAATTGTGCGTCTCGGCCTTGAGCGACAGCACCGTTTCCACATCACGCACGGCAAATTCGCTGGGTGCGTCGGACCGCTGCGGGGCAAATTGCGCTATCATGGGGCCATCGATAAAGGCCACATTGTCGGAATAAGCCGACACCAGATGGCCGGGATTCGTGCGCGATGTGTTCTTGATGAGCTGGAACAGTGAGTCGGGCATCGCTTTTCCATCGATGATGAATGTGCCATTGAAAATTTTGTGGCGGCAATGCTCGCTGTTGACCTGTGAAAATCCAAACACTTCACTGTCGGTGAGCCTGCGACCCAACCGCTGGCTGAGGGCTTGTAGATATTCGACTTCCTCCTGACTGAGAGCCAATCCTTGTTGAAGGTTGTATTGTTGAATGTCATCAATGTGCACAATGGGCTGTGGCTGTGCGTCAAGGTCGAAAACGCTATCATCAAGCGTGTGATACACACTTTGGAGCATGGGGTCGAATGCCGGTTTGCGCGTGTCGCACCGCTTGAACCGCTCAATGCGGCCGATGCCGTCGATGCCCATGTTCTGGGTAATCTCAACGGCATTGGTGCTCCATGGAGTTACCATTTCGCGCCTGGGACCTACATAAGTCCCGCTCAATGTGGAGCGTTTCAACACCTTGGCTTCAAACAGCCACTCAAGTTTGTCGAGGTCGGCCTGCGACAGTAAGGCCGTGCTACTCACGACATAGATGATTTGAAAATCCTTTTTAATGAAGGTAATCATAAATGTGTGAAGATAATGGATTTGGTTGTTGCTTGCAAAATTACTGAAAGTTGAGCGCAATGCAAAACAAAAGACGAAGTTTTTTACTTTTGCATTGCCGAAACGCATCGTATGAGGGGTTGTTTTTCAGACTAAAAGGAGCAAAAGCTTCAAAATCAAAGGTATGCATACAAGTAAACAAGTAGACGAGTAAACAAGCGCCGCAATACGCCTCTTTGTAACTAAAAAAGCATGTTTACCCGTCTTCTCGTTTTAAGTCGTTCATTTTTTTCATTATGTTCTTTTAGTCAAATCAACCACTCACACGATTCAACATAAACCCAAAACAATTTTTGACAACTTTCAACTTGTTCCCGATGGGGAATGGATTCAAAGGCTGCTTATGGGTTCGGTGTGGATGGTGACCAGGGTGTTTTGCCCGAAGTGATGCTTGAGCTGTTGCTCTATCATGGTGGTGCGCTGGTGCGACTCGTCGAGCGTTGTGGAGCCGTCCATGCACACATGCACTTCAATGGCCATGCGGTTGCCCACACGGCGCGTGCGCAGGTTGTGCGGGTCGCTCACACCTGGTTGTGAGGTGATAAGCTCTATAATCTCGTTTTCAATCTCGGCCGACAGCGAGCCGTCGGTTAGCTCATTCACGTTTGCCTTCAGCAGCCCCACAGCCACTTTCGCCAGCATCACGCCCACCACCATCGAGGCGATGGGGTCGAGCACCGTCCAGCGGTCGCCGAGCACGATGGCTCCTCCAATGCCCAAGGTGGCTCCTATCGACGACAGGGCGTCGCTGCGGTGATGCCAGGCATTGGTAATGACGGCCGGCGAGTCGAGCCGCCGACCCATGATGGCGGTATAGCGGTAAAGGGCTTCTTTCACTGCAATCGACAGCAGGGCAGCCCACAAGGCCACCTTGCCGGGTGCTTCCAGCGGCTCACCGCCAGCCCACGCAGCCAGCTTGAGCCCCCCGCTGACGAGGATACCCAGCGCAGCACCCAACAACGCAAGGCCGATGAGAAACGAGGCCAAAGTCTCGTATTTGCCATGCCCGTAGTAGTGCGACGCGTCTTGTGGCTTGGCGCTCACATGCACAAAGGCAAGCACCACCAGGTCGGTCACAAAGTCCGACAGAGAGTGCACTGCATCGGCAATCATCGCCGAGCTGTGTCCCACCACACCGGCAATGAACTTAAAGGTGAGCAGCGCCACATTGCCTGCGCTGCCCACCAGGGTCACTTTATAAATCTCTTTCTCCCGATTCATTGTCGGGTTCACGGTCAGTTGTTAAACAGCATTTTCACCAGTGCCGCACTTTTGCTATCGCTGTTGGCCAGCACCTTGGTCACCGCGCTCTCAACGCGCGTGAAACTGGGCTCGTTCTTGAGCAGCACGCGGCCATCGCTGTTGATCAGGTAAAAGAGTGGGGTGCTTGTCAGGATGTAGGCATCGCCGTTTTCCACTTGTTGTGCCTTGTCCCAAGTGCTGGTCACCCAGGCAGGGTAGGAGGTCTTTTTGAATGCTTTTGCATTCTTGCCAGTATAGACCGACACCACGCGGAGCAGCCCTTTGCTGGCGGCATCGCCAAGCGTGGTCGAGGCGGACAGGGCTTGACGTGTCAATGCACAGGCTTCACAGTCCAGGTCGTTGAAAAACACCAGGGTGCACTTCCCTCCGTCGGCGGCGAGCAGCTGCACGGTCTTGTCGTTGGCGGTGGTCAGAGCCAAATCGGTGGCCATGCCGCCCACGGCATTTTTCTGAGCCATCTCAAGCAGATGGTTGGGACGCTCTTTCTCGCTGTTGCTCAGCACAAACGAACTACTTACCGTCTTGAGACCCTCTAAGTAGAGCACTTCGTTGTGGAGCGAGTCGGTGGGGTCGCCAAGGCGTTCCAGCATCTCCACGGCCTTGCGATAACCCTTGCCATCGTTCTCGAGGGCCTTGAACGTCTGGGTCATGAGCATCTTGGCATTGTCGTAGGGCAGACGCGTTAATCCAGCTATCAGATTGTTGAGCTTGTCGGTGTCGACACCGAAGAATTGTGCCTGTGCAAAGGCAATCGATGTGAGCGCGATGATGGCGCTAAGCAGAATTTTTTTCATGCGATTCTCGTTTTTATTTGCAAAGGTAGAGAAGATTCTGTAATTTTGCCATCAATTCACGTTTAAAAAAATGAAAAAACAGCAAAAGACCAATGCGGCCCGCCTGCTCGACCAAGCCAAAGTGCCTTATGAACTGATGGCCTATGCCGTGGACGAGAACAACTTAGATGCTGGTCATGTGGCAGCTTCGCTGGGCCAGGACATCAACTGTGTGTTCAAGACGCTCGTGCTGCGTGGCGACCGCACGGGGCACTTTGTGTGTGTGATTCCTGGCAATGCCGAGGTCGACCTCAAAAAGGCGGCGAAAGTATCGGGGAACAAAAAAGCCGACCTTATACCGATGAAAGAGTTGTTGCCCACCACAGGCTACATCCGGGGCGGATGCTCGCCGGTGGGCATGAAGAAACCGTTCCCCACTTTCATCCATGAGTCGTGCCAGCTCTATGAGCACATCTTTGTGAGTGCTGGACTGCGTGGACTCCAACTCAAAGTGGCCCCAACCCTCCTGGCCAACTACATCGGAGCCACGATAACCGATTTGATTCTGGCCTCCCCAAACCCATCCTAAAGGACGTGCTTATAAGCAGGGTCGCACCCTGGTGCAAATGAAGACCGAAACAAGAACCGAGAACCAAGAAGCAAGAGCCGAAGTCCGAGAACCAATCCTCCTCCTTTAGGAGGGGTTAGGGGAGACCATGAGACTCGTTACTCATCACTCATTACTCATCACCCTATGAACACCTTTGGACACCTATTCCGTTTAACCAGTTTCGGCGAATCACATGGTCCCGCCATGGGTGGGGTGATTGATGGTATGCCCGCAGGACTTGACATCGACCTCGACCTGATGCAACAATTTGTTGATGCGCGTCGGCCTGTTGATTACATCGGTGGCAGCAACCGTCGCGAATCCGACCAGGTGGAGGTGTTGTCGGGAATTTTCGAAGGTAAAACGCTGGGGACACCCATCGGTTTCATCATCCGCAACCACGACATGCGCGAGAAGGATTATGAATCGCTGCGCAACATCTACCGTCCCTCACACGCCGACTACACATATCAGATGAAATATGGCCATCGCGACCATCGCGGTGGGGGCCGAGCCTCGGCACGCGAAACACTGACACGGGTGGTGGCAGGGGCTTTGGCTATGCAAGCGCTCAGCAAACTCGGAGTAAGAATCCAGGCCTTTGTGGAATGGATCGGTTGCAAGGGAGAGTACCTCCACCCCGAGAACATCACCTTGCCACATCGGGTACAGAACAGGCTCCATGTGTTCAGCGACACTGTGGCGCACGACATGGAGCAGGAAATCGCTAACACCATTGAAAATGGCGACACCCTGGGCGGGTCCATGCTGTGCATCGCGCAAGGGGTTCCATCGGGATGGGGCGAACCAGTGGCAGCCAAACTCCATGCCGATCTGGGAGCGGCCATGCTCAGCATCAATGCCGTCAAGGCGTTCGAGATGGGTGGCCACGACATCGCTTTCAAACATGGCAGCGAGGTGCAGGACACCATGATGCCCGACGAACATGGTGGTGTGCACTTTGCCGCCAATCACTCGGGCGGGGTGCAAGGCGGCATCTCCAATGGCAACGACCTCTTTTTCCGTGTGGCATTCAAAGCCGTGCCAACGCTTATGCGCGAAACGGCCTCGGTCAATGCCCTGGGTCAAGAGGTGGTTTATCACCCCGGTGGGCGACACGATGTGGTGGTGGTGCATCGGGCTGTGCCCATCGTCGAGGCCATGACCGCCATGGTGCTGCTCGACCATTATCTGCTCAGTAAAACAAATCGTATAATATAAGTATGTGTAAACATGTCTGGAAGAATGAAAGAGTTTTCTAAAACCTATTACCTGAGTGCTGGCGAGTGCAATCCGCAGGGCGAACTGCCGCTGTCGCTGCTGATGAGCCGTGTGATCGACATTGCCACCCTTCATGCCAACGAGTGGGGGGTGGGGTATAAGCGTTTGATTGCCGATGGCCATGCATGGGTGCTGGCACGAGTCACCATCGAGATGGAACGTTATCCGCGTGTCGATGAGCATTACACCCTCACCACATGGATCGAGGACTACAACCACATGTTCAGCCAGCGCAACATGATGGTCACCGATGCTGATGGCAACGTGTTGGGCTATGTGCGCACCATATGGATGGTGATCGACCTGGCCACACGCAAAAGCGTGGACATATCACAACTCAGTTACATTCGCGACAACATTAGCGACCGACGGTGCCCCATCGAGCCCCAAAACAAGATCCAACCCCTTTGCGAAGGGTCCTATGTGATGCACACTTTCGGTTATGCCGAGTGCGACTTCAACCGGCACGTCAACACCGTGCGGTATATCGACTTGCTGGTCAACCAGTTGCCAATCGAATATTACGACAAGCGCATCGTGCACCGCTTGGAGGTGGCTTTCATCAAGGAGACCCACTACGGCGAGGAGGCCATGGTTTGCTTCTTCGACGAGAACCCCAACGAGTGGCTGATGTCTATCTCTGTAAACAAAATCGACCATGTGCGTGCAAGACTGCAATTTGTGCCACGATAAACCATTAAAACCCATCAACCTATGAAACGAATTCTCATTTCGCTGCTGGTTGCTGTCATGGCGGCAACAGCTGTAGCACAGTCCAACTCGTTGAGTGCTTACATCATCGACGACACGCCCACCAATGTGCGGTCGGCCCCTAACGGCAACGTGGTGTTGAAGTTGCCATGCGACGCATCTTATATTGTCGAGGTCACTACGCCCCGCGATGGCTGGTGGCGACTGACCTACGTCGAAAAAGCCGAGGAAGGCGAGGAAATCGACCTGAAGAAAATCCAAGCCAAGCAGTTCTGGGTGCACGCCTCGGTGCTCGCGCTGGGTACACGCAACTATGGCGGCGAACGACTGGTGCTCCGCGACGAACCATCCGAAAATGCCAAAGTGGTGTATGCCTTCAACGAGGAAATGTCCGTCACACCGCTCGATGTTAAGGACGATTGGGTAAAGGTGTCCATCGGCGATGGCAAAGGCAAGCACATCGGTTGGATTGAAACCGAATGGCTCTGCTCCAACCCGCTCACCAACTGCTGCTGACACCATCAAACAACCTTCACTGGCCGCAATACCTGTAGAGCTGTAGAGCTGCACCCCAGTGCGGCGAAGAGGCCTCCCTAAACCCCTCCTAAGGAAGGACTTACCATTGCGTGAATGCCGAGTCATGTAGAGCCGCACCCTGGTGCAGCTGATGGCCGAGTCCCGTAGAGCGGGGGTTCCTCGCACTTGTAGCTTCTAATTCCGCATGACTGATTGTTCTCACCCCAAGACGAGAAAAAGGAGACCCTGAAATTCCAGAGTCTCCTTTCTTGTGGAGTAGCGGGACTGAGATTTGAACTCAGGACCTCCGGGTTATGAATCCGACGCTCTGACCACCTGAGCTATCCCGCCATTTCCGATTTGCGACTGCAAAATTACTGCCAATTTTTGAACTGACCAAATTTTTTCGGCATTATTTTATCCGCCATTTTTCAACACATTGACTATCACACTATTGTGTAACACGTTTTTACCATCTCTAAAAGCTGGCTGGTCCAAAAAGTAGAGCCGCATCCTGGTGCGGCTCCCCCGATGCAGTGTCCCCGAAAACAATGGGTAGCACCTTGTTTCGATTTCCGAGCTCCAAGCCCCGAGACCCAAGAGCCGAGAACCGCATCGCGATTCCCATAGATACCTAAGAGGCCATAGGATCCTTTGGTTTCCCATTTTGCGTTGGCCACGTCACCATCACTCGTTACTCATCACAGTTACTCATCACTCGTGACTCATGACTAAAAAAATTGTGCATTGTGCATTGTGCATTGTACATTATTTCGTAACTTTGCAGGTTGAAACAAATCAGTGAAGATTATGGACACCAGTCAGCAATACGATAAAGTGGTGGAACGCTGCCGGGAGCTTTTCATCTTCAAGATGAAAGACTACGGCCCTGCGTGGCGCATACTGCGGCCCCAGTCGGTCACCGACCAAATGCTCATCAAAGCTAACCGCATCCGCACGCTCGAAATCAACGGCACATCGAAGGTGGGCGAGGACATCTGGCCGGAATATGTAGCCATTATCAACTACGGAATCATCGGCATCATCCAGCTCGAGCGGGGATTCAGCACCACCATCGACATGACCTCGGCCGAGGCCCTAGAACTCTACGACAAACACATTGCCGCCACCAAACGGCTGATGACGGACAAAAACACCGACTACGGCGAGGCCTGGCGCGACATGCGCATCTCAAGCTACACCGACCTCATCTTGTCGAAGATTCAACGTGTCAAGGCCATCGAGAATCATGGCGGTGCCACGCTGGTGAGCGAGGGCATTGATGCCAACTACCAGGACATGATCAACTATGCCATTTTTGCGCTAATCAAGCATGACGAACAATCAGCGTGATACCTGCGGCTCGCCCATTGTGACCATCCTGGTGGTGCTGCTGCGTCTCGTCACCGGAGGTGTGTTCGCGTTTTCAGGCTTGGCCAAGGCCATCGACCCCTGGGGCGGATATTACAAGATCACCGAATATTTGAATGCCCTCGGCTGGGTGCAATGGACCGATTTCGCTCTGCTGGCGGCGGTGGCTCTGGCTGCTGCCGAGGCCGTGTTGGGCGTGTTGCTCATGGTGGGTGCTTATCGCCGTGGCGCACCCGCGCTGCTCTTGCTGCTCATGCTGGTCTTGACACCACTCACGCTGTGGCTGGCGATAAACGATGCCGTGGCCGATTGCGGTTGCTTTGGTGATGCCCTGCACCTGAGCAATTGGGCCACTTTCGGCAAAAATCTGCTCTTGTTGGCGGCTTTGGCCGTGTTGTTGTGGCTGAGGCCACGCATCAGGGGGTGGTATGGTCCAGCCGTGCAGTGGATAGTTGCCGCGCTCACACTTGCTGTGGTGCTTGCAGTGGCCTATGTGGGCTATTTCACGCAGCCTTTGATCGATTTCCGCCCCTACAAGGTAGGGACGCGTTTGGCTGCATTCAACCCTGCACCCAGCGACGATGACTACCTATTTATATATAAGAAAGACGGAAAAGAACAAGCCTTCTCGCTCGACTCATTGCCCGACGAAGAGGACGGCTGGACCTTTGTGGATCGCCGGCCAGTATTGGCCACACGGGGCAATGTCGTGGAGAAGAGTGGGCATCAATTGGTGATGCTCGACGACGGCATCGATGTCACCGCCGATGTGCTGGGCGACAGCTGCGTGATGCTCATCCTGTTCCCCGACCTGCCCACAGTGAGTGTGGCGCACACTTTTGCCATCCATGGGCTGGCCGACTATGCTCAGGCACACCATGCCGCATTTTATGGCGTGAGTGCTGCCACCGAACCGGAGGTGGAGCACTGGCGCGACATTTCGATGGCCAGCTACCCCATGCTCACAGCCGACGACAGCGACATCAAGATGCTGGCACGCGGCAATCCGGCTGTGGCTTGTGTCGAGGGGGGAGTGGTGAAGTGGAAACGCACTTTAGGCTCCATTTCGGCCGACCGCATCCATGACCCGGTGCTCACGCCGGCTTCGCTCGGCGACGACCTCCAGCCTGCGTTCACACTGAGCAAAATCTTCACGCCCTATGTGTTGGCCATGATCACACTGCTGGTCATCAACCGCACGCATCTATTGGTTGGGGCACTCATCAGGCGAGTTCGCCGCAATGGTGGCGAACGCGAGGAACAACCTGCTGAGCCGGCCAACGAACAGAACAACGAACAGAACAACGAAGAGTGAATCCGATCTTAAACAATCATTTATAACTTTCAACAACATGAGAAAAAACATTGTAGCAGGCAACTGGAAAATGAACACCACCGTGCCCGATGGCATCCAGCTGGCCAACGAAGTGAAGCAAGCCGTGGCTGCGGCTGGCCAACTCAAGTGCGACGTGATTGTGGGTGTGCCGTTCACCCACCTGGTACCCGTGGCCCAGGCTTTGGAGGGCAGCGCGGTGGCTGTGGCTGCCGAGAACTGTGCCGACCACGACAAGGGGGCCTACACCGGCGAGGTGTCGGCTGCCATGGTAGCTTCGACGGGAGCGCAATATGTGATCCTGGGACACAGCGAGCGACGCGGCTACTATGCCGAGACCATCGAGATGCTCAAGACCAAGATCGACCTGGCTCTAGCAGCAGGACTGCGCGTGATTTTCTGCTGCGGCGAGAGCCTCGACGAGCGTAAAGCCGGCACACACTTCGACATCATCAAAAACGAAATCGTGGGCTCGCTGTTCCACCTCGATGCCGAGGCTTTTGGCAAGGTGGTCATCGCCTATGAGCCCATCTGGGCCATCGGTACGGGCGAAACCGCCACAGCCGAACAAGCCGAGGAAATCCATGCGTTCATCCGCAAGCAAGTGGCCGAGAAGTATGGCGACACCGTGGCCGACAACACTACCATCCTGTATGGCGGCAGCTGCAAACCCAGCAACGCTCCTGAGTTGTTTGCCAAGCCCGATATCGATGGCGGACTCATCGGCGGTGCTTCGCTCAAGGCGGCCGATTTCATGGGCATCGTAACGGCGTTCTGATTTTCGAATCTTCGCAAAAACCGAAATGTCCCGCCATCGCGTGCTGAAACGATGGCGGGACATTTTGCTCAAACCGCGTTACTAATCGTCGAAAATAACTAAGTGCGATTATCCGAACACAACTTGTAGCTCGTCAGTTCACATAGTTCATAGTTACAGCGCGTTACGCCACTTGTAGCTTGTAGCTCGTAGCTTATTTGGTCAACGTGATGATGAAGGTGGCGATGCTGATGAGCGTTCCCACTGAGCTCATGCCCAGCGACAATGCGGGAGGTACATTCCATGACGACCGCGCTTTGCTGGCATTCGGCTCCACATAGATGATGTCGTTCTGCTGGAGCATAAAGTCGTTCGACACAATCAGGTTCTTGTCGTTAAGGTTCACGATTTTCACCGACCGGCTGCCATCGGCATTGGTGCGGACAATCATGATGTTGTCGCGGCGTCCCTTGATGGTGAGGTCGCCGCTCATAGCCAACGCCTCAAGTATGTTCAGCCGTCCGTTGTTGGCTTTCACCATGCCAGGGTTGTTGACCTCGCCCATCGTATAGACATGGAAATTCTCGAATCGCACCTCCACGCCAGGTTTCACGGTCAGGTAGCGCGGATAAATCTGCGAGGCGATATAGTCCTCGGTGGCACTCTTGGTCATGCCGGCTACACGCAGCTTGCCCAGCAACGGGAAGTCGATATATCCGTTGTTGTCGACAAGGTAGAAGAGCATCGAGTTCTCTCCGTTGTTGATGGAATTGCTGCCGCCAGAACCAGTCTGGCTGAGATACAAGCCCTTGTTAAACGGTTTGACCACTTCGGCATCAGGACCCGACACGTTGATGTAAAGCAGGTCGCCGGCCATCACAGTGGGGTCGGTGCTGCGGGCTGCCGCCTTGAGCACTTCGGGTGGAAGGGTGCCGGCATCAATCAGGTAAGGAACGTCCTTAGTCGTGCCACAGCTGGCAAGCAGCAACGACACAACAGCCATGAAAAACAGATGTTTGATATTCATATGCTTATGATTTTGAGTAATCGTCTTCCTAAATTCCGCTGCAAAATTACAACAAAATCGCTAAAAATCGTTGCGTTCCCATAATATATTTCGACATACGATGCTTGGTGTCCGATTTTTTTCGTAATTTTGTGCATTGTTATGAATACTCAACCCGCCATCGAGCGCCATCCCTGGCCGCCCTATATGCCGACTTGCCCGCGTGTGATCATGCTGGGCACGTTCCCGCCTAAGCCCGAGCGATGGTCGATGAACTTTTTCTATCCCAACCGCATCAACGACATGTGGCGCATCATGGGACTCATTTTCAAGGGCGACCGTGACGCTTTCTGGGATGCCCAGGCTGCGGCTTTCAACCTGCCGAGCATCTGTGAGTTGCTCGATTCGCAAGGCATTGCGCTTTGGGACACCGCCATGGCTGTGCGCAGACTAAAAGACAATGCCAGCGACAAATGGCTCGACATCGTGGAGACCATCGATCTTCAGGTGCTCTTAGACGCGCATCCCACCATCTCCCATGTGGTCACCACAGGCGAGAAAGCCACCAGCGTGGTGGCTTCGATTGCCGGCTGCCAGCTTCCCGCCATGGGGCAGCACGTTGATTGCAGGGTGGGGGAGCACGATTTCCGGCTTTGGCGTATGCCTTCGTCGTCACGCGCCTATCCGTTGAGCCTCACACGAAAGGCCGAGGCCTACAGGACGATGTTTGCCCATGTGGGTTGTGAACTGAATAATGAATGAACGATGAAGAATAAGAAAATCATGCTGCTTGTTGTGATAGCAGCTTCACTCATGGTGGCTGGCGCAGCTTTTTTGGCCGTCACTCATGGCAATCCCAATGCCACGCCGCAGTCGGGGGAGCTAAGCCGCGACATCTATTTTTGGCTTAAAGACCACATGAGCTATGCCGCTCTGGTGCTGCTGATGGCGATTGAAAGTTCGATTGTGCCGCTGCCAAGCGAGGTGGTGGTGCCGCCTGCAGCCTATTTCGCGTTGCAGCACAACTCCAACCTGTCGTTCACGCTTGTTATCCTCGCTTCCACAGTGGGAGCTTTCTTGGGGTCGGTGATCAACTATGGTCTCTCGGCGCTGCTAGGCAGGCCAATCATTTATGCCTTTGCCGACAGCCGAGTGGGGCATCTGCTACGGCTGAGTAGCGAAAAACTCAACCATGCCGAGGACTTTTTCCAGCGCAAGGGGTCGGCCTCGATTTTCGTAGGACGTCTGTTGCCTGTGGTGCGGCATCTGATTTCAATCCCCGCCGGACTCTCGCAGATGAACTTCGCGCGCTTCTCGCTCTACACTTTCCTGGGTGCCGGTCTGTGGAACGTGGTTTTGGCCGCTTTGGGATGGCTGCTGTATCTGGCGGTTCCCGACGACAACCTATTCTTCGATGAGCTGGAGCACTACAGCCACTATCTCAAGATTGCAGGCTTTGCACTTCTGGCTTTGGTGGCAGCATACTTGCTCTACAAATACTTCAGGAAAAAATATGTCAACTAATTGACAGAGAATTGATTGTAATATTTAATTCACTTAATTGTATTTCGATATGCTTGTTTCACCCTCATTGCTCAGTGCCGATTTTGGCCATCTTGCACACGACATCGCGATGATTAACAACAGCGATGCTAATTACCTGCATCTAGATGTGATGGACGGTGTTTTCGTGCCCAACATCTCGTTTGGGTTCCCCGTCATGAAACATGTGCACAACCTGTGCAGCAAGCCGCTTGATGTGCATTTGATGATTGTGGAGCCGCAAAAGTTTGTAGCCGAAGTGCGCGATTGCGGGGCGGACATCATGACAGTGCATCAAGAGGCTTGTGTGCATCTCAACCGAGTGGTGCAGCAAATCAAGGACGCTGGCATGAAAGCCGGTGTGGCTCTCAATCCTGCCACTCCCGTCAGTTCGTTGCGCGATATCATCACCGATGTGGATGTGGTGCTGCTCATGAGCGTGAATCCAGGCTTTGGCGGACAAAAGTTCATCCCCACCACCTTGCGAAAAGTGCGTGAATTGCGCGAGCTCATCAACGAAATGGATAGCCGCGCTATCATCGAGGTGGATGGAGGCGTGAATGATGCCACAGGTGTCGAGCTGGCGCAGGCGGGATGTGATATGGCAGTCGCCGGCAACTACGTCTTCAAGGCCGACAATCCGCACCATGCCATCAAGCTGCTGGCTGATTTGCGATGTCAATAAGTTTGCATTATTTAAGACTTTGCGATAATTAGTGTAAAAATCGATTCCATTGATTGGCTATGTCAAAATAAGTATGTAATTTTGCACCCGCAAATCGGGAAATACCGTTTGCTTTAAGACCAGGAGAGATGCCGGAGTGGTCGATCGGGGCGGTCTCGAAAACCGTTGTACGCTTTGCGTACCGTGGGTTCGAATCCCTCTCTCTCCGCAAAAGTGGCTGATATTCAGCATTTCGAAAAATGGCACTCAGTTCGCACAATTTTGTGAAAACCGAGTGTCTTTCTTCTTGTTGAAACCTTATAGACGTTATTAGTTACACAAAGTGTTTACCTTTTATCGCCATGTTGAGTTTTTTAATATGCGATAGGTAGGTGGTGTCTTCAGCGCCCTTCACCATGCGAAGAAAGTTGAGCTTGCCGCGCACCACATTGATGTCGTGCAGCGTGGGCTCTTCTTCGAATTTAATTTTATGTATATGAGCCCTTAAATCTTTGATGAACTTGCGGCCTACATTCGGTTTCTCACATACTAACAGACCAGTAACCATTTGTCGGTCACCTCGTTTTTGTAAATGGGTCTTATTGCGATTGATCGTGAAATGGCACTCATCAATGATGCGACACAGCTCTATCATGAAATCTCCATCTGGGTGATATACATTGTGATTACTGCTGAACGTGATATCATCGGCATAGCGAGTATAGCTCAAATGAAATCTTTTTGCCAAGCCCGAAAGTCGGTGGTCAAGTGTTGTGGCGCAGATATTTGAGATCACGGGCGATGTGGGGGCACCTTGAGGAACTATGTTTACAACATGGTGGTCGATGATGGTAGGGTAGGTGCAAAGGGTGGCTATAACGGTAGCCACCAATGGTGATACACCAATTTTTACCAAATGATGTTCTACCATCATCGCAGTGATACTTGGAAAGAAATCCGACAAATCCACATTAAACACATAGTTTCTGCCAAGATGACAGCAAGCATTATCAACAATTGATTTCCCGGCAATATATGCCATGGCCGGAGGTGTCGCAACATAAAGCTCTTTTAGGATAAATGCCAACGTGTGCATAATCTCCTTCAATTCACCGCAAGGTGAAAGAATGTTGCGAAAGCCACCTGACTTTTTCGGAATTTGAAACTCATGATAAGCAGCACGCCTGACTCTCACATCGGTGTAATACAAAAGAAGAGAAACCGACACTGGATTGGAAATCGACAATCCAGATACAAATGGGCCAATTTCATTGATGCTGACACACATATCGGCAATCGATGCAGTGGAAATACAGCCCCGCAGATAGTCTCGTAAATCTTCTGTCATCACAATATTTGAGAGGAAACACCCGTGAGTACCAGTTCTACTTCTGAAAATGGATTCAAGTTTGTGAGCAACGAGCGCCGCTCCTTTGCCACGCTAAAGCGAGCGTCTCGTAGAGACCGAGGTTTAGTTAAGCAAAGGTCAAGCGAGTGCGAACAAGGCGCAGAATCCAGTAACAAACCTTGTTGTTGGTCAGTGCGCTGACTGCCAACATCTGCCGATAGCAGCAGACGTAGCAAGAATTGCTCTTGCTGTTCAAGTGAACTGGTTGACTCACAGGGTGTGTTCATCGATTCGATTTTGTTAAGACTGCAAATTTAAGCCAATTATCCCAATTGACAAAATGATGATGAAAAAAACCTCAAAATCTGAGTTGCGAACCATGAAGCCTGACAGTAGGGTTGCCTATGTTTGTTCTATTTAACATAATATCGATTATAATTAAATTGTGACATCAAAAATATGATTGTCAGAATGGGTCCAACACTCAATGACCTTGATTATTGCGCAAGGATATGGAATTGCAATTTGTGTTTCGGTCGTGCGCTTGTTTGCCCGTTCACTTGCATCTCACATCTCGCATCCTATCAATGCTTGAACAAGCGATCCATACTGCGTTTGTCTTCGCGTTCCTTGATGGCTTGACGCTTGTCGTACATCTTTTTGCCTCGGGCAACGCCAATCACCATTTTGGCCAGGCCACGCTCGTTGATAAACACACGCAGCGGAATCACCGAGTAACCGGGTTGCTCTGCAGCCTTCAATATGCGGTTAATCTCTTTGCGGTTCAGCAGCAGCTTGCGGTCGCGGTGTGTCGTGTGGTTGTTATACGAACCATAGGAATACTCAGCGATATACATGTTTTTCACCCACAATTCACGGTTGATGCCTATGCAGTACGTATCGGTGAGTCCGGCTTTGCCAAGTCGCAGCGATTTAATCTCGGTGCCCGTGAGCACAATGCCTGCAGTAAAGGTTTCTACCACCTCGTAGTCGAATGTGGCACGGCGATTCCTTATATTGATATTATTAGCCATAACTTATTGTGTGTTAACTATTTAATAAATACCCCCAGCAGCCACACCAATCCCTGTGGCATGAATAGCATCAGCAAACCGGCAACAATCGAGAAACTGGTCTGTTTGGACTTCTTAACTCCCAAATAATCAACACCTTTATAGGCAATAAAGGGCATATAAAACATCATGAAAAAGATGGGAGCAAAATCCACTGGAAGTAGATTCTTGATAATCTCGAGCAAAATCAAGAAAATCAGGTTGTAGATGATGTAGTCGTTCATCCGGTCCACACCTCCCTGGCTCTGCACCAATTCGGGATAGATACTTCCGAGCAGGTAGGCAGTGAAGTGGAACGTGACCAGATAACTCGAGAATTTGATGATGGCCGTCATCAGCGATTCAACCAGCGTGAGCGACACGTCATAAACCATCGGCACAAACGATGTGACGGCGAGGACGACAAGCATGGGCAGGAAAGTGGACGACAGCAAGCGACCCGTGGCAATGCACGAGTGCTTCACTTCGTCCCAACCCACTTTGGGCGAGACAATTACGAGTACGATATTCTTTAATATTTCCATCTACCCAATTTTGCGGATGCAAAATTACGAAATAAATTCACATAGTTCGCACTTTTTTTGTACTTTTGCTGAGAATTTCATGAGATACGAATTATTCATAGCTCAACGCATGAAACTTGGCGAGGCCTCGAAGCGCGGCTCGCTGAGTTTGAACATCGCTCTGGCGGGCATTGTGCTGGCCATTGTGGTGATGATTATTTCCATCTCGGTGATGACGGGATTCCGCGATGAGATTTCGAACAAGATTTATTGCTTGGACCCGCACATCAAGATTTCGAATGCCGTTCTGGGCATCGACGACAACTATGCCACCATCAATGCCCAGGAAGCTTTTGCCAGCATCCGCAGCGACTCATCGCTTCTGGGCCGAGTGGCGAGCATGGCATTGATTGCCGACAAACCGGCTATCCTCAAGACCGATGATGACTTCAAAGGCATTCAGTTTCGTGGGGTGGACGCAGGTTTCGACTGGGAATACATCACCGCGCATCTGGTGGAAGGGCGCATTCCTGCCGACACCGCTCGCAACGAGATTGTGATGTCCACCACCATTGCCAATCAGCTGCGCCTACATGCTGGCGACAAGGTGCTCACCTATTTCATCGACGACAAGGTGAAGGTGCGCAACATGCACATCGTGGGTCTGTTCAACACCAATTTCGAGGCTTTCGATGGGTCGCTCATCTTGGGCAACATCGGTCTCATACAGCAGGTGAATGGCTGGAATGGCGACACAGGCAATTTCATCGGACTCAACCTCACCGATGTGGACCACCTGCGCAACGATGCCTATCACATCTACTCCACCCTGGCCCGCGGCACCTGGCAGCGACGCACCACCACCCTATTCCATGTCACGCACACACGCGAGAACAACATGGCATTTTTCGCATGGCTGTCGATGCTTGACATGAATGTTGTCATCATTCTGGTGTTGATGATGGTGGTGGCTGGCTTCACACTCATTTCGGCCCTGCTGATGATTGTGCTTGAACGCATCCGCATGATTGGTCTGCTCAAGGCTTTGGGTGCCTCCAACACCTCGGTGCGCCGCATTTTCATCTTTCTCACCCAAAAGCTTATCCTCAAAGCGCTGGTGCTGGGCAATGTGATTGGTCTCGGACTGGCATTGGCACAGAAATGGTTGCATGTGGTGAAACTCGACCCCGAGGCCTACTACATGTCATATGTGCCCATCAGCATCGACTGGGTGTCGCTTCTGGCACTCAATGTGGGCATCATCGTGCTCTCCTACCTCACGCTCATAGGCCCGTCGCTCATCATCTCCACCATCAAGCCCACCACCACCATGCGCTTCGAGTGATCATCGTTCAGGCCTACAGCTCGCCTTTGAACCGTTTCACGGGGTTGCCGCGCTGGAGCAGGTTGTGATTCATCCACACATCGCGGTCATGCTGGCTTTGCCGCTCATGCTCGGCTTGCGCCATGCGCAGCAACAGCCGCTCGCGGGCCAGTTTGCGATTCTGACTCTGCGAGCGCTGGTCGGCTGCAACCACACTCTCGCCGCTGGGACGATGGGTGGCCCGCACGGCTGTCTCCACCTTGTTCACGTTTTGCCCTCCAGGTCCCGAAGCACGCATGGTCTCGTAGGCGATGTCGTGCTCATCAATCGTGTTGGATTCGAGTGGTGCGAAGAAATGCACTCCCACAAACCAGTTTTTGCGCCGATGCCAGGGGCGGAAACGGTTTTTTGAGGCCACCCACAGCACCGACCCCTCCCACTCTTGGGCCAATGAGTCTTCGCTGTCGCCATCAACGCTCAACGTGACCGAGAATTTGCAGTCTTGATGCTGACTGTCTTCGCTTTCGAGCAGCTCCACGGCCAATCCACATTGGTGTGCCTGCTCCACAAGTGCGTTCATCACGAGCACCACCACACGGCAGCACTCCACTGGGCCGCGGCCCGAGGTGATTTGTACGTATTTCATAATGAGTTGTGTTTTGTTCAATTATAATCGCTCATGCGCACCACGCGTGGCACGATGGTGCCCTCGACATTCACAAGACTGCGTTGCGCCTGCATCACGGCCTCGAGGTCTTTATAGGCCTGCGGTGCTTCCTCGGTGCTTCCACCCAGCAACGTGATTCCTGCCGTGCGCAGCGTGGCTGATAACGCATGACGGCTCACCGTGTTGCGGGCATCGAGGCGCGATAACTGCCTGCCAGCTCCATGGCTCGCCGAATACAATGATTGTGGATTTCCCAATCCCCGCACCACATAGCCGGGCTGCAACATGCTGCCGGGAATAATGCCAAGTTCATCGCGATGCGCCGGGGTGGCACCCTTGCGATGGATGACAACCTGTCGCCCATCGGGCAAGGTGTCGCGCCAGGCAAAGTTGTGATGATTGCTCACCACGACCAACGGCTGCAGACGCAACGCTCGCGACACACCTTCGTGGATGATGTCGTGGCAAGCAGCGGCATATTCGCCGGCCAGTTGCATATAGTGCCAGTAAGCCTGTCCTTCGCTGCTGTCAAGCTCAAGCCAGGCAAATGGACCGGCCTGCCGTGGCAGGCGGCAACGCTGCTTGGCAATGGTGGTGAACTGCTCGGCGATGGCGGTGCCCAATGCGCGTGACCCAGAGTGCGACAGGATGCCCACATAGCGACCCGCGCTCAAACCTAAGGCGTTGCCCGCAGGCAGATGCACCTCGCACACATCAACGAAGTGGTTACCGCGTCCCGAACTGCCCAACTGGCGGATGGCCTTGCCGCGCAACTGCCGCAGCCAAGGCTCGTCGCGAAACGCGTCGCGGTCAAACATCGCATGGTAGTGTCGCACAGGCAATGTGCCGTCCATGCCAAAGGCGGTGGCCGTCATCAGGGCCTCCACCACCCTACCCTTGTGTGCGTCGATGAATTGCGCTGGTGCATCGAGCACCGTCAGCTGCATTCGGCAACCGATGTCCACCCCCACGGCGTAGGGAATCACGACACCCTCGGTGGCAAGCACACCGCCTATGGGCAGGCCATAGCCAGCATGGCCATCGGGCATCAAGGCTCCAGCCGCACTCACGGGCAGGCGCATGGCCATCGTCATCTGTTGCCGTGCCAGCGTGTCGATGCCAGCCGAGCCATATGTCGCATAAGACAATGGCTCAGGACGCAACTCATAGTGTTGCACCATGGGCTGTGGCGGCGCAAGTTTGTTGGCCAACAGTCCCCATACAGGGTGTTGGTTGTAATCTTCAGGGTGAGCAACCACGGCTTTCAGTTCGTGGAGCAGTTGGTCCTTAGTATAATGCTTGCAGTGCTTGCGTATCAGCGCAATGGCTATACTACGAGCCGTGTCGGCATGAATGCCCACGGCGGTAAGTTCTTTGGGACGAATATTCATATGATGGATAATTGGTCGTGTGTATATAAATTAGGTGTGTGATGAAACTGGTCATGTGGCATTCAACCAAGTTTCGGTGTGTGTTCCGAGCCAGACCTCAAGCTGTTTGGTGGCTCCATTTCTGCAACTACAGCAATATTAGGGTGACCGTCTTTTTGCCAACGGCCTCCCGGCAAATGCTTAGTGCTGTGGGTGTTATCCTTAGTTTATTCTCATGGTTGCGACCCTTTCCATCATCGTTAAAGGGTTCAACATTCTGTTTGCGGCTGCAAAATTACGAAAAATTTCTCAATTCGCAAGGATTAGTAAGCAAGA
Source organism: Muribaculaceae bacterium (assembly GCA_017545095.1). The sequence continues at coordinate 718 of JAFYCU010000158.1, read as the reverse complement.
AAAATATGATTATCCGCAATTATGGCGCGCAATTATGGCGCAGGAATTATGGCGCAGGAAAGAATTTCCGTGGAAAGGCCATCAGGATATACAATCGATGATATTTCCACGGAAATTCTCCTCTGCGCCGTCAAAATGCTCAATCAAATATAAACAACTGAATTATTTGATTTTTCCGATTTCTCAACAACTTGATTGACAAATATTAACTTTTCTGTAAAATCTGATTAATCAGAACAATCCGTTGTTTCTTCATTTTGACACACCCCCACTGCCCTACTTGGCCAAGCGCAGACCGGCGAAGCGGCTCGAGGCGGTGGTGGCCCAGCTCTGTCGGTGCGACACACGCGCCCACGCGTCGCTGTCGTTGTAGCAGCCGCCGCGAATCACCTTGGCGGTGCCTGTGGCCGGGCCGGTGGGGTTCACCACGGCATCGGCCGTGTAGGTGCTCCACCAGTCCTGGCACGGCTCCCACACGTTGCCGCTCATGTCGTAGATGCCCAGCTCGTTCGGGGCTTTGGTGGCCACGGCATGGGTGTGCGCGTCGCTGTTGCCCGTGTACCAAGCCACATCGTCGGAGGTGTTGCTGCCAGCCCACTTGTAGCCTTTGCTTTTGTTGCCGCCACGGGCGGCATACTCCCACTCGGCCTCGGTGGGCAGGCGGAATGTCTCACCTGTGAGTTGGTTCAGCTAGTTAATGAATGTTTGGCAGTCGTTC
>JAFYCU010000157.1 GCA_017545095.1 Muribaculaceae bacterium | reverse complement strand
CCGTGTTGTTGGTCAAGGACACCGACCGTCGCACGTTGCGCAAGCACCTTGCCGATGCTTTTCCCGAGAAGGATTTCATTCGGCGCGTGTATGAACTCACGGGCAATTTCCTCGAGGTGCCGCTTGGCGGAGGCTTCGAGAAGATATTTGATTTCAACTTCAACCTGTTTTGCCGCACCTACCATCTGCCCGTGCTGCCCACCCACAACGCGCTGCGCATTCTCACGGCGGCAGGCCACATCGAGTATGTGGAAGAGATGGAGACGCAGTCGCGCATCATGATTCTTGCTCGCAAAGACGAGCTGTATGACCTTCACACCGTTACCCCCGGCGCCGACCGCGTGTTGCAGGCCGTGCTCCGGCTCTATACGGGTCTGTTTGCCGACTATGTATATGTGAACGAGGATGTGATTGCCTTGCGCACGGGCATCAGCCAGCAATGCATCTACGAATCGCTGCTCGAACTCACGCGCATGCACATCCTGCATTACGTGCCGCGCAAGCGCACGCCCTATGTGGTCTATACGTCGTCGCGCGAGGAGCCGAGGCATGTGTTGCTGCCGCGCGAGGTGTATGAATACCAGCGCCAGCGCATGGAGCAGCGCATCGAGGCCGTGGTCGACTATGCTTTTGCCAGCGAAGGCTGCCGCGAGGCACGCATGTTGCGATACTTTGGCGAGCCGGCCGACGACAACTGCCAGCACTGCGACCTGTGCATCGACCGCAAGCGTCGCAGCCAGCGCAGCAGCGACACCGTGCAGCAGGGCATTCTGCAATTGGCCGGTCACCACCCATGCACCATAGCCGACATGGCTCGTGTGCTCAGGCTTCCCGTCGATGAGGTGTGCCGCGAGGTGGCGTTTCTCGTTGATGAGGGTTTCCTGCACCATGCCGACGATGACACCTACAGCACTTGAGCATCCCCTGGCATGATGGCAAAAACTAAGCGAGTGGGGTGGTGGTGCCACCTCACTCGCTTTTTCAACAGTTTCTTATATTAAAATAGGTGTGTGCCTTATTTGTTCACCTGGAAACGGTTGAAACCATCCTTGAGGTGAGCCACCACCTGGTTGGCAGCAGCCAGACCGGCGTTGATGTTGGCCTCGGCGGTCTGTGCACCCATCTTCTTGGGTGTGAAGAACACTCGCTCGGGATATTTCTCCTCGAGCTCGGCGGCGTTGTCGGGCTTCACATCGGCCACGTAGCGCACATCGGTGCGAGCAGCCAGCGCGGCAGCCAGGCCGTCCTCGTCGATAACCTCCTTGCGTGCGGCGTTGATGAGCACACCGTTCTTGGGCAGCAGCGTGATCAGGGCCTCGTTCACCGAGCGGCGGGTCTCGTCGGTGGCGGGGATGTGCAGACTCACATACTGGTTGTTGCGGTACAGGTCCTCAAGGCTGTGCACGGGCGTGATGCCGTCGGCATCCATCACCTCGTCCTTCACCCAGGGGTCGAGGGCGCTCACCTTCATGCCGAAGCCCTTGGCGATGCGTGCCACGTTGCGGCCCACGGCGCCATAGGCGTGGATGCCCAGCGTCTTGCCGAGCAACTCGGTGCCCAACGTGCCGTTGTAACGGTTGCGAATCAGCGTCACCACCATGCCCATCACCAGCTCGGCAACGGCGTTGGCGTTCTGTCCGGGGGTGTTCATCACGCACACCCCGTGTGCGGTGGCCTCGGCCAGGTCGATGTTGTCGTAACCGGCACCGGCACGCACCACCACCTTGAGCTGCTTGGCAGCGTCGAACACTTCCTTGTCCACCTTGTCGCTGCGCACAATCAGTCCGGCGGCATCGGCCACGGCGGCAATCATGTCGGCCTTGGTGCCTTTCTCAACCAGCACCAGCTCATGGCCGGCACCTTCCACAACTTCCTTAATGCCCTGAACAGCTACGGGAGCAAAGGGCTTCTCGGTTGCAACTAAGATTTTCATTGCTTGTATTGTTGTTTGTGATAGGGGCTATAGCATCTATAGTTTCTATAGTTGTTAATAGTACCTATTTAAGACATGTTATTTGTTCTCGAATTCCTTCATGGCTGCGGTGAGCACTTTCACGCTGTCGAGGGGCAGGGCGTTGTAGAGCGAAGCGCGGAAACCGCCCACGCTGCGGTGGCCCTTGATGCCCACGATGCCCTTGCTGGTGGCAAACTCCAAGAAGTCCTTCTCCAGCTCCTTGTATTCGGGCTTCATCACGAAGCACACGTTCATGATCGAGCGGTCCTCGGGCTTGACGGTGCCCACAAACATCTTGCTCGAGTCGATGGCGTCGTAGAGCACGGCGGCCTTCTCCTCGTCGATGCGCTGAAGCTCCTTCACGCCACCCAGCTCCTTATACCACTTGAGGGTCTGCAGTGCGGCGTAGACGGGGAACACCGGCGGGGTGTTGAACATCGAGCCTTTCTCCACGTGGGTCTTGTAGTTGAGCATGGTGGGCAGTACGCGCACGCCTTCCATACGGCCAAGCACCTCTTCCTTGATGATGATAAAGGTGACACCGGCAGGAGCGATGTTCTTCTGTGCGCCACCGTAAATCAGGTCATACTTGCTCACGTCGACGGGGCGCGAGAAGATGTCGCTCGACATGTCGGCCACCATACGCACGGGCACGTCGTAGTCCTCGCGAATCTCGGTGCCGTAGATGGTGTTGTTGGTGGTGATGTGGAAATAGTCCACGTCGGTG
>JAFYCU010000156.1 GCA_017545095.1 Muribaculaceae bacterium | reverse complement strand
CCTGTTAGGAAAAGTATAATGCCTAATGCCTAATGCACAAAAAAAGGGGGTCCATCACGACCCTCTTTTTTTGATGGTTATTGCCGGGAAATCATTCATCAGAGGCTTGTCGTGCAACTTCAACCCCCTTCACATCCCTGAATCCCATGGTCTTCCCCGGCGACGTCAGTCCTATAACTCCGCATCTTTTTATCAATTTTGCGATTTTGGCATTTTTGTTTGGTGGATTGTGCAAATATTCGTAACTTTAGCCCCAAATATACAATTGAATTTTAAAAAGCATGCTTATGAAACGATTTTTACTTTCTTTCGCTCTGTTTGTCGGGCTGATTCTTCCGGCAATGGCTGTCACCGACGGCCAAGTTTATCCTGAGATTAACGGGATGAAAATCGCTAACCAGTGGATTTTTGACCAGGTTCACACACGCGACGCCTACAGCGCTTCGGTCATCAACGCCAACTATGCCCGCACGGCCACGATGATCGGCGACGAGGTGTACGTGGGCCGCTCGCTCTACATCCCCGTCACCGACGAGAACCTGCAGTCGGCCATACTGGTGTACAGCGCCATCGACGGTAGTTTCCTGCGCGAGATGCCCCTCACGCTCGACGGAAATCCCTACTGCACGTTCCTGGGCGCAACCAGCGTGGGTAAGGACAGTTTCGGCCACCTGTGGGTGGCGCCGATGACGTCGAACGTCGTCAATGAGGTGCCCGTGTACATTTGCGACCCGCAGAGCGGAGCGCTCACCCTGGTGACCGAGATGGACAAGGGCGGAATATTGTACCGCACCGACTATCTGGACGTGTTGGGTGACCTGACTCTTGAGCAGGCGGAGTGCAACATCATGACGGCCGCCGGATCGAGCGAGTCGGCAGGCTTCCCCACCATCTACCGCTGGCATGGTGACCAGGATGGCGACTGGGGGCCGGGTTTCTACGGCACCGACTGCTACCTGGATCTGCTCTATTTCTATCCCGAGACCAAGACTGGCTTAAGCCTGGCGCCCATCGTGAAGATGTGTGAGGACCCGCTGAACGAGGATACGCGCTACAGCGGCGAACTCTTCTACATCGACTGCTACGACGCTGCCCCCGTGCTCTACGACCTGGACGGCAACATTATCGACACCTTTGAGTACGCCGACCCGGCCGCGCAGCCGCGCACCTACCGCTCGAATGGCGTGCTCGACTTTACCATCGACGGACGCGCGTTCATCGTCTACACTATCGCCGACATGAACAACGACGGCAACGGCTGCCAGGCGATGATCTGCGAGTACAACGACCCGAGCATGATGTCGTTCGACAACATGACCCCGATGTGGACCATCCCAGCCGACTCGCTGGGCAAGGTCAACGATTCCGGCCTGCGCGTACACTGCTTCGCCACCGAGAAGAGTGTAGATGACGAGGGTAACGAGGTGGTGACGCTACTCACCTTCAAGGCCCAGAACGGTATGGCAGTTTACAAGATTGGTAAGAATGTTGAGGCTCCGCAGCCACAAGGCAAGAAGGGCGATGTCGACGGCAACGGCGAGGTGGACGGCACCGACCTGAACATCCTCATCAACATCCTGCTGGGCAAGGATCAGAACAACTACGAAGGCCGCGAAAACGTTGATGAACAAGGCGGAGTCGACGGCAACGACCTGAACGCGCTCATCAACATCCTTTTGGGAAAATAATCATAGTAGAAATTTCAAGAAAACACTGTAAAAATGAAACTGATAAAGACATTGCTGGCCATAACGGCTATCGCTGCCTGTGCCATGCCACTGCAAGCCAAGAACCAGTGGACAATGGAGGGCAAAACCTACGATGTCGACACCATCGTGTATCCCCATAAGGTGGGCCCAGGTGTGACCTATAGCCGTTACGACCTGCCCTCCTTCCCGCTCAAGGTGAGCGTGCTGGAAATCGACCTGAACAACCCCTATATCGATCTGGAGAGTTACCTCTCGGGCGAGAAGGCGGCCAGCGTCGAGGACCCCCTGGGTGTCTACGAACGCTACCGCGCTGCCGGCCGTGAGGTGGTGGGAGCCGTCAACGGCGACTTCTTCCGCACCTCGCCATCCAGCGAGTGGGGCATCCCAACCAGCGGTATGCTGCGCAACGGACAGTTGCTCATCAACCCCGCCGGGCGTGCCGGATTCACCCTCGACGACCAGCGGCATCCCTACATCGACCGTGTGAACTACAAGGGCACCATAACCTTCAATGGCGTGGAGCACGACCTGCATAGCGTCAACTGCATTCGTGTGGGCAACGAGTCGACACCTACCACCGGAATCTTCCTGTTCAACGAGTTCTGGGGCAAGTCCTATTATGGATGGACATATGGTCGCATGGTGCTCGTGTCGCCCAAGGATGGCACTTTCAAGTGGGCGCCTAACGGTAGCGAGACCGTGGTAATTGACAGCGTGTTCAATTCCTCGCCAATCAATATCCCCGAGGGCAAGGCACTGCTGTGGTTCCGTGGCGACCCGGTCCAGTTAACGAAAGATATGCACGTGGGCGACGAGATGGAGATTGGCTTCAAGGTGTGGCTCAGTGGCATGCCCGACCTCGACGTGAACTTCATGCAAAACGTGGGCGGCAGCAACCACATCATCCTGCGCAACGGCCAACTCGCCGAGAACTGGGAAGGACGCCAGCCGCGCACCTGCATGGGTATGAGCGCCGACAGCACCAAGATTTATTTCGCCGTGCTCGACGGACGCAGCACCACCTCGCTCGGTGTGTCGCTCTTCGAGGCCGCCGGTGCTATGCTGGGGCTCGGAGCCTGGAATGCGGTGAACCTGGATGGCGGCGGCTCGTCGTGCATGGTGGTGAATGGCGATGTGGCCAACCGCCTGAGCGACGGTATGTTGCGTGACACTGGCAACGGATGGGCAATCATCTCGAATGCGCCGGCCGACGACCAAATCGGCATCATCGACTTCGCCCCGCGCAGTTTCAACCTCTCGTGCTCGTCGAAATTGGATTTCAAAATCTATGGTTACAACCAGTACGGTGTGCTGCTCGACAAGGACTTGCAGGGCTGCACCTTCTCCTGCGATGAGCAGTTGGGTACGTTCGACAACAACGGCACCTTCTACGCCGCGTCGTTGCCCGCCACAGGCAAGATTTACGCCAATTATAACGGCATTACATGCGAAACCGACGTGCTGCTGATGGCTTCGGAGAAGCGCCTGCGCTGCGACAGCGTGGTCATCGACCGCAACCACCCCTACCGCATCGGCGTGGTGGCCGTGAGCGGACTTGGTGAGGACGATGTCGACCCGATGTCGATGCAATGGACTATCCAAGACCCCACTGTGTGCCGCCTACTTGAGGGCACACTGGTGGCCGTGGCCGACGGACGCACCGAGGTGTACGGCGTGGGTGAGGGATTTTCCGACACCCTCGTGGTGCGCGTCGAGAATCCCAAGGCTCACATCACCACCATCCAGGGCGACGAGGTGATTCCCGACAAGTGGCGATTCTCGGCCAGCGGATTCAAAGACGGTGTTGTCACAGCACTCGACAATGGGTTGAGGTTGACATGCCTCGGCACGTCGTCGCGCAGCGCTTACATCAGGTTGGCGCTTAATCCTGTGCAGCAACTGTGGGGTATCCCCGACACAATTCGCGTGCGTTATCGCCCACGCGATGCCGACGTGTCGAAGGTCTACCTCTACACCGCGCCTAACAGTGGGCAGACTATAAATAACACGTTCACTGCTCCAACCGAGAACGTCGACGGTGAGTACACTGTCAGTCTTCCTACGGCCGACTGGATTGATGCTGCTAACTTAGGCGTTTACCCGCTGAGTTTCAGTTACGTCCAGTTCAACATCAGGTCGGTGACCAAGGACAAGGAGTACGTGTTTGAAATCCCGGGCTTGGAGTTGATTTACAACGACGGATATCCTGAGATGATGCCTGGCGATGTCGACGGCAACTTGATGGTTAACGGCGACGACATCAATGCCTTGATTAACATCATCCTTGGCAAGAACACGCCGAGCGACTTCTATGGCGAGGCCGATGTTAATGGCGACGGCACAATCGATGGAGCCGACCTTAACACGCTCATTAACATCTATTTCAGTTTAGACTATTAATTGAGAAATTAATAAGTTTGAGCAGGCCGGCAGTCAACAAGCCGGCCTGCTTGAACTGAATAAGACTATTTTTTGATGACTAAAATGAATAAATACATTATGCTGGTTGTGGTGCTGATGCTGGCGTTGCCGGCTGCAGCCAAAAATCAGTGGACGGTGCGAGGTACCGCTTACGACGTGGACACCATCGTGTATCCGCACCAAGTGGGGCCCGGCGTGACCTATAGCCGTTACGACCTGCCTGCCTATCCGCTGAAAGTCAGTGTCATGGAGATAGACTTAAATAATCCCTATATCGATTTGGAGGCCTATCTGGCAAAAGGCACGGTATTGGGCGTTGAGGACCCGCTAACCACTTACAACACCTTTTGCGACAATGGCGTGCAGGCCGTGGGCGCAGTCAACAGCGACTTCTGCTACACCTCGCCAGCCAGCGAGATTGGTGTGCCGCTGAGCGGACATGTGACCAACAGCCAGATGATTGTGAGCCCATGTGGACGCATGAGTTTCATGTTTGACGATCAGCGCAACTCCTATATGGACGCCATTTCATTTAGTGGCTCGATAACCTATAACGGCGAGCAGCACACCCTGAATTCGGTGAATACCATCAGCATCAATTATGCTCCCGGTGCCACGACTGGTATTTTCCTGTTTACCGACAAGTGGGGCGGAGCCTACAAGTACTGGATATATGGCCGCATGGTGCTCGTGAGCCCCAAGGACGGACAGTTCAAGTGGAAACCAAACGGCAGCGAGACGGTTGTTGTGGACTCGGTGTTCAATGCCGCACCAATCGAAATCCCGCCAGGCAAGGCACTGCTGTGGTTCCGTGGCGACCAGGCCCAGTTAACGAGTCATATGACGCCCGGCGAGGAAATCGACATAGCCTTCAACGTCTACCTTAACGGGTCGCCTAATTTGCAGGCCAACTTCAAGGAGATGGAGGGCGGCAGCGACATCCTGCTGGCGCGCAATGGCGAGATAGTGGGTTGGTCCGACGACCGTCATCCGCGCACCTGTCTGGGTGTGACCCCCGATAGCACAAAACTGATATTTGCTGTGCTCGACGGACGCAGCACAACGTCGTTCGGCGCCACGCTCGACGAGGCCTGCCAGGTAATGTTTGCCCTCGGCGCATGGGACGTCCTGAACCTCGACGGCGGTGGCTCGTCGTGCATGGTAGTGAATGGCGAGGTGGCCAACCGCCTGAGCGACGGCATGGTGCGCAACATCGGCAACGGATGGATAATCAAGGCCATTTCTCCGGTCGACGACCAGATTGGCATCATCGACTTCGCGCCGCGCAGTTTCAACCTCTCGTGCTCCTCGAAATTGGATTTCAAAATCTACGGTTATAACCAGTACGGTGTTCTGCTCGACAAGGACTTGCAGGGCTGCACGTTCTCATGCGATGAGCAGTTGGGTACGTTTGACGACAACGGCACCTTCTACGCCGCGTCGTTGCCCGCAACAGGCAAGATTTACGCCAATTACAACGGCATCACCTGCGAAACCGACGTGCTGCTGATGGCTTCGGAGAAGCGCCTGCGCTGCGACAGCGTGGTCATCGACCGCAACCATCCCTACCGCATCGGTGTGGTGGCCGTTAGCGGCCTCGGCGAGGATAACGTCGACCCCGCAGTCATGCAGTGGACCATACAAGACCCCACAGTGTGCCGTCTGGTGGATGATGGAACGCTGGTGGCCGTGGCCGACGGACGCACCGAGGTCTACGGCGCGGGTGAGGGCTTTGCCGACACCCTCGTGGTGCGTGTCGAGAATCCCAAGGCTCGCATCACCACCATTCAGGGCGAAGAGGTGATTGCTGAAAATTGGCGGTTCAACGCCAGCGGATTCAAAAACGGATTCGTTACAGCACTCGACAACGGCTTGCGGGTGACATGCCTCGGCACGTCGTCGCGAAGCCCGTATTTCCGCCTTACACTCAATCCAACGCTGCAGTTATGGGGCATCCCCGACACCATCAGGGTGCGTTATCGCCCAGGTGATGCCGACGTGACGAAGGTCTACCTCTATACTGCTCCTAACAGCGGACAAACAATCAACAACACGTTCACTGCGCCCACCGACAATGTCGACGGCGAGTACACCATTAATCTTCCTACCGCCGACTGGGTCGATGCCGCCAACCTGGGCGTTTACCCGCTGAGTTTCAGTTACGTCCAGTTCAACGTCAGGACTGTGACCAAGGACCAAGAGTACGTGTTTGAAATCCCAGGCTTGGAACTGATTTACAACGACGGCTACCCTGAGATGATGCGTGGCGATATCACTGGCGACAACATGGTCAATGGTGAAGACCTTAACGCTATGGTTAACATCATCTTAGGCAATAATGCGCCAGCCGACTATTACGGCCAGGCTGATGTGAATGGCGACGGCATGTTCGATGCCATCGACCTGAATGAGATAATAAACATAATACTGAAAAACGCACAATAGTGATGATGAAGAAAATCTTATTATTGATGGCCATTGTGTGTGCAGCGACTTCGTTGCAAGCCAAGAACCAGTGGACCATGAATGGGAGAGTTTACGATGTGGACACCCTCGTGTATCCGCATAAGGTGGGCCCCGGTGTGACTTATAGTCGCTACAACCTGCCTCAGTTCCCGTTGCGTGTGAGTGTGCTCGAACTCGACTTGAGCAACCCTTACATCGACTTGGAGAGTTATTTGGCCAACGAGACCTCGGTGGGCGTTGAAGACCCGCTGAGTGTCTACGACCGGTATCGTGCCAACGGCCGCGAGGTGGTCGGCACTGTCAACGGCGACTTCTTCCGCACGTCGCCCACCAGCGAATGGGGTATTCCCACCAGCGGTCAGATACGGCGCGGACAGGTGCTGGTCAACCCGGCTTTCCGAGCCAGTTTTATGCTCGACGACCAGCGCAACCCCTACATCGACCGCGTGCATTATCAAGGCACAATCACCTACAACGGCCAGCAGCAAGACCTGCACAGCATGAACTGCATCAGGGTGAACTATGAGGATGCGCCCACTACAGGCACCTTCCTCTTCACCGAGAACTGGGGCTCGGCCTACAAGTACTGGACTCACGGCCGCATGGTGCTCGTCAGCCCCAAGGACGGCCAGTTCAAGTGGAAACCCAACGGCTCGGAAACGGTGGTGATCGACAGTGTGTTCAACGCGTCGGTTATCAATATCCCGCGGGGCAAAGCATTGCTGTGGTTCCGTGGCGATCCGGTACAGATAACGTCTAACATGCACCGCGGCGAGGAAATTGAGATTAGCATGAGGGTGTGGCTTGAGGGGATGCCCGACTTGCAGGCCAACTTCATGGAGATGGTTGGTGGCAGCGACCACATTATCCTGCGCGACGGCCAACTCATCGACAACCTCACCGACCGCCAGCCGCGCACCTGCATGGGCTTCAGCGCCGACAGCACAAAGGTGTATCTGGCAATCTTCGACGGTCGCAGCACTATCTCGCTGGGCGCGTCGCTCTCGGAGTGCGCCGGTGGCTTGCTGGGGCTCGGAGCCTGGAACGGTGTGAACCTGGATGGCGGTGGCTCGTCGTGCATGGTGGTCAACGGCGAGGTGGTGAACCGCTTGAGCGACGGTATGCTGCGCGACACCGGCAACGGCTGGGCGCTGATTTCTAATGCCCCCGACGACGACCAAATCGGCATCATCGACTTTGCGCCACGCAGTTTCAACCTCTCGTGCTCGGCACGCCTGTCGTTTGGCATCTATGGCTACAACCAGTATGGCGTGTTGCTCGACAAGGACCTGCAGGGCTGCACCTTCTCCTGCGATGAGCAACTGGGCTCGTTCGACGAGAATGGTGTGTTTACCGCGGCTTCGTTGCCCGCAACAGGCAAGATTTACGCCAATTACAACGGCATCACCTGCGAAACCGACGTGCTGCTGATGGCTTCGGAGAAGCACCTGCGCTGCGACAGCGTGGTCATCGACCGCAACCATCCCTACCGCATCAGCGTGGTGGCCGTGAGCGGACTCGGCGAGGACGATGTCGACCCGTCGGCAATCGACTGGACTGTTGTCGACCCGCATGTGTGCCGTATCGTGGATGGCGGAACGCTGGTCGCCGTGGCCGACGGACGCACCGAGGTCTACGGCGAGGGTGAGGGCTTTGTCGACACCCTCGTGGTGCGCGTCGAGAACCCCAAGGCTCGCGTGACCACCATCCAGGGCGATGAACTGATTCCGGATGATTGGAAATTCTCGGCCAGCGGATTCAAGAACGCCACCTTCGAGGCCTTCGAAAACGGCATGAAACTCAACTTCGCCGGCTCGTCGTCACGAAGCCCGTACATCCGACTGTCGATGCTGACGCCTTATCAAATGTGGGGCATCCCCGACACTATACGGGTGCGATATCGTCCTGGCGACCTCGAGGTGTCGAAAGTATATCTCTACACCTCACCAAATGCGGGTTCGACAATCAACAACACATTCACCGCGCCCACCGACAATGTCAATGGCGAGTACACCATCAATCTTCCTACCGCCGACTGGGTCGATGCGGCCAACCTGGGCCTATACCCGCTGCATTTCAGTTACATCCAGTTTAATGTGAGGTCGGTGACCAAGGACCAGGAGTACGAGTTTGTAATCCCCGGCTTGGAGTTGATTTACAACGATGCTTACCCACAGGTGGTATATGGCGACGTCGATGGCGACAACAACGTCGATGGTAACGACCTGAATGCGCTCATCAACCTCATCTTGGGCATCGAGGGTAATATTTATTATGGCCAGCCCGACCTCAACGGCGACGGCGAGGTCGACGCCTTCGACCTGAACGCGCTCATCAACCACATCATGGCCATCTCAGGCTGGGAGTAATAATTAGATTATAGATTATAGATTAGAGATAACAGATTGGCGGCACGTCGTTGGGCGTGCCGCTGATTTTTTACCATTTGGCAGATTTTGAATTATTGGTTTTCCCGGACACCAATGTAAATATGTAGGGACGCGCCATGGCGCGTCGTGGAGTAAAGGCCGTAAATGCCTGGTATTGTGCACGATGGTGTGTCATAATTCAAAAAGGTTGGGACAGATGAAAAGGGGACAGTCCCATTTTGTTGCACTTTGGGTTGGGCGGGGGAAAGAAAAGGCTCACCGATTGGCGAGCCTTTATGGATGCGGTGTGTGAAATGTTATTTCACAACGAACTTTTTGCCGTCTTGGATGACGATGCCCTTGTAGTCATCGCCAACGGGCTGACCCATGAGGTTGTAGCGCTGGCCGCTGCGGGGCTGCGCTGCGTTGAGGTCTTGGACACCAGTAACGGTGGCCTCTTTAAACGTGGCGTTCACGTAAACAGGAGCAGCCGGCATCTCGAAGGTGAAGGTGTTCAGATCGGTGCCTGGGATAATGTCCACTGAGCCGCCACGCAGACGTATTTGTGCGCCGCTTGGCTCGACCTCGGGGCTGAAAGTCACGGTGAGCGTTTCAATCTCATAGCCGTTGTCGGGGGTCACGGTCAGCGTTACGGTCTCGCCGATGGAGGCGGCCTCCTTGTCGCTGGTCACCATGCCGTGCTCAAACGATTCGGGCACATTGATGGCGAGCAGAGGCGAAACCACGGTCAGGTGAATGAGGGATGCATTATAACAACCAACAAGGGTCCTAACGGTGTAGGTGACTCCAGCCTCAAGCGTGGCTGTGAATTCCGCGTCTTCATTATTCGCTTCATCATATCCAAGATCATCTTCTCCAAGGAACACCCCAACTGAAGGCGAGAGCGAAGCATCGCCAATGGTGCGGAAGGTGTACTCTCCGCTCACCGGTGGGGTGAATGGATATTCGAACAGCGAGCCATACGGAGCGTAAATCTCATTCTCACCCAACGTGATGGGGGCGATTTCGTACTTGGCTATGTTCAGGATGGCGCTGTCGACGCTGCCCTCAAAAAGTCTAGTCGCAACCTGACAAGTTACACCTGCCTCAAGCATGATGCCAGCACAGATTGTCTGCCCCGGTACTTCGGCATAGCCCAACGACGAAGCAATTCCTTTATCATTATCTGCAATAGCCACCATCGCCGAAGCGTCACAATTCATCGTGAATAGGTAGGCACCACTCTCGGCGGGCGTAAAGGTATAGAGTGTGGCTTCTTCGGCTAAAACCACCTCGTTGTCGCCCATTTGGAGCACGTTGTCATCGCCAACCGGCGACCCTCCATCATTAGTCACGTTCAGGTGGATGAAAGCGCCATGGCTGGTACCTACACGCACTCTAAAGGCGTAGGCGACTCCTGCCTGAAGCGTGACGGTTATATTTATGTCTGTTTGATTAGGTACACAGTAATCTATCACGTCATTTCCAAGCATCACCGCCGCTGCGGGATTCAATGCAGCAAAGCCAGAGGTGCTGAAGGTGTACTCACCGCTCTCTTCGGGAATAAAGGGATAGTAGAATTCATTACCATTCGGAGCGTAAATCTCATTATCACCCACCGTGAT
>JAFYCU010000155.1 GCA_017545095.1 Muribaculaceae bacterium | reverse complement strand
GCGTCACATCGTCGGTGTTCAACGTCTCGCTTTCAAACATGACAGGTCACACAGCTATCCTGATCGACAGCGAGGACAACGGCACCTACGCCGGTATGGTCAATGTTGATTCCGGCACCGGCACCGAGTGAGCCGTTACTAATAAGGTGGAATCACTCGCTAACTTCGCCGCAAATCGCTTAGCGACTAACAAACCCAACTGAAATGATCCCCGCCCTCCAGGGCCTGCCAGAAACCCGCCCTTGGCGGTGGCTCCCGCCGCCAAGGGTGTTAGAAAAAACAATATTATTAAATTAAAATGTATTTAACTATGAACAAGAAAATCCTTTTGATTGCAACTGCAATCGCGTGCTGTTCAGCATTCGTTTCCGAGGCTCAGCTGCGTATTAAACCTGCCGGCTATTTGGTGGTGGGTCCAGACTCTATCGAGAATCAAGTCATGGCTGGTCAGCCCGAGAACCGCCGCGACACTATCACGGCCATCAAGATTTATGGCCGTAACGTGTTTGGCTCAGGCGGGCGCATCTCATTTGGCGACCAGAGTCATGTGAGACGTGCGTTAAGCGTAATCGTCGGTGAACTGAGCGAGGACCACGACACCGACCGCTTGTGGCTTCATGGCAAGCATGGGGTGTATGTTACCGACAACTCCCACGCATCCGACACCGTGTTTTACTTTGACAACGACCGCGATGCCGCCGTCAACTTCAACTACCCCATCAAATCGCAGGGGGTGCTCCTTGCGAGCGACGAGAGGTTCAAGGAGGATGTGCGTGACGTGAACGATGCCCTGGTTGTGCTGTCCGACCTGCGAGGTGTTTCCTACCGCTACAAGGATCTTGAACCCGGACGTTACAATCCGAGTCTCGATGCTGATGGCGGCCCGCTTGATGAGAAGGAGCTGCGTGACAAACAGTTTTTCGACAGGTTTTACAGCAATCTTGAGTCCAACCGCCAGCAACAACGGCACTATGGCTTTCTGGCACAGGAACTGGAGCAGGTGCTGCCCGATCTGGTGCACAGGGACAACGACGGCAACATGTATGTCAACTATCTTGGCATCATCCCCCTGCTGGTGAATGCCGTCAACCAGCTCAGCAGCGAACTGGAGGCGGTCAAGGAAAGGGAAGGCCAGCACAATGCTCCCGCTGTGAACCAAGCCCCCGCGCAGAGCCACACGGAAGACCTGCTCAGCGACCACACCGCCGAGGTGCTGGGACAAAACAAACCCAACCCGTTCACGGATGACACGGTGATTAACTACAACTTGCCCGAAGGAACACAGAGCGCAAGCATCTTCGT
This sequence comes from Muribaculaceae bacterium, assembly GCA_017545095.1. The sequence goes on along the minus strand of JAFYCU010000155.1, from coordinate 8,542 downwards.
CTACAACCTGCAGGGTCAGCAGCTCATGGAGCTGCCCATCGCCCAAATGGATGCCGGCTGCGTGACCATCAACGGCAGCAGTCTGCAGGCGGGCATGTACATATATGCCCTCGTCGCCGATGGCCGTGAGCTGGGCGCTAAACGCATGATATTAACGCGATAACACCTTGAAGATATGTGTTGTGTTATTAGAAAGCTTTTGTTGATAGCTCTGCTGTCAACATTCTCTATGGCTGCTTCAGACCAGATCACAATCCCACTGACATTCAGCACAGACAGTGTGATTGTATCAAATATTGCGCAGAATGATTCTGTATGGTCTTATGTCAGTTATAATGGCATGCCCAGTCTGGGATCAGACGGCGCACCAATGCTGCCGTGTAAGTATCTTACGCTGTCTGTCCCATACAACGCACGCAACATTTCTGTATCTGTTTCTGCCAGCTGTCACACGGATATTGCTTTAAACCATTCGGTTTATCCTTCCCAGCCGTGCAAAGCAATAAGCGACACCACCGCAAGCGCATTTTGCATGGACACACTCATATATGCAAGTTCCGTCATGTATCCAAGTCTAATAGCAGATAAAGTAAGCGAAGGGTATTATCTTGGTGAAAATCGTGTCCTTTCTATCGCAATCCACCCGGTTCTTTATAACCCCAAGACCAAGACAATTCGCATAAACGAACAATTTGATGTCATAATCAGCTATGACTTGGTCAACATGAATCCCAACTCACTTCTATACCCACAGTCATCCAGTCTGAGATCCGAGTTCTGGGAGAACACAAGATCTTGCGTCGCAAATCCTGAAGTTGTCGAGAACAACGCATACAATCCGCCAAGGCTTCATCGCTTCAATCCAGACGACACTTGCATAACCGATTCTGTCATTGACCCGAATCCACAAATCATGTTCCATTTCCCGGAAGATGAATATATAGTGGTTGTTCCGGACAGCCTTAAGAAATCTGTCACTAAACTTGTGGCTCTTAAAAGGCAGAAAGGCTACAAAACAGGCTTGGTGACGGTTGAAAGCATTCTTAGCAACCCTGTTGTAGAAGACGGCGATGTGATTTTAAACGACAGTGGCAATGTCATCTCAGCCTTGAATGATGACGCCGGTAAAATCAGGCAGTATCTGAAAGGCGCATTCAAAGCGGGGACCCGATTTGTCTTGTTTGTTGGTAAAGATGTACCTTTTCGGTATGGCTACACATCGTCAGCCGATTCAGCTCTACTCTCCCCCTCGGATTTGTATTACAGCGAATTAAACTCCGACTGGAGCAGTTTTTCAACAGATGCGATTGATTTCCAACCGGAACTTTATGTGGGGCGGTTGCCAGCCGTTGATGGAGATGAGATTGACTCATACATTGATAAACTGCTTTTATATGAGCTGAATCCGGGGAAAGGGGACACTGATTATTTGACTCGCTGCTTTTTCACTCAATGCGCACAGTTGCAGAAGAATGATGAGGCGCATTACGTCTACAATTATCTGAACTCAACGTTCCCAGATTGGACCTTAATGGAGGAAATAACAGCAACAAATCCGAAAGGCAGAGATGTCATCAGCAACATGCACTACAACCCCAGCGGGTTCTACAGCCTGCATGGACATGGAAACTCCCGGCACATTACGGTTAACCACATCAGGACAATGCCTGACAATCACCGTCCTTATACGATTACGGCAGACGAGGATGGCGGAGGGTACGGCTATGACACAAGCGGATGTGGCATAGACCTTGTTGGAAACGGCACGAAACCAGGTGTGATGTACTCTATCGCATGCACAACCATGCCGTTTGATGATTACCGGGAGAACGGTGGAGTTGGTATTTGGTCGATGGGGGAATCCTATGTTTTTGGAAAAGACTATGGTGGTATTGCTTATCTGGGCAATACAAGAAGCGGTTACTACAGCACGAATTATAGCGGCACCAACAGCAATTGCTCTGCATCGCTTGAAGCGGCTTTCTGCAATCTGGTCAAGAATAAAACGTTCTATAAAATCGGACAGCTTGAGGCAGAGTCAAAAACAATACCGAATGCTGTAAACGATGACTTTAGTCGCCCGTATCCGCCAAGATGCCGCATACGGCACAACTTGCTTGGAGACCCCGAGGTTGAACTATGGACGGCCCAACCGCAGGTTATCGGAAATGGAATAGAAGTAGTCCGCAACAATAGTTCAGTCATTGTCACGGGTATTGGCGGAACAGGCTCATCGATTGTGGGTATTTGTGCCAATGGCGGATTCTGCCGTAAAGACACAACCTCAACAGGGAGTGTCACATTCAATTCTGTTCCATCAAATTGCACAGTTATGGTTTATCAACACGATGCCTTGCCTTATGTTGCTCCATTGGTGTTGCAGAACACCAACATCAGCAAGTCTCAGTACGTCATCGCCAGCGATGTGTTGGCTGGAAGCAACGTGGACAGCAACCGCACGGCGGGCGATGTCACCATCAAGAGCGGGGTGGAATATGAGATTGAGTACAAGGGTGAAATAACGTTTGGACCAGGCTTCGCAGTAGACAAGGGAGCCACGTTCACCGTAACGCCGAGTGATTACCGCTAAATCATGTGGTGGAGATGCTGCCCTCGTTGAGCGAGCCGCATCTCCACAACTGTGACTAACATAAAAAATCAAACAATGAAAACTTTAATTTTTATTCTTTTGGCCCTTTCGAGTGCTGTTGCAGCAGCGGGAAGCGGCTACGAATACGTCCCCTTGGTGCGCGAGGGCGTGAGCTGGAACTATCTGTTTTTTGAACTCAACCCCGATTACAGTCAGGATTATGATTTCTACTACCAATACTCTCTCACTTTCAAAGGCGACTCTGTCATCAACGGGAAGAGCTATGAAAAGTGTCTGTGCACGTTCGAAGGCCAGACATATATAGTCGCCTTTGTCCGCGAGGCAGACAAGGTGGTTTATGGACTTCGGTGTGAGTCAGGATGCCAAAGTCTTAGGCAGGACCACCATCTTCTCGTGGCACCCAATCTCGTACCTGGCGCGGCTTCGTGGTGGTATGGTAATTACCCGTTCCTGCCGTGGGACACACGGGAAGGAGAGGTCGCAATGTATGACTTCAACCTGTCGGACGCGACCCCCGGCCGGAGTTTGATAGAGGTGTGCGGCGCGGAGAGATACGCTCTTGGCGGCTGGTTTATTGAGGGTGTTGGCCCGTATGTGGGCGAGGGCAACATACTCGACACCAACCAAGATCTAACGACCAACATCGACCCACACACGGTGGGACTGGTTTCGGTGGTGCAATCTGATGGCACGATGGAATATGCCGGCAGTGCATATCCGCTCGTGTACCCGCATGACTTGAATATAGACGGGGTGGTCGACATCGAGGATGTTGCGGCAGTTATCAATACTATCCTCCAATCTGGCCTATCTGGTTCTGGATGCGGCATCAGTGGCGACGGCGTGGACACCCCGGCCTACAACGCCGACGTGAACGGCGATGGCGTGGTGGACATCGACGACGTGAACATCGTCATCAGCACTATGCTTAAATAAGAACCGAGAACCAAGAAGCGAGAGCCAAGCTCATGGCTAACGCAAAAAAGATGCGAGACGCGAGATGCAAGACGCAAGATGGCTAACGCAAAAAAGACGCGAGATGCAAGACGCGAGATGCGAGACATGTAGCTTGTAGCTAAAAAGGCCTCCCCAAACCCCGTGGGGCCTCCCCAAACCCCTCCTGAAGGAGGGGCTTTGTTTCTGCGTCCTGTAGAGCCGCACCATGGTGCGGCTTGTAACTTCGTCGGTGTCAAATGTCGCGGCATTGCCCTCCGCATGGTGGCCGCGATGCAAAACGAATATACAAGCCGCTGCGTGCAGCGGCTCTACAGGACACGGGTAACCGACTCATGCAGAGCTGCATCATGATGCGAAAGCCGCATCGCGACACTTGTAGCTCGTGGCTGAAAAGGCCTCTCCCGAAGGAGGGGCTTTCTTTGCATACCCGATGGCCGAATTGCCTTTTGTCAACCGTTGTGGAGGGCTTATGTGTTCTAATCGCTAATACTCCGCCCTATTTTTTGCCGCACCACTCACAGCACAAACCAGTGGGAGCTTTGAAATCGCGGCAGGGCGTAGACTTGGATGTCGCGTCCGCGCTGGTCGGGTGCGTTGCTGCCATCACCCACGGTGAGTCCGCGCGCTTGCAGGGCCATCGCCATCGTGTCGCGTGCAATTTCTGGGCGGTTGTTGTCGTTGCTCAAGTGACACAGAAACACATTGCGTAATCCCTCGTGGTAGTGCTCGGCGACAAACGCGGCTGCCTCTTTGTTGTCGAGATGCCCTTTCTCGCCGCGCACACGAGCCTTGAGGTATTCTGGGTAACGGCCAGTGTCAAGCATCTGGCGGTCGTAGTTGCTCTCGATCATCAGGTAGTGAGCCTGCGACATGTAATAGCTTGCTCGGTCGGTGATCACACCCATGTCGGTGGCCACCACAAAGATGCGGTCGCCAATCTGGATGCTGAATCCCATGTTGTCGCTGCCGTCGTGGCTGGTCTCGAAAGCGGTGATTTCCATTTTGGCGAGTTTGAACGGAATCTCCTTGTAGATGGCCTCGTGATAGTCGCGAATGCGCTTCGAGATGTTGTGTCGCCGCAGCAGGCCGACCATCAATTTAGGCGTGCAGTACACGCGCAGGTGCTTGTGGTTGCGCACGCAGGTGTAGACATAGCGCACGTGGTCTTGGTGGTCGTGGGTGAGCAAGATGCCTTTCACCGCCTGTTCGCGCACGCCATTGCGCTGCAGGGCATCAAACACCTGGTCGATGTCCACACCGGCATCAATCAGGATGCCGCTCTGAAAAGTGCCCAGATAGGCACAGTTGCCGCTGCTGCCACTGCCAAAGCTGATAAAGCCATAGTCGGTGGGGCGGTCGCCTTCGCTTGTGGGCGGCACAACTGCTGCTGATGTCACCTCGAAAGGGTCGTCATCGAAGTTGATGGTTGTATATTCACTCGCGCGATGTCTGTGTTTACCGTAGTCTCGATTCATTGTCCTTTTTTCGTTCCACTATTTGTAAAGCAGAAAGATAGCAGGCACTTTCTCTAACTGAATGGGGTGCGCTTTCCATTGTGCGATGGTGCGTGTGGCGATGCGTTCGTCTTTTCCGGTGATGTCCACGGCCACACACAGCCTCATAGCTGCTGGCAGATGCTTCAGCAAGTCATCGAACAGACGCTGATTGCGGTAGGGTGTTTCGATGAAAATCTGCGTCTGGTCGTCGCGCACGATGCGCTGCTCCATTTCCTTCAATTTCCGTGCCCGCGCTCCAGCTTCGATTGGCAGATAGCCCACAAAGGCGAAGCTCTGTCCGTTGAATCCCGAAGCCATCAGCCCCATGACGATGCTCGACGGCCCCACCAGTGGGTGCACGCGCAGGCCTTTGCGCTGCGCTATGGCCACCAGGTCGGCTCCGGGGTCGGCAATTGCCGGGCAGCCAGCCTCGCTGATCACACCCACTGGCAGACCCTGTTCCAGCGGTTGCAGCATGGCCTCCACCTCCTCGGGGCGTGTGTGACCGTTCAGTTCGCTGAACGTGAGTGCATCGATGTCGATTGCGGGGTCGCACTTCTTGAGAAAACGCCGCGCACTGCGCACGTTTTCCACCACATAGTGGCGAATGTCGCGCACCAGCTCCACGTTCATACTCGGCAGCACCCGGGTGAGTGCTCCCTCGCTGAGCGGCACAGGAATCAGGTAAAGTGCAGGCTCGGTCATAGAAGGTTTTGTGTCGTTCTTTCTTTCAAGATGCAAAATTACACCTTTTTGCCGACATAGCGGCATAAATCGCGCATAAATGTTTTTAAGAGGCGAGATGCGAGATGCAAGATGCGAGAAAAAGACTCACCAAGCCCCTCCTGAAATCAGGAGGGGCTTGACGCTAAATCTCGAATAGAGTCCTTAAAGTCTTTAAAGTCCTTAGAGCCTTTAGAAGCTCTATCCCCCTTAGGGGGATTTAGGGGGCCCATGAGGCGCGTACTTTTATCCCTCGAGCAGTGCGTCGTCGACCAGGTTGGGCATGGTCACCTGCAGGCCCGGTGTGCGTTCCATCTCGCGACGGATGGCATCCATCGAGCCAGCGTTGCGAGCCCACGAGCGACGGGCAATACCGTTGTTCACGTCCCAGAGCAGCATCTGGCGGATGCGGCGGTCGGCCTCGTCGCTACCGTCAATCACCATGCCGAAGCCACCGTTCATGACTTCGCCCCAGCCTACGCCGCCGCCGTTGTGCAGGCTCACCCAGGTGGCCCCACGGAAGGCGTCGCCGATGACGTTGTGCACGGCCATGTCGGCACAGAACTGGCTGCCGTCGTAGATGTTGCTTGTCTCGCGGAAAGGCGAGTCGGTGCCGCTCACGTCGTGGTGGTCGCGCCCCAGCACCACCGGGCGGCTGATTTCGCCACGGCGAATGGCATCGTTGAACGCCAACGCGATGCGCGTGCGACCCTCGCAGTCGGCATACAGGATGCGTGCCTGCGAACCCACCACCAGGTGGTTCTTGCCAGCTTCGCGAATCCAGTGCAGGTTGTCGGCGAGCTGCCCACGAATGTCATCGGTCACATGACCCATCATGTCGTCGAGCACTTCGGCTGCCAGACGGTCGGTGATTTCCAGGTCGTGCGGGTCGCACGAGGTGCACACCCAGCGGAACGGGCCGAAACCGTAGTCGAAGAACATCGGACCCATGATATCCTGCACATAGCTGGGATAGCGGAAGTGGGTCTCGTCCTTCATGATGTCGGCGCCGGCACGGCTGGCCATGAGCATGAATGCGTTGCCGTAGTCGAAGAAATACATGCCCTCTGCCGTGAGGCGGTTGATGGCTGCCACCTGCCGGCGCAGCGACTCAAACACGCACTCTTTGAAGCGGTCGGGTTCCTCGGCCATCATGCGCTTCGACTCTTCGAGGCTGTAGCCCACGGGATAGTAGCCGCCAGCATAGGGGTTGTGCAACGAGGTTTGGTCGCTGCCCAGGTCCACATGGATGCCTTCATCGGCGAGTCGCTCCCACAGGTCGACCACATTGCCCACATAGGCCATCGACACCACGCGACGCTCGCCCACAGCCTTGCGGATGGCGGGAATCAACTCGTCGAGATTCTCATGCAGCTCATCCACCCAGCCTTGGTCGTAGCGTTTGCGGGCAGCCAGCGGGTTGACCTCGGCAGTCACGCTCACCACACCGGCAATGTTGCCGGCTTTGGGTTGTGCACCGCTCATGCCACCCAAGCCTGCGGTCACAAACAGTGGGATGCGCTTCTCGCGCTCGTCGCCCATCACCTTGCGAGCGGCGTTGAGCACAGTGATGGTGGTGCCATGCACGATTCCTTGTGGGCCGATGTACATATACGAGCCGGCGGTCATCTGGCCATACTGGCTCACACCCAGGGCGTTCATGCGCTCCCAGTCGTCGGGCTTGCTGTAGTTGGGAATCACCATGCCGTTGGTCACCACCACGCGTGGAGCCTCTTGGTGCGAGGGGAACAAGCCCAGTGGGTGCCCGCTGTACATCACCAGGGTCTGCTCATCGGTCATCTCGCTCAGGTAGCGCATCACCAGGCGGTATTGCGCCCAGTTCTGGAACACCGCACCGTTGCCGCCATAGGTGATCAACTCATGCGGGTGCTGAGCCACCGCCTTGTCAAGGTTGTTTTGAATCATCATCATGATGGCTGCGGCTTGGCGGCTGCGGTGAGGATAGTCGTCGATGGGGCGAGCCTTCATCTCGTAGCGTGGCCGCAAGCGGTACATATAGATGCGGCCATAGGTTTCCAGCTCGTGGCGGAACTCGGGCAGCAGCGTGGCATGATGCTTGGCGGGGAAATAGCGTAGCGCATTGCGCAAGGCCAGTTTCTTCTCTTCGGGAGTGAGGATGTCCTTGCGTTTGGGCGCATGGTTAATCGCTGTGTCGTAAGGCATCGGTTCGGGCAACACATCGGGGATTCCAGCCCTGATGTCGGCCATGAATTCTTCTCTTGTCATGTCGTTTTTAGGTTTATGCTTTATCAGTTCTCAGTTCTCAGTTCTCGGTTTTCAGTTCTCAGTTTTCAGTTCTTGCTTCGGTCATCAGCCGCCCAGGGTGCGGCTCTACTGTTCTTATGTCTCGCGTCTTAGAAAGCCCCTCCTAGGATGGGTTTGGGGAGGCCTTTTCTCAGTTCTCAGTAAAACGCTAGTTTACTCGTTTACTAACATCTCGCATCTCACACAACCTCTTCCATATAAATCAGGTCCAGGTTTCGGAATTGCATGGCGATGAGATGCAGCTGTGTGCCCTGTGCGAGCTGCTGCACCATGGGGCCTTGTGCGTATTGGCGCAGCTGCGCGGCGGCCTCGGTGCGCTGCCGCTCGGCCAGGCTCTCGGGGTCGTCCTTGCGCAGGTACTTCACCTCGATGATGTAGCTGTGCGCCACCTGCGGGTAACGCACGCGGTCGGGCATGAGGAAGAAGTCGCAGTAGCCGTGGTTCAGCGCCACCTCGGGGGCGCACAGGT
>JAFYCU010000154.1 GCA_017545095.1 Muribaculaceae bacterium | reverse complement strand
CGGCAGCGGCCTCGAAGTCGCTCACAAGCGTGTAGGATGTGGCACCGACAAGGCCATGGCTCCCCTCATTCGCCCCTGAAGGGGGGAGGCTTGGTTCGGAATTGGATTCGGAAAGTGAGTCGAACAGCGAACGCGGCTCAGCAAGTCCTCCTTTGGGGGGATTCAGGGGGCCTTCTCTCTTTTGTTTCACCTCCAAGCCCACGTTGGCCGCGCCTTGGTCGATGATGCGTGTGGTGAGCGTGCGGAACTCCAGCTCGGCAAACACCTTGCGTAACGCCTCCAAGTCGGCGGGCTGGCGGCGCAACGCCTGCTCGTCGAGGGTGATGGGCACATTGGTGATGATGGTGGCCAGGAATTTCGAGAACTTGATTTGCTCGCCATTGCTCTCCACTTTGGTTTTGAGAGCACCCTTCAGCTCGCCGGTGCGTTGCAGCAGGTTCTCCACCGAGCCGAACTGCTGGATGAGTTTGACGGCGGTTTTCTCGCCAACGCCCGGACAGCCGGGGATGTTATCGGCCGAGTCGCCCATCAGGGCCAGGATGTCGATTACCTGCTTGGGATTGTTCAGGCCGTATTTCTCATTCACCTCGTCAACGCCCTCGATGATGTTTTTGCCTGGATTGAAAATCTTCACCTGTGGCGTGACGAGCTGTCCAAAGTCCTTGTCGCCGGTAACCATGTAGGTGAAAAACCCCTGTTGCTCGGCCTGGTGCGCCAGTGTGCCAATCACGTCGTCGGCCTCAAAGCCCTCGACCTGCATCACGGGGATGCGGTAGGCCTCAAGGATGCGCTTGATATAGGGCACGGCCACGAGAATACCCTCGGGGGTGGCACTGCGGTTGGCCTTGTAGTCGGGGAAGGCCTCGTGGCGGAACGTCTTTCCGCCAGGGTCGAAGCACACGGCGATGTGCGACGGTTGTTCGCGTCCCAGCAGGTCTTGCAGCGTGTTCACAAAGCCGAACACAGCACTGGTGTCGATGCCCGTCGAGGTAACGCGAGGGCTGCGAATCATGGCATAGAATGACCTGAAAATCAATGCATAAGCATCAAGGAGAAGAAGCTTTTTCATCGTTACAAAGGGGTTATTGCGAGTGTTTGCCAGTGAGGATGCCCTTGATGCCGTGCAGCTTGTTCAGGGCCTCCAGGGGGGTGAGGTTGTTGATGTCGATGTGCAGGATTTCATCGCGGATTTGCGTGAGCACGGGGTCGTCGAGCTGGAAAATCGACAGCTGGTAGCCGCTGCGCGTCGAAGCCACGTTGTCGAGGTCACGCGTGAGGTTCTCCCCGTTGTTGCTGTTGGCCTCGAGCTGCGCAAGCACCTGGTTGGCGCGCTCGACGATGCTGGCGGGCATGCCGGCGAGCTTGGCCACATGGATGCCAAAACTGTGGGCACTGCCGCCCTTGACGAGCTTGCGCACAAACACCACCTTGCCGCCCACCTCCTTCACGCTCACGTTGTAGTTCACGATGCGCTTGAACGACCGCTCCATCTCGTTGAGTTCGTGATAGTGGGTGGCGAAGAGCGTCTTGGCATGCGTGGTGTGCTCGTGGATATACTCCACAATGCTCCAGGCGATGGAAATGCCGTCGTAGGTGCTGGTGCCGCGCCCCAGTTCGTCGAAGAGCACCAGACTGCGCTCGCTCAGGTTGTTGAGGATGCTCGAAGCCTCGGTCATCTCGACCATGAAGGTGGACTCGCCCAGCGAGATGTTGTCGCTGGCCCCAACGCGGGTGAAAATCTTGTCCACCACGCCTATGCGGGCACGCTGCGCGGGCACAAAGCATCCCACCTGCGCCATGAGGGTGATGAGGGCCGTTTGGCGCAGCAGGGCACTCTTGCCGGCCATGTTGGGGCCGGTGATGATCATGATTTGCTCACCATCGTTGCTGAGCTGGATGCTGTTGGGCACATATTCCTCGCCCACGGGAAGCTGTTGCTCGATCACGGGGTGTCGGCCATCGGTGATGTCGATGTCGAGCGACTCGTCCACCTCGGGGCGGTTGTATTTGTTTTCGAGCGACACGCGTGTGAACGCACTCAGGCAGTCGAGCTGTGCCAGCACCACCGCATCGGCCTTGATGGCGGGGATATACTCGGCCACAGCGGTCACCAGCTCGTTAAAGAGCTGTCCCTCGAGGATGAGGATGCGCTCCTCGGCACCGAGGATTTCCTCCTCGAGCCGCTTGAGCTCTTCGGTCACATAGCGCTCGGCATTCACCAGCGTCTGCTTGCGGGTCCACTCCGGCGGCACCTTGTCGCGGTGGGTGTTGCGCACCTCGATGTAGTAGCCAAACACGTTGTTGTAGGCGATTTTCAGGCTGGGGATGCCGGTGCGCTGCGACTCGCGCTGCTGCAGCTGCATGAGCATGTCCTTGCTGGAATGGGTGATGTGGCGCAAATGGTCGAGCTGTTCGTTCACCCCACTCAGAATCACGTTTCCCTTGGCCACCTGTGCCGGCGCATCGGGGTTCACCTCGTGAGCAATGCGGTCGCGGATAAGCGAGCAGGGATTGAGCTGGTCGCCCAGCGCGCGCAGCACGTCGCAGCCGCTGCCGACACACATCTGCTTGATGGGCTCCACGGCCTGCAGTGCACACCGCAGCTGCACCAGTTCGCGCGGGGTGATGCGCCCCACGGCCACACGCGACACCAGACGCTCCACATCACCGATGATTTCGAGCTGCTCGCGCAGCAACTCGCGGCTGTCGCTCTGGCGCATAAAATGCTCCACCACATCTAGGCGGCGTTCGATGGCCTGCACGTCCTTGAGCGGGAACAACAGCCACCGGTGCAACATGCGCCCGCCCATGGGCGAGAGCGTCTTGTCGAGCACGCCAAGCAGCGACTTGCCGCCCTCACTCATAGGGGCCACCAACTCCAGGTTGCGGATAGTGAAACGGTCGAGGCGCACATATCGCTCGGCCTCGATGCGCGCCAGCGTGGTGATGTGCTTGATGTGGGTGTGCTGCGTGAGGTCGAGATATTGCAGGATGGCCCCGGCAGCCACAATGGCGTGGTCCATGCCATCCACACCGAACCCCTTCAGGTTCTGCGTCTCGAAATGGCGCAACAGGCGGCTGGTGGCACTCTCGAGGGTGAACACCCAGTCGTCCATCTCAAAGGTAAGGTAGTGAGCCGAGAAAGCCTCTTGGAACCGTTGGCGCGTGCTGCGCTCGATGAGCACCTCCTTGGGCGAGAAGTTGCCCAGCAGCTTGTCCACATATTCGCTGCTGCCCTCGGCAGTGAGAAACTCACCGGTGCTGATATCCAGGAAAGCCACGCCCACCATGCCCTTGCCAAAGTGTACGGCGGCCAGGAAGTTGTTCTCCTTGCGGTCGAGGATGTTGCCACCCACCACCACACCGGGGGTCACCAGCTCGGTGATGCCGCGCTTCACGAGCTTTTTGGTGAGCTTGGGGTCTTCGAGCTGGTCGCATATGGCCACACGCTTGCCGGCACGCACCAGCTTGGGCAGGTAGGTGTCGAGGGCATGATGGGGAAAACCAGCCATCTCGGTGGCCGCCGCTCCGCCGTTGGAGCGGCGCGTGAGCGTGATGCCCAATATTTCCGACGCCGTGATGGCATCTTGCAGATAGGTCTCGTAGAAGTCGCCCACGCGAAAAAGCAGCACCGCGTCGGGGTGCTTGGCCTTCATCTCCATGAACTGCTTCATCATGGGCGTTAATGCACTGTTCTGGGCCATTGGTCAATGTTTTTTTGATGCCGCACAAGCCAAACTGCTTCCACGGGTTGCAGCTTCGGTCTTGACACAGCCCAGCTGCCGCAAGACCAGCCCCACACCATGAAGCAACTATTCTTTCGACTGCAAAATTAGTGCAAACCGAGCGCAAAACAAACAAGCTCGCTTGCTTTTTTGCCGAGGTGCAGCCTAATTTCGCGATTTCACCGCAAAATTAGTGCAAGCTGAGAGAAAACGCAAATTTATTTGCAGTTTTCCGAGGCGCAGTCTAATTTCGCGCGCAGCGCAACATAGTGCAAGCTGAGAGAAAACGCAAATTTATTTGCAGTTTTCTTGTGTGTGGTGATATACCATCACACCGACACTTGACCCAAGCGGGAACTACGCATATCGATTGCCAGCTACTTTTGATTCGGTAGCTGGCAATTTCATTGGATGCGGATGGGTGGTTAGCAGATGGACTCCAGGCTGGGCATGTAGTTCTTTTGGATCGACTCGGCGATGGCGGCCGCCACTTCGCGCTCGCTCAGTCCTATGCTGTCGCCGAACTGGTAGAGCAGGTCCAGCTCCTGGGTGGCGATGATTTTGTCGCTGAGCACGATGTGGATCATGTAGTCGAGCATGCCCATGCGCAGGCCGGGGTTGATGTTGAGGATGCCTTCCACGGCATCGTTGAACGTCTTTTCCACATCGCCCTGAGCAATCTCCTCAAGGAACTTGCGCGGGAATATCTTCAGTGCGGCCAGCGTCTCGATGATTTGGTTAATCTCGTCTTGGTTCACATTCTTGTCGCTGTAGGCCACAATCAGGCCTGCCGACGCGATAAAGTGTGCCATGTGCTCGTCGAGCTCCGAGTCGCCCACTTTGAGCAGGATGGAGATGAGTTGGTCCATGCCTTGCTGCAGCTCGGCCTGCGTTTTGCAGGTGGCAAACAGGTTGAGGGCCTGTACCCTGATGGGGTTCACTGGGTGGGTCGAACGGCTCACGCCCCGGTCGTTGAGGAAGTATTGCAGCCGTCGCGTGTTGTCGGCAATCAAGGCATCGATGCTCACGTTCATCTTGGCCAGGTCGAGCCCCGATGCCATCTTGAAGAACGCGGTCACGCACACCCCGAGGTCTTTCGTGGCCAGATATCCATAGCGGTCGGCAACCAGTTCGGCGAGTTGCTCGTGAAGCCTGATTTTGTATTGCAAGGTCACGGGCACGGCGGCTTCGGGCGGAAACACGAAGTTGATCAGTCGCGTGAGAGCCGTGTCCTTGTTGATGAGATGCCCCAGCTCGTGACCAATCACGAAGCACAGCTCTTCGTCGGTCATCAGGTCAAAAAGGCCCGAATTGATGTTAACGATATGCGGCTCGCCATCCTCCTCGGCGGCCAGCGAGAACGCGTTCACATCGGAGTCGCCGGTGATGTAGAAATCAACGGGGTGTTCCACCTTCAGGCGTTTCTTCACCTTTTGGCACAGCGCGTGCAGATTGGGCAGCAGCTCGGGCTGCACCTTCAGGCTGTGCCCTTCCATGTTGCTGCGCCAGTAGGCATCGCTGCTCGAGATGCGCGTCTTGCGCAGCACGTCTTCCACCACATGACCCTGCAATGCGTTGTAGATTTGTTCGCCCAATTGTTTCTCCAATTTCAGCGTAGGGTTGAGTTTGCTCATAGTGTTCAGTTTAATAGTTCTAACTGGGTGCAAAGAAACAAAAAATCGATGAACTGTGCAAATTTTCACCCAGCTAATCGTGCATCGGGCCTAATCGCAGCGTCCCTAGGCAGCGTCCCTACAGCGTGCAGAAGAACGTGACCAGAAACGGCACCGAGAAATCCACCACAAAGCCGTGCATGAGCGACAGCATCACAAACTCGTTGCCCGAGCACTGCGTGATCACGGGCAGTGTGGTGTCCATGGTGGTGGCCCCGCCCGAGGTGATGGGTGCCAGCGGGCCAAACCAGCGTACCAGCAACGGCGCTCCCAGCAGCGTGAACACCTCGCGCACCACATTGGCCAGCAGCGCCACGGTGCCCAGCTCGGCTCCGCGATACTGCGTGATGAAGATGCTCGACAGCGAGTAGTAGCCAAACCCCGAGCCCACGGCCAGGCAGTCGGCCAGCGACCGTTGCGGCAACGTCCAGGCCACGATGGTGCACCCCGCCAGCGTGCCCACGATGGTGGTGAGCGGCAGCAGCATCAGCCGCCAGTCGAGTTGCTTGAAGCTGCGCAGCACCTCGCTGTTGCCGCCCACGCTCACCCCCACGCAGAACATCAAGGCACACAGCGTGTAGAAGCTCATGTTGCCCCAGGTGCTGATGTCGGGCAGCAGATGCCATAGTCCGCAGGCAATGCCCAGCACAAAGAACCCCACTATGGTCAAGCTCCCCTTCATGGCTCCACGTTTTTTCGCCCCTTGCTCCATCGCCACAAAGCCCACGCCAACACGGCACTGCCCGCGATGCCCGCCACGGCCAGCAGCAGTGCCTCCAGACCCAGCGTGGTGATGCTGCCCACGATGCGCGGGTTGCTACCCGCCTCCACACCCAGCAAGAACAGCAGCAGCCAAATCAGCACCATGATGAGCCGTTGCACAGCCGTCGACAGCCGGCCACGCAGCAGCCACCCCACGCCCATGCCGCAGAACATGATAACTACAACCTTCAGCACCCTGATAATTGATAATGGAAAATGGAAAATTGAGAAATGACAATGGGTGATTGTTTCGCTTGGTTGCGTCACTCCTCAAGCCAGGTGTCGTAGTCGAGGCTTTCATGCGACACCAGCACCAGCTTACCGTCGTGCCACTCATAGGTGGACAGCTCCACCTCGTTGTCGAGCCGCCAGAAGCCGCCTATTTGCCGCTTCTCTCGGTCCACCGAGAAGCTGTTGATTTCATCAAAATTCGGCACCAGCACAAAGCTGTGGGTGCTTTGGTTCCACACATAGGCCGTGTAGGTGTGGTTGCCAAACACGTTCACGGGTCCGTTGCACACCTGCAGGTCGGCGATGCCGTCGAAGTCGATGTCCTCCTCCAGCACGTCGCCAAAGCCCTGCCAGTGAACCGTGTCGAGCGGTTCGGCCCACGTCGTCATCGTGGTGGTTCGCCCCACACCATCGGTGAGGCGGATGATGATGCTGTCGGCAACACAATCGCTGGGGTTGTCGTTGTCGCAGCGGTAGCACACCTCGGTGCTGATCGTGAAGTCGCCCCGTTGAGGCACATAATCCCTTGCGGCGCACACCACCGCCACCACCGCCGCCAACAGCAGCACAAAATGCATTCTCTTTCTCATCGCATATACATTGTTAGTCACACAACAGTATTCACGCCGCAAAGGTAATGCTTTTCCACAACATGCACAGCCACATCGTTTAAAAAACGCATATCTTAAGAAAATGAAAACAACGAAGACAATGAAGGACAAGAAAGATGCGAGATGCAAGAATCAAGCTGGCTGACGCAAGTGTCAGACAATTAAGGACAACATCAGGAATTAACAATGGATAATCGATAATGCTGGCGGATGGGATGAAAATTAAGGTCAGGAATTGAGGAATGAAGGAAATTTGATTGAGCGTGCCGAGGCGAAGATTCCTCAATTCCTGATTAGAATTACGTGATTGTCCTGCTCTTGCGTTAGCCGTCTCGCATCTTGCATCTCGCATCTTATTATTTGTAATAAATTTGTATTTAATTTGTTGACTGTTCAAGCCGTTGTCTTTAATTGTCAGAATTCCTTGTTTCTTGACTCGGCCATCAGCCGCATCGGGATGCGGCTCTACAGGACTCGGCCAGCGCATCTGCTGGCTCTACAGGACTCGGCCATCAGCCGCATCGGGATGCGGCTCTACAGGACTCGGCAACTTCCGAAAAAAAACCTTCCTAGGACGGGTTTGGGGAGACGGTAGCAAAAAAGCAAAAAAAAATCCTCGACATCAACGTCGGGGATTGCTTAACTAATTAACCTTCTAATACCATTAACATAAACCTTTAATTAACAATGAAAATGCGCAACCGTCGTCACGACGCCTGGATTTTCACAACCTTAAAAACTATTACCATGAAAAACCGATGCAAAATTACTGCTCATATGTTTTACAACATAACTTTGCGGCAGAAAAATCGCTATATTTTGCGAAAATTAAGAAACAAGCATTTGTTTTTAGAGAAGTTAACTAAAATATATGCTCTTCAGCATGTTTTTGCGGCTTTGGCGCGTGATGCAAGCTTCATGGGGCGTATCGTGCAGACAGGCCCTGGACGGGTGCAGCCCGGCATGAGGTGTCAGGGCTTTCCCGTTCAGGGCCTGCGTGTGTGTGGCCTCGGGGTTGCTTAGTAGTTTTCGGGCTTGAGCTGGAAGTGTGCCTGCGGGTGGTCGCACACCGGGCAGCGTTCGGGAGCCTTGGGGCCGATGTGGATGTGTCCGCAGTTGCGGCACTGCCAAATGGCGTCGCCCTCGCGCGAGAACACGAGCCCGCCCTCGATGTTGGCGAGCAGCTTCAGGTAGCGCTCCTCGTGGGCTTTCTCGATGGCTGCCACGCCCTCCATTTGGTCGGCAATCTCGTCGAAACCTTCCTCGCGGGCCACGCGGGCCATCTCGCGATACATCTCGGTCCACTCGAAGTTCTCGCCGGCGGCTGCGTCGCGCAAGTTCTCGGGCGTACTCTTCACGGCACCGCCCTCGAGGTGCTTGAACCACATCTTGGCGTGCTCCTTCTCTTGATTGGCGGTCTCCTCGAAGATGGCTGCAATCTGCTCATAGCCGTCTTTCTTGGCCTTGGAGGCATAGTAGGTGTACTTGTTGCGTGCCTGCGACTCGCCGGCAAATGCCGTCTGCAGGTTCTTCTCGGTTTGGGTTCCTTTCAGTGATTTCATTGTTGTTGATTATTTTTAAATGGGGTTTTATAGGGTTCTAAGGGTTTGGGCTGGTGGTCTCAGTCGCGTCGGGGGGCTTTTTCGGGGTTGAGCTCGGCGATGATGGGCTTGCCCACCTCGTCGGTGGTGATGCGCCGCATCTGCTCCTCCACGCTGTCAATCACATTCACGATGTAGTCGCCCAGCTTCTCGGCCTCGCAAATCACGTCCATATAGAACACGCCGGCCGAGTAGGGATACTTCTTCTCGTTGATGTTTTCGATGTTCTCGTCGCGACACTTGTTGCGGTATTCGTTGATTTGCCGTTCCTTGTCGTAGCTGCGTGTGAGGTCGTCGACGGTAACGTTGTCCATGTCGCACAGCACCGAAAGCATGTTGCACATGGCTTCGCTCACATAGGCAAACATCTTGTCGATGTGCATGTAGTTGTAGTCGCTGAAGTGTGCCTGCGCCTCGCCCTTGCGCTGCAGGGTCTTGGCCAGGTTGAGGCAGCTGTCGCCAATGCTCTCTAGCTCGCTCACGATGTTGAGCATGGTGGCCACGCGCATCTTGGCATCGTAGCTCAGCTTGCCGTCCACCACCTGGTTGAGGAACTTGGCAATCTCGTATTCCATGCGGTCGCTGATGTCCTCATATTTCTCGACCCGCTGGCACAGCTCGTTGAACTCGTTGCTTCCGATTTTGGTGTGCAGCAGCGTCTTGACCATCCCCAGCATGCGCTCCACGCGCTCGGCCATGAGCACCACCTCTTTCTGAGCCGACAGGATGTTGAGCTCCGACGCGCTCCCCAGGCCGGCCGAGATGTACTTGAGCTTGAACTCGGTGTCGTTGTCGGTTTGCTTCGACGGGAACAGGGCCTCGACCGCCTTCACCAGCAGGTTGTAGAACGGCAGAATCACAATCATGCTCACGGTTTTGTCGAGTGTATGGTAGATGGTGAGTCCCCACGACATCGAGGCGATGAGCTGCTGAGTGGATGCCTGCCCCGCCTGCACGGCACTGTAGAGCGCGTTGGGGTCCACCCAGCCGAAAGGCAACGCCTGTGTGACCCAGGCCGACATTCTCACAAAGGGGAAGAACACCACAAACATCCACGTGGCGCTCACCAGGTTGAACAGCACGTGGCTTGCGGCGGCTTTCTTGGCGGCAATGTTACCGCCCAGCGAGGCCAGCACCGGTGTGATGGTGGTGCCCACATTGCTGCCCAGCACCATGGCGCATCCCATCTCGAAGGGTATCCATCCCTTGGTGGCCATGATGAGCACTATCGAGAACGTGGCCGCACTCGACTGGATCACCATGGTGACCAACAAGCCCACGACGTAGAAGAGCAGCATGTGTACAAACGTGGGCGAGGAATACTGCTTGAGTGCCTCGAACACCTCGGGCGACTCTTTCAGGTTAGGCACATTGGCGCTGATGGCTGCCAAGCCCATAAACAGGAACACGAATCCAATCAGGAACTCAGCGATGGACTTATAATGACTCTTTTTGGTGAACAGCATGGGCACAGCGATGGCCAGCAGCGGCAGCGTGAACAGCGAGGTGTCCATCGAGAAGCCGAAAAAGGCCACAATCCATGTGGTGAACGTGGAGCCGATGTTGGCACCCAGAATCACGGCCACCGACTCGGCCAGTTTCACAAGCCCCGCATTCACGAAGCTCACCACCATCACGGTGGAAGCGCTGGAGCTTTGGATGAGCGCTGTGATCACGATACCGGTGATGATTCCCATCCATCGGTTGCGGGTCATGGCCGACAGGATTGAGCGCAGTCGGTTGCCGGCAGCTTTTTGCAACCCCTCGCTCATCACCTTCATGCCATAGAGGAACAGACACACCGAGCCAATCAGCTTCAGAAAGTCTAAAAACGAATAATTCATACTGAAAATCAATAAGTTATGCAAAGTTGTCGCCAACGCAACCCCTGCAAGTTATAAATTCGTTACAAAATTAGTGCAAGCCGAGAGAAAACGCAAATTTATTTGCAGTTTTCCGAGGCGCAGCCTAATTTCGCGCACAGCGCAACATCGTGCAAGCCGAGAGAAAACGCAAATTTATTTGCAGTTTTCCGAGGCGCAGCCTAATTTCGCGCGCAGCGCAACATCGTGCAAGCCGAGAGAAAACGCAAAGCCACCTACGCGCCTTCAGCACAGTAGAGCCCTACTTATTCATGTAGAGCCGGTGCGGCTGATGGCCGCGTGGGGTGACATCGTGAAGGGGGGAATCTGCATCGGGGAATCTGCATCGGGATGCGGCTCTACTTGCATTCGGCACTCAAAATTTCGGAAAAAACTAAAAAAGCCGCTACACCATGCGATGCAGCGGCTAAACTCAGATTATGAAACGATTTATGGTTCTTTCTTCAGCCACTTGGCTCACACTCTACTTCTTGAAGTAGCGGTTGTAGAGCCCTTGGAAACCCTGTCCGTGGCGTGCCTCGTCGCGTGCCATCTCATGCACGGTGTCGTGGATGGCGTCGAGGTTCTGCGCTTTGGCCATCTTGGCGATGCGGAGTTTGTCCTCGCAAGCGCCGGCTTCGGCGTTCATGCGCTTCTCCAGGTTGGTCTTGGTGTCCCACACCACCTCGCCGAGGAGCTCGGCAAACTTGGCGGCATGCTCGGCCTCCTCCCAGGCATAGCGCTTAAAGGCCTCGGCCACTTCGGGGTAGCCTTCGCGGTCGGCTTGGCGCGACATGGCCAGATACATGCCCACCTCGCTGCACTCACCGTTGAAGTGGTCCTTGAGTCCTTGCAGAATCTCGGGGTCCACACCGCGAGCCACGCCCAGCTCATGCTCGGCCACAAACGTCAAGCCCTCGTCCTCGTTGAGCTCTTTAAACTTCGATGCGGGCACCTTGCATTGCGGACACCTTTCGGGGGGTTCCGGACCCTCGTGCACATAACCGCACACAGTGCATATCCATTTCTTTGCCATAGTAGTAAGTTGCTTTAATTAGTGAATAGATAAATTGTTTGCGGCAAAGTTACAACACGTTGCCACCACCGCCAAATCATTTTGCATTTTTTTGCTAAAAAACTTCTGAAGAGTAATTATTCAGCCAATTATAAAGTGCAACTGCAACAAGTTTTCCCCAAGTCATACCTTGGTCAGGCTGGCGGCAGCTGGGTGATGTGGCGCAGGATGTGCAGAGCCTCGGCCACGGTGGGCACGGAGCCGATGAGCAGCGAGCGGCGGCCGTTTTTCTCACGGATTTTGCACCGCAGCGGATTGCGTTGCAGGTATTGCAGCATCTGCCCGAAGGCGGCACTCTGGTAGTAGGCCACGTTTTCCTGCCCCACGAAGTAGACATACATGTCGTGGTCGCGTTCACCGGGCTTTCCATCCACCTTCTCGCCCATGCGCAGGGCGATTTTCTCGATGCCGAGCGAGCGTGCCACACGCCTGAGCGGCACCACGCGGATGAGTTCGCGGGCTTCGTCGGGAATGGGGCCGAAGCGGTCGAGCAGACGTGCCTCAAAGCCTGCAATCTGCTCATCGGTGTCCATGCCGTCGAGCTCGCGATAGAGAGTGATGCGCTCGTTTTCCTGCGGCACATAGGTGGCGGGGAACAGCAGCTCCAGGTCGGTGTCGATGGCGCAGTCGGTGACAAAGTCGGTAGCTCCGTCGCCATCGGCAGTGTTGGCAAAGGTGTCGGCAAACTCCTGCGTGCGCAGTTCCAGCACAGCTTCGCACAGCACACGCTGGTAGGTCTCGTAACCCAGGTCGGCAATAAAGCCGCTCTGCTCGGCTCCGAGCAGGTTGCCCGCACCGCGAATGTCGAGGTCTTGCATGGCGATGTGTATGCCCGAGCCCAGGTCGCTGAAGCTCTCGATGGCCTGGAGCCGTCGCCGAGCCACTGGGGTGAGGTGTCCCAGCGAGGGCACCAGCAGGTAGCAGAATGCCTTGCGGCTGCTGCGGCCCACACGGCCGCGAAGCTGGTGTAGCTCGCTCAGGCCGAAGTTGTGCGCGTTGTGGATAATGATAGTGTTCACATTGGGCATGTCCACGCCGTTCTCGATGATGGTGGTGGCCAGCAGCACATCGTAGTCGTGAGCCGAGAAGTCGATGATGACCTGCTCGAGTTGGTCGGGCGGCATCTGCCCATGTCCCACGGCCACGCGGGCATCGGGCACCAGGCGGCGCACCTTGGTCTCGAGGTAGCGCAACGAGTCGATGCGGTTGCTCACCACAAACACCTGCCCGCTGCGCGAGAGCTCGAAGTTGATGGCCTCGCTCACCACCTCGTCGCTCATGTTGGTGAGCGTGGTGTAGATGGGGTAGCGGTTGGGCGGCGGGGTGTTGATGGCACTCAAGTCGCGGGCGCCCATGAGCGAGAATTGCAGCGTGCGCGGAATGGGGGTTGCACTCATGGTGAGCGTGTCCACATTGGCCTTCATCTGCCGCAGGCGCTCCTTGACGGCCACGCCAAACTTCTGCTCCTCGTCGATGACCAGCAGACCCAAGTCTTTAAATTTCACCGTTTTTCCCACCAGTTTGTGGGTGCCGATGATGATGTCGATTTTGCCCTCGGCCAGGTCGGCCAGCACCTGCTTCACCTCTTTGGGTTTGCGTGCCCGGCTCAGGTAGTCGACACGCACGGGGAAGTCCTTAAGCCGGTCGCTGAAGGTGTTATAGTGCTGGAAAGCGAGCACTGTGGTGGGCACGAGCACTGCCGTTTGCTTGCCATCCACGGCGGCTTTGAAGGCTGCGCGGATAGCCACCTCGGTCTTGCCGAACCCCACATCGCCGCACACCAGGCGGTCCATGGGCTGCGTGCGTTCCATGTCGGCTTTGACAGCCTGAGTGGCCTTGAGTTGGTCGGGAGTGTCCTCGTAGATAAACGAGGCCTCGAGTTCCTGCTGCAGGTAGCTGTCGGGCGAGAAGGCGAAGCCCTGCTGCTCGCGACGTGTGGCATAGAGCTGAATTAGGTCGCGAGCGATGTCCTTGAGTTTGCTCTTGGCGCGTGCCTTCATCTTGTTCCAGGCACCCGACCCCAGCTTGTTCAGCCGAGGCTGCTCGCCCTCGCGGCCACGGTATTTCGACAATTTGCGCAACGCATGGATGGGCACAAACACCTGGTCGCCATTCAGGTAGGTGAGCTTGATGAGTTCCTGCATGGTGCCGTTGATGCCGGTGCGCAACAGCCCGCCAAATTTGCCGATGCCATGGTCTTCGTGCACGATGTAGTCGCCCACCTCGATTTGGTTGAGTTCCTTGAGCGACAGTGCCAGCTTGCCCGAGCGTGCCCGCTCGTTGCGCAGGCTGTATTTGTGGAAACGGTCGAAAATCTGGTGGTCGGTGAACACGCACAGCCGCTGCTGCTTGTCGATGAACCCCTCGTGCAGGGTGCGCAACACTGGCTCGAAGTGGATGTCGTCGCCACGGTCGTCGAAGATGAGACGCAGACGCTGGATTTGCTTTTCGCTGTCGCTGAGAATGAATATCTTGTAGCCTTGCGAGAGCAACTCGGTAAACGATTCGGCAATCAGGTCGAAATTCTTGTGGTAGATGCCCTGCGGCGTGCATTGCAGCGCGAGGCGCACGGGGCTGTTGTCGCTGCCATCGGCACCGTAGCCCGGCCTCAGGCAGCGCATGGCATGCAGCTGCCGGGCAAAGCTGTCGGGATCCACGATGTGTGCCATGGCCTGCGCATCGCCTTCATCGGCCAGCGCGGCCAGGTGTGAACGCCCCTGACGGGCCACCTCGGCCACCGTGGCCGCCACCAGGTCCACGTTGCGGCACACCAACATGGTGTCGGCACCCACATATTCGAGTAGCGACACACCGGCGGCTGCCTCACCGGCATGCTCGCCCACGATGCTCACCTGCTGCTCGTTGCGCTCGCTGAGCTGTGTCTCGATGTTGAACGAGCGTATGCTGTCGATTTCATCGCCAAAGAAGTCGATGCGCAGCGGCAGCTCGTGGCTGTAGGAGAACACATCGAGCAGCGACCCACGCACCGAGAACTGCCCTGGTTCGTAAACGTAGTCGACGCGCGAAAACCCCAGTTGCACCAAGCGGTCGACCGTCTGACTCATATCCACCGTGTCGCCCACGGCCAAGCCTATCGTGCTGCGCTCCACCAGCTCGCGCGACGCCACGCGCTCGGCTAGGGCTTCGGGGCTGGTCACCACCCAGCGCAACCGTTCGCTGGTGTGCCACCGCTCCAGCACCTCGGTGCGCAGGATGGCGTTGGGCGCATCGGCCTGGCCATACTTGATGTGGCGTTTGTAGCCCGAGGGGAAGATGAGCACTTGCTGCTCGTCGGTGAGCTGCACGAGGTCGTTGTAGAGATAGCCTGCCTCGTCGGCATCGCTGGCGATGAGCAGGTAAGGGTGCGCGAGCCGGGGTAGGGCGGTGCAGAGCACGGCCAGTGCCGAGCCGGCTAACCCATCGAGCGACACCTCGTGCTGCCGGGTGGAGCGCACCAGCCGCTCAAGGGCTTTCCGGCGTGCCGGTGTGCATATCAAGTCGCACAGCTGTTGTATGTCCATGCTTGGTGTGGAGGTTAGATGTCGAACAGCGTGGGCTGCTCAAGCAGTTGGAACGATTTGCGGTGGTACGGGGTGGGGCCGTGCTTGGCAATGGCCGCACGGTGTTCACGGGTGGGGTAACCCTTGTTGCGTTCCCAGCCATATTGGGGGAACTGCAGGGCCAGCTGGCGCATAAGCTCATCGCGGTGCGTTTTGGCCAGCACCGAGGCAGCGGCAATGCTCATCATCTTGCCATCGCCTCCCACAATGGTGGTGTGGGGAATATCGCGATAGGGCCGGAACCGGTTGCCATCGATGAGCAGCGCTTCGGGGCGCACCGCGAGCTGGTCGAGGGCCTGGTGCATGGCCAGAATGGAAGCCGCCAGAATGTTGATGCGGTCGATCACCGCTGGCTCCACCATCGCCACCGCCCAAGCCACCGCCTCGCGCTCGATGATGGGGCGCAAGCGGTCGCGCTGGCGCTCGGTGAGCTGCTTGCTGTCGTTGAGCAGATCGTTGCTGAAGTCGGGCGGCAGTATCACTGCGGCAGCCGTCACCGGGCCGGCAAGGCAACCGCGACCCGCTTCGTCGCAGCCAGCCTCCACACGACCGGCAAGAAGATAGGGTTGAAGCATGGGATATATGGGTTTATCACATCTCACCCAGTGTCAGTTCTTGCGCTGGATGATGTAGGCAAATATTTGTCGGAATGCCTCGATGGTGTCGTTGGGCTGATAGGGATTGAGGATGGCATCGGCCTCGGAGCGCAGGCGTTGCATGGTGTGGTAGGCATAGTCGATGCCGCCGGCTCGTTTGGCAAAGTCCACCAGCAGCTCAATGTCGGCCGTGGTGAGCTGTTCCTTGCGGGCTAGTGCCTGCATCTGCTGGTGTTCGGCCATGTCGGTGCGTTGCAGGGCATGGATGAGTGGCAGCGTGATTTTGCCCTCGCGCAGGTCGTTGCCGGTGGGCTTCCCCACGGTGGGGTCGTCGAAGTAGTCGAACGTGTCGTCCTTGATTTGGAAGCAGATGCCCATCAGGTGCGCATAGTGGCGCAAGTCGTTGAGCTGCTGCTCAGGAGCCTGGCGCGCATAGCCGCCCACAGCCACGCAACTCTCGAAGAGCGAGGCCGTCTTCTTGCTGATGATGCGCAGATAGGTAGCCTCGTCGATATTGCGCGTGCGAGCGTTGTCGTATTGGTTGATTTCGCCCAGCGAGAGGTCGCCGCCCATAGCAGCCAGCGTGTCGAGGATGCGAGTGTCGCCGGTCTTCACCGCGCAACGCAAGGCACCGGTCACGAAGAAGTCGCCCACCAGCACGGCCACATGGTTGCTCCACACACTGCTGATGGTGGGCACTCCACGCCGCTGCGTGGACTGGTCGATGACATCATCGTGGATGAGCGAGGCATTGTGGAGCATCTCGATGGCCGCACCGGCATAGAGCACGCGGTCGTCGATGCCGCCAAACAGCTTGCCGCTCAGCAACACGAGCAGCGGACGCAGCTGCTTGCCCTTGGTGCGCAAGTATTGCTCCACGATGCTGTTCATCAGCTCCGTGTCGCTCTGCAGGGTGGCCTTGATAATGGCATTAAGCTGGTCAAGCTCGGGCTGCAGGGTCGCCTTAATCTCCTTTAGTTCGGTCATGGTCAAGGCGTTGAGATGTTAGATGCCAGATGCCAGGTTGTGGACTCTTGGCATGAATGCCACTCCACTTCATCCATCCCACATCGTTCTCACGCAAAAAGCGGTGCAAAGGTAGTGATAATTCCTCAACCCACCAAATGTTTTAAAGCGTTTTAGGCAAAGGCCACAGGCATTCGCGTTTTAATGGTCCTCTCCATCAACAACGTGGATGAGGGTGAGGCCGTCGCGCAGGGGGAGGATGACTTTTTCCACGCGGGGGTCGCGGGCCACGTGGTCGTTGAAGGCGCGGATGCTCTGGGTGAGGGTGTCGTGATTGGCATCGCCATCCGTCACTTTGCCGCCCCAGAGGGTGTTGTCGACAAGGATGAATCCTCCGGGGCTGATGCGCGGCAGCACTTGCTCGTAGTTGGCCACATAGTCGCGTTTGTTGGCATCGACATAGGCCAAGTCGAAGGTGCCGCCTATGGTGGGCAGCACGTCGGCAGCATCGCCAATGTGCAGCACCACGCGGTGCCCCACGGGCGAGGCATCCAAGTGGCGGCGAATGAACTGCTCCATCTCGTCGTTCACCTCGATGGTGTGCACGCGGCAGTCGTCGTCGGGCAGCCCCTCGGCCAGGCACAGCGCGCTGTAGCCGCTATAGGTGCCCAGCTCCAGCACGCGCCGGGGACGCACCATGCGCACCAGCATCTTCAGCAACCGCCCTTGCAGGTGGCCCGAACACATGTGCGGATAGACCAGTTGCAGGTGGGTGTCGCGGTAGAGCTGCTGCAAGTGGGGTGGCTCGGCATCGATGTGCGCGAGGATGTATTGTTCCAGGTCGTAGGTCATGGTGTGGTAGTAGGGGTGCGAGTGCCCGTTCCGTAACGTTCAACGATGAGTTGCACGGCTTGACGATAGCCGTCGAGCCCTTGTCCGCTTATGGTGGCCACGCAGGCCTCGCGCAGCATCGACACGCGGCGGAACGGCTCGCGGCGGTCCACATCGCTGATATGCACCTCCACCACCGGCGCGGTGATGGCACGGATGGCATCGGCAATGGCCACCGAGGTGTGGGTATATCCGCCAGCATTGAGCACAATGCCATCGATGGTGAACCCCACGCGCTGGAGCTCGTCGATGAGTGCCCCCTCGTGGTTGCTTTGAAAAGCGGTCAGCTCCACCTTGGGCAGCAACGAGTGTGCCAGCTCGCGCAGGTAGTCGTCGAGCGAACGATGGCCGTAAATTTCCGGCTCGCGCACGCCCACCAGATTCAGATTCGGGCCGTTGATGACAGCGATTCTCATTGGATTATCCATATGGTTGCGTTATTGTCCGTTCCACAATGCGGCCACCTTGCGGCGGATGGCCCAGATGTTGCCTGCTGTGATCAGCACCATGATGGCTGTTCCCACGGCCAATGCCGTCCACAGCGTGGCAGGCGGCAGCTGCAACGCGTCGAGCATGGGCCGATACATGGCCCGTGCCACCAGCAACGCCACCACCGACAGCAACAGCACAGCAGCGTTCACGCCCAGCACCATCAGCTGGTAGGGACGCGACACCTGCGCCGGACTGTAGCCCAGCAGCAACAGGTCGCGCAGCCGCTGCGTGTTTTTCTGCAACAACAAGTAGATCGACAGCATCAGCACGAAAAACGACAGCAGACTGATCACCACCCCAACCGCCACCACAATCGAGGTGACCACGGTGAGGAAATAGCTGGCTTTGCCGGTCTGCGCCTTGTCGCCGGCCACATCATAGTGGTGTGCGGCCATATACTCGTCGATTTTCACATCGCCCGGACTGTTCACCTCCACGATGAGGCGCAGCGGCTGCTGCTGGCCGCCGTTGCCATAGCGGTCGTTGGCCCAGCGCATAAACTCCTCGGGCACCAGCACGGTGTTCAGCCGACTCGAGAATCCCACGATGCGCCCCGGAAGCACCTCGCTGCGGCCATGGCCGGTAAAGGTGAACGAGAGCGGAATCATGCCCACCTGCCCCTCGCTGATGCGCGGCAACCCCTGCGAGGCAGCGAATCCGAAGTTGTAGAGCGACAAATAGTCGCGCGACACAATCACCGGAACCTCGGGATGCGAGGGCGAGAATTCCCAGTCGGCATCGGTCACATCGATAAAGTAGGTGGGGATGGCTTCAAAGAAAAACTGGCTGTGCATAGCCCGGCCGCTGTCGCCCAGCCCCACGGTGGCAAAGATAGAAAACTCGCTGCTGATGAAACGACCCACCCGCCGGCACCACGGCTGCGACTCCAGGTCGGCGATGTCGGACTCGCTGAACTCGCTCGTGCCGCCCAGCATCGCACCCACACCCGTCACCGAACGGGTAATCACCAAGAAGTCTTTGCGGATAAACGACTCCTCGTCGTTCAGCACCGGCTGCACATCGCGGTAGAACTGCACAGCAAGGATCACAATGGTCAAGCCCACCAGATTGGCCAAACCAAACCCCACCAACTGCAGCGGGCTGATATTCTTACGTAATAATTTCCAAAGCAATGAATGCATGGGTAAACAAGGGTTAAGTAACTAAGTAATAAGTGATAAGTAAATGCACCGCAGGCTTGTAGGAGTATTGCGAGACATCGTCTCGTAAGAGTTGAAAACGCCTCACAAATGCAGTGTTTCATCGTAGTCCATGGCCAGGTGGTTGCCCACCGAGGTGGTGATGATGGCTGCACCCTGACGGGTGGCTTCATCGGCAATCAGCTTGGCCACGATGGCGTTGTTGGTCTGGTCGAGGTGGCTCACCGGCTCGTCGAGCAGGAAAAAATCGGCCTGTTGGCACAGCGTGCGAATGATGGCCACACGCTGCTGCTGGCCTATCGACAGCCGCGCAGCCGGGGTGTTCACCTTGTCGGCAATGCCCAGCAGGCTGAACATCTCCACAATATCCTCTTCGCGCTTAAAGTCGGTAAGGCGGTTCTTGAGCAAAATGTTCTCGAGCGCAGTCAGTTCGCCAAACAGGCGCATCTCCTGAGGCAGATAGGCGATGGCCGTGCGGCGCACGCGGCACCACGCGGCCACCGAGAGCGAACGCACATCGGTGCCATCGAAAGCGATGGTGCCGCTATAGTCGCGGCGGTAACCGTAGATGTAGCTACACATCGATGACTTGCCCGTACCACTCTCGGCCACAATCAGATAGCGTTTGCCACGCTCCATGCGCAAGTCGCACTGCCACACCTGACTCGGCACACGCTCGCGACCCGCAAACACCTGCGGCAACGCATCATGAAGTTCTATGGTTTGCATACTGTGTACCAAATTCGTTGTAAGATTTGAATCAGCAAAATTACGCTTTTTTTGCCGAACCCCACATCATTCAAAAGCCAAAAAAGCAAAATTCCCCGCACCACGATGCACTCACCCCATTTGCCCTTTTTCCAAATCATCGCACATAGCCAAACCCACAAAGCCAACCATATCTATGTCGAAAAGTAGAGATATGGTTAGCTTTGCAATGTTATACCTAACCATATCTTTGTCGAAAAGTAGAGGTATGGTTGGATATAAACATCGTGCGCTTGCTTCGATGCTCGCAAGTCAAAACTCAAACCCTGCGCCGCCAGCACCGTGGCTGGCGTTTACACACTCGTCAGGCTGTCGTCGTTGAGCAGAAAATCATAAATGCTGATAATCAAGATTCAAAAAAATCGCGCGAAAACTTTGTCGGTTCACAAAAAACCGCTACCTTTGCAGCGATTCGGGAACCACCGGCACCCGCCGGCTCCCGATGACATTGTTGACATTGGTGTTATTGACATCTATCTTCTGCGCTCAAACTTCGCAACTTTGACATCCACAGAGAAGATGGCAATAGCACCTGCACCGATTGCTACGGCTGCTCCGTGACGAAGCGTCTCGATAGCAAAATAGGTGTGGGGCTATTGTGTTATCTGTGGAATGGTAGCGAAGACCTGAGCGCAGGATAAGACAAAAATAAGCTTCCACACCATTTGTGTTTTGAATGTGGTTTGACTTTTTGGAAGTGGAGTCATTTTTTATGGGTTACCTTTTGAATGAACCCATATATAGTATTAACCGAGTATTAATTTTAAACTGATAGAAATCATGAACAAAAAGTCAAACGACAATGAGAATCCATTTGCGACAGTATGGATTCTTTTGAAATCAACAGCTTATAAGCAGCTGATGCTCTTGTTGCTCTTGGGATTACAAGCTCAATATGCAACAGGCTACGACTTTATGGAGGGTGGTATTGCTTACAACATCAATCCCGATGGCAAGTCGGTCACAGTCACATATCAGCATTCTGTTGAATATAATACACCAAGTTATTCAAATGCATCTGGTTCCCTAAGTATTCCAGCATCAGTGAAGCATGGCGCCATCACGTACTCCGTGACTTCAATCGGCTACCGCGCTTTCTATAATTGCAGCGGCTTCACCGGCACACTGACCATCCCCAACTCCGTGACCGCCATCGGCAGCGAGGCCTTCTCTTGTTGCAGCGGCTTCACCGGCTCGCTCACCATTCCCAACTCCGTGACCATCATCGGCAGCTCTGGCTTTTATTGTTGTAGCGGCTTCACTGGCTCGCTCACCATACCCAACTCCGTGACAACCATCGGCTACTATGCCTTCTTGGGTTGCAGCGGCTTCACCGGCTCGCTCACTATCGGCAACTCCGTGACCGAAATAGGCAGTGCCGCCTTCTCTGGCTGCAGCGGCTTCACTGGCTCGCTCACCATCGGCAACTCCGTGACCGCCATCGGCAGTTCTGCCTTCTCTGGCTGCAGCGGCTTCACTGGCTCGCTCACCATTCCCAACTCCGTGACAACCATCGACATCTTGGCCTTTAAAGGTTGCAGCGGTTTCACGGGGTCGCTGACCATACCTAACTCCGTGACTGAAATTGATGGCGGTACCTTCTGGGGTTGCAGCGGCTTCACGGGGTCATTGACCATCCCCAACTCTGTAACTTTTATAGGTGAAATGGCTTTTTACTGCTGTAGTGGCTTCACGGGGGTGCTGACCATCCCTAATTCCGTGACCGAAATTGTTGGCGGTGCCTTCCGTAATTGCAGCGGCTTCACGGGCTCGCTCACCATCCCCAACTCGGTGACCACCATTGATGACATGACCTTTGCGGGTTGCAGCGGAATAACTGAAATTATCGTAGGTAATTCTGTGACGGCCATTGGCGACAGCGTATTCAGCAGATGCAACCTTAAAGAAATTACTATTCCGGCTTCTGTTCGAAGTTTAGGCCATGGGATATTACGTGGCAATCAAATCTCTAAAATCACTTGTTTAGCAAAACGTCCACCCACTGCTTTTGAGCAGACAGATGATGATTCGGGTACATTTAATGGCATAGATCGAAAGAATTGTTTTGTTTATGTTCCTACTGGGTATGACCAATCATATTGGACAGCAACTGGGTGGAAAGAGTTTGAAAACATTATTGAAATTAATCCAGTGCCTGAAGTGCGAGGCGACCTCGATGGCAACGGCGTTGTTGACATTGATGACTTGAACACTATCATTAATATCATGCTTGGCAAGGAATCCCAATAACTTTAAACCAAATCAATCTAACTTTAAAAAAGTGGTGTCATCAGGGGTTACCTTTTGAAGCGAGACATATATATGTGTTGAACGATTAGTATTAACTAAATTTTTGCATTTTATGAAAATTCTTCTATCCACCATTGCGCTCATGGTGCTGTCCACGGCAAGTTTGTGGGCCTATGACGTGCAATATGGCAACTATTATTTCAACCGACTGAGGTTGACCAAGACCGAGAACATAGGAGGCGTTAAAACCTTCTACTACGATGTGGAGGCCACCAGCAAGGAGGGAGGCTTAAGCCGATTTGCCTTGCTTTACAATGGGCCGATTGCCCCACCCGCCACATTCACAGTAAATGAGCGAGTAGGCTCCGAAATGTGTGCCTACGTCTATAAACTGACGCGAATCGGCGACATGGCTTTCGGCAACAATGCCGATGCCACCGAGCTGACGCTGCCGTCCACGGTGACCGAGATTGCAGATATGGGGCTGTTGGCCAACATGGACCTTCGCAAAATCACTTGTCTTGCAGTGATTCCGCCAGCACATAACAGCACTTTCTTGCTCGTGATAGATGACATCGCAACGAATGGCACGCTCTACGTTCCCAGAGGCACCAAAAGTGCCTATCAAAATGCAGCCGGTTGGAAACGTTTCCAGCATATCGTTGAGTTGCCCCCCGACTTGAACGGCCATGAAGGTGTTGACCTCGGTTTGCCTTCCAAGAAGCTGTGGGCAACGGTCAACTATGGCGCTAGTTCCGAGACTGCCTATGGGCAATATGTCATGTGGTCGTCGGTCGATGTTGTGGCATCGGCATGGGGCAGCGACTGGGCAACCCCAACAAGGAGTGAGATGCAGGAACTGCTTGACAAGTGCTCATGGTCGTGGACCACGAAAAATGGCGTGAGTGGCTACAAGGTCATCGGTTCAAACGGCAATTCCATATTCCTGCCTGCCGCAGGATGCCAGTTTTCGGGTTACCCATTGGCTCAGGAGCAAAATCTTTTTTATTGGACAAGCAGTGCTTCGAGTTATGAGAGTGGTTTTGCCTACATGCTGGTGGGAGATCCGAGTTCAGTGGATGCCTACTCCACCTACAACACAGCCATAACGTCTGCCACAATCCGTCCCATCTTCCGAGGTTCTATAAAGCAGGCGGTTGATGACCTAAAGGCGGATGTGCCGCGCGTTGCGATCAAGGACGGCACCATCGTGGTGGACTATGCTGGCCAAGTGAGTGTCGACGTGACTGACATTAATGGCCGCGTGCGGTATCATGGCGACAGCCGCTATATACCACTGCTCCCGGAAGGCATCTATGTCGTCAGGGTTGCAGGTCAATCGTTCAAAGTGAAAATCTGATTTTGTGTCAGACTAATCAATTTGGTATCTTGATGGTTGCTTAAAGAAACTAACTATAAACCTAATAAATTGAACTCATTATGAAACAAAAACTGAAATGGATGGCTGTGGCAATGATGATTGCAGTGGCAGTCTTGATGACTGCCGCACTCACTGCCTGCGGCGATGATGAACCCAAAGGAAAGCTTACTGCGTCCTTGCTCATCGGCACATGGACTGCCCATCGTGAAAACATTACGATGACATTGGAGTTTGCACCCAACCACAAAGGTGAATATAAAGGTTGGGGTGGTAGAAGCTGGCATGACGGAATAAGTTGGGAAATCATCAGCAAGAATGAAATCAGAATATGGGATGATGAAATAGCTGTTTGGGTCGATGATGGCACACCTTACGGGCAGATTCGATACGATGGTGAAACATTCTCAAAAACAAGCACTGATTACAATTCCTATTTACTTAATGATTAGTAACGGCATTTTGTTTGCTTAAGAGTGGCAGCGCTCGTTGGTGGTCGAATACCGCAAAAAAGCCGGTGGACTTGAACTGAACGAATCACCAGAGCGTGCATATTGAAGAATTGTGTAACAGTGTGGAGTAAAACTATAGCTGAAAGAGTCGAGAGCTAACAAGCGCACAATTTGCACAGAGTTAAAACTTTACTACTTCTGAGAATTGGAATGATTAACAAATTTTTTAAACATGATTAAAATTAAGAGATGGTTTTCAGTGTTGCAAATCTTAATTGTTGCAATCATTGTAACTCCCACATTCACCAGCTGTGGCGATGACGAACCAAATAATGAAAATGTGGCTAAGATGCTAATAGGCACTTGGCAATTCGGTGAAATGAATTCACAAACAATATCTTTTGATGGAACACATTTCACAATCGCCTATCAAGAGAATATGACGATTAGCGGCACTTACCAACTAAGCAAAAGCGAGGATGGCATTTGGAAAATCGCGATGCGATTTGACAACGGCGGTAATACTTTCGAATATTACATGACGGAAATCACAAACAAACGATTCTTACTCCATACAGAAACTGGTATAGTGGAATTTATCAAGATATGATGTCCGTATACTTTTCATCTTAATTCAAAATAGATGAATACAGATATTTAAGAAGAAAAGAATCAAATGTTTTAGGTCAAACAAATATAATAAAGTATCAATGAAATATCTATCGTTTATGATTGCAGTGGCGGGATTTGTCCTGACCAGCTGCAACTCTGTGAAGTTCGCGATGACAACGGGTGACGAGAACTTGATTTCGCTCACCAAAGTGACCGACAACGAGGAGCCTTGCATCACACCGTATGGTGGCGACTACGGCACGAACCTCTACTACGCGGCACGAGAGCGCAAGAAGTACTACAACATCTACAAGAAGGACAACGTGTTTGCGGCTGCTACTATCCAAAAGACGAGCGGCAGCAACCAAAACTATGACCCATGCTTCTGCGCGGAGCTAAACCGTATCGCTTTCCGATGCCAGATGGAGGGTGCCTCAACAAGCGATATTTATTCGATGGACGCAACCAAGGGAAAGACGTTCTCGCCCATGACCGAGAGTGCCGATGCATTTGAGAACAATCCCTGTTATTCAAGCGACGGTAAGTATCTGGTGTATGACCGACAGAGTTATTCGTTCTACAAGAAAGTGTCGCTTAAATCTATGTTTGGTCTGGGCAGCGACATCATCGTGGTTGAGAACAGTGAAATCTGGCTCAAGAACTTGCAGACTAACGAGAACATCCTGCTCACCAAAGGCTACCAGCCTCGCTTCGCTCCTGATAACAAGACGATTGTTTACACCAAGTACTCCAACGATGCCAAGAGTTGCAGCATTTGGACGATGAACATCGATGGCGGCAACCAGATGCAGATTACCGATGCCAAGAAAGGGTATGCGTTCGCTCCTTGCTGGAGTCCCGATGGCAAGCGAATCATCTTCCAGTCGACCAAGAAAGACAAAAAAGATGCTGACCTTTACATCATCAACGCTGATGGCGAAGGCTTGATTCAGCTCACATCCAACAAGTGCTACGACGGGCAGCCTTACTGGACGCAGGACAACTTTATCTATTTCGTTTCGGACCGAGGCAACAACAAAGGCAACTACCAAATCTGGGGCTTCAAGGTGCCGGATTAAAAGCGCAGCCGCCGAAATATCAGTTTTACAGCGATGAACCGAACTGGCTCACTGCCACAATTCATCGCTGTCTCCGCTGAATCCTGATGTGTGGCAGATATGATAGCCAGTGCCGCCAATGCACAACGTTGGCGGCACTGGCTTTACAAAAAGGGCTTGCCGCTTCGCGCCTTCAAGCCCGCAGGCAGGCTATGGGGGAGACGGTGACTAAAGTCGCCCACGGCGATTATCCTCGCATCTGACTACCAATATAATCTGATTGACGTATAGGGTCGAAAATTCAAACCCAAGGTCAAAAAAACTTTGCTCAACTAATCGCATATTAAGAAAAACTCAGTAATTTTGTCGTTTAGAAATATTGTGATGGTATTTATGAAATCCTTGATGCAGCAAATAATCGTGTAAACTATGAGATTTAGAATCTGGTATTATTTGCTTTTAAAACAAGTTATTTGGCTATGGCTTACGACTATAATGATATACTGATTGCGATTTCTCGGCAGATGGGTGTGCGGGAAACTGCGGAGCTAGAATTCAAATCGGCTAAAGGTGGACTGCCTAAAAGCCTATGGGAAACTTATTCAGCGTTTGCCAACACCCATGGCGGAACCATTGTGCTGGGTGTCAAGGAAAAAGATGGTCTCATTTCCTTAAACAATCTCACAGAAATCGAAATAGACAAATTGCTAAAAGATTTCTGGAATGGGGTTCATAACAAGGGGCTTGTCAATGTATGCTTGTTGCGTGAAGCCGATGTAGAAGTTATTGAAATTCATGGCAAAAAGGTCATTTTATTTCACGTTCCGCAAGCTCAGCGCGACCAACGCCCCGTGCATTGTACACAAAATGCTTTCAATGGGACATTTCGAAGGAACTACGAGGGTGACTATCTATGCACTCAGGCCGAGGTCAGGAGAATGTTTGCCGACGCTGATGTCAACAGACCTGCAGATGGTCGAATTCTCCGTAATTACACTTGGGATGATATTGATATACCATCATTAGAACAATATCGACGCTTGTTTGCGTTAGCCAAACCTGGTCATCCCTGGCTATCATTGAGTAATGATGCATTAATGAGGAAGTTGGGCGGATACAGAAAAGATAGAGAAACGCAAGAAGAAGGCTTTACTTTGGCGGGGCTGCTAATGTTTGGCAAGTATGATGCCATAAAGGATGATTCTTGTGCACCAAGGTTTTTCCCAGATTATAAGGAAATCCCTGGTGACATTATCGACACTCGCTGGCTGGACCGAATCTATCCAGACGGGACGTGGGAGAGCAACTTGTTTCAGTTCTACCGTCGGGTGTTACCAAAATTGCAGGAAATAATACCTACGCCATTTAAATTGGAAGGCAACCAACGCCGAGATGAAACCCCTGCCCATGAGGCTTTGCGTGAAGCTTTTGCCAACTTGTGTGTACATGCAGATTATAGTGAGGACTCCTCATTGTTGGTTTTTAGGCATCCACATCGCATCGTTTTTTCCAATCCTGGGGTAATGCTCATTTCGCGACAACAATACTATCAAGGAGGAGAAAGCGTTTGCAGAAATACCAACTTGCAGCGAATGTTCATGATGCTTGGCACTGCAGAAAAAGCGGGCAGTGGTGTTGATAGAATCATGAAAGGTTGGGAATCACTGAATTGGAAACGTCCATATCCTATTGAAAAATCCCAACCAAATAAGGTTGAGTTGATTATGCCTTTGGAATCCTTGCTTGACAACAGCATCTTGGCTGCACTTTCTCATCGGTTTGGCGAAAAGATGAAGAAACTTAAGCATCAAGACATTATGGCACTATCAATTGCCCTAACTGAAGGTGTTGTGAATAACGAAAGACTACGAGATGTATTGTCTTTGCATCCAGCCGATATGACTCATTTACTCCGGAAATTATGTAAAGATGGTTTTCTTGCATCTTCGGGGTATGGAAGAGGAACTATTTACAATCTTGCAGAGGCAAACGAAGATGGCGAAACCTTACAAGCCGACGGCGAAACCTTACAAGCCAGCGGCGAAACCTTACAAGCCGACGGCGAAACCTTACAAGCCGACGGCGAAACCTTACAAGCCAGCGGCGAAACCTTACAAGCCAGCAGCGAAACCTTATATACTCCAAAACGTGAAATGCCACTAAGAATGAGCAGACAAGAATTACAAAAGATAATTCTCGACTATTGCTGTGAATGGAGAAGTGCCGAAGATATTGCAAAATACGTTAGGAGAACCAAACAGTATATACGCGGTGAAGTTCTATCCGAGATGTCGGATTTGTTAATAAAAAAATTTCCACAAATAGAGAAGCACCCTGGGCAGAAGTATAAGATTAAGAATTAACTACCCAGATGACACCTTGATGAGGACACGTTAGAAGCGTATAATACCTGATAGTCACAGTGCAACAGCATTGGTGGCACTGGCTTTGCACAAAGGGGTTGTTCCATCGCTGCCATCACGTCTCCAGACAGGCGATGGGGGCAATGGCTTTGCAAAATGTGGCTTGCCGCTTCGCGCCTTCGCGCATTCAAGCCCGCAGGCAGGCGATGGGGACAACGGTGAATATAGTCGCCCACGGCGGAGGTAGGCATCAAGAACTCTCAAAGCTCTCAAAATGCACTTCAGTTCCAACTTTTTATGATTCCACAATTAATATTTCAGAATTATGTTGTAACTTTGCAGCCACACTCAACAACGATGCGATGCTGAAACCTTGTAAAATAAGCGATTATATTTGCGAGTATGACCCTGTTTGGGCGTGTGCTATGCCAGAGGGTTGTCCGCCAACCGATGTGATGGTTGCGGAAAATCATGCTTTCTATCGCTTGGCTTTGCAGGCTTCTTGTTGTTCAGAGGACGATTTTAGGTCTTATGCCGAGCGTTGCCCTTCTCGAAACTGGGGGGATATGTTGCCTTTGGCAGTTGGACTTTCCATTTTGGATGATGAGCGCAAGGCCCGCAAAAACTTGAAACTGCCCATGTTTCGTCAATTTAAAGGGATTATAGCATTGAATTTGCAACCACACGATGGCGTGGTGAAGCAAACGGGATGCCACCAATCGCATTACACTTGGTGGCGGACACAAGCGTTTGAGATTTCTAACCTTAAAATGTTACCAACATGAGACGGCTTACACTCATTCAAGTGCTGGTTTTTTACGATGTGCCGCAAATCTTTGTGGCTGTCGATGCCACGGGGACGCATTACTTGTGCACGCTTTTCAGCGATGCAGGCGATGAAGGGCATTGCTATCTGGGCGTGCAGATTTCCGAGTCGCGGCTGACTGAGTTCACACTTGGCAAGCTGGACTTGCGCATGGCTTATACCCACCCCGAAGTGGATAATGCCCTATACCAAGTTGTGGCGAGACAGGAAATGCTGCAAGCCACCGCGTTGCCGCAGCCGGGCGCGGTGAGCGAGGCCATGTTGCCCGAGGCGGGCTACTTTTTCTCGCCCGATGATTTGGCTGAGGCCACCACAGCCACCGACACCTATCAGCTGGAAGTGCCTGTGAGCGACCGCCACACTTTTGCCACCATCATCAACCGTATGGGATGGAAGGCATCATCAATTCAAAAAGTGATGGGCAAGATTGCGGCTCTGTGAGATGTTGGATGAAGGGGCTTATAGAGATGCTGGGCGGCGTCACAGCAGCGGCGCGAGGTAGGTGGGCAGGAGCGTGGTAGCTCCGTCGGGGCGGAGGTTTTTGGTGTAGATGAGGTAGCTGTGCAGAATGTGCTGTGAATACTTGTGCGCGAAGGCGTCGAGCGAGGCGTGGGTTTTGTAGCCCGACGACTTTACTTCAATGGGACAGAGTTGGTAAGACACTGCATTCCAGGGCGCCCCCGGCTAGGGTCTTGCACCCTTTCTGGGTTTATTGGGGACAACTTCGCGATAGTTGCCAAAACAACAATCTGCAAAATCTGCTTTTCTGCTGAATCCCCATGAAATGATTTCAGCGTAATCAGCGTGAGAAAATTCTAAAACTCCCACCGCATTGTCGTATACATGCGCGGTTTCCCTTTTCGGGAGGCGGCTACTACCTCTCGACCATTTTTGACTAAAGTCAGCCTTATTCCGCTAAACCATTCGATTTATAGGTGTGTTTAGCGGAATAAACGCGATTTTATTCCAATTTTAACAGTTTAATGTTGGGCGGTTCATTATTTATTCGTAATTTTGCGCCACAATTTTGAAGGCAAAGAGTATGTGCACTATTATCGGCAGAAAACAAGAGATTGCAGAGCTTACCCGTCGCTATGAGAGCGGTCGGGCCGAATTCATTGCTGTGTACGGTCGTCGTCGCGTGGGCAAGACGTTTCTCATCAATGAGGTGCTGCGCGACGGGATGGTGTTCCGCCATACCGTCCTGTCGCCCTACGATCGCCAACGCAAGGTCAGCTTGAAGGACCAGTTGCAGAACTTCCATTTCTCGCTCATCCGTCACGACATGGAAGGTGTGCCTATGCCCAAGTCCTGGATGGAGGCTTTCTTCTTGCTGGAGCAACTGCTCGAACGTCTCGACAATGGCACACGCCAGGTGGTCTTTATCGACGAGCTGCCTTGGATGGACACGCCCCGCTCCGGCTTTCTCACCGCCCTTGAGGCTTTCTGGAACGGCTGGGGAAGCAGCCGACACAACCTGTGCTTCGTGGTCTGCGGCTCGGCCACTTCGTGGATGCTCGACAATCTCATCAATAACAAAGGTGGACTCTACGGGCGACTGACCTGTGAAATAAAACTGTCGCCGTTCACGCTTTTGGAGTGCGAGCAATTCTTTGAAAGCCGCCATATCGACCTATCGCGCTACAACATCATTCAAGCATATATGATACTGGGCGGAATACCCTTCTATCTCGATTGCTTCAACCCCTCACTCAGCCTGGCACAGAACATCGACACCCTCTTCTTCAATCCCAAGGCCAAGCTGGGCGACGAGTTTGAACGGCTATTCACATCGATTTTCGACAATGCTGCAGCTTGCATGGCGATTATCCGTTTTCTGGCTAAACGCCATGCCGGCTTCACCCGCGACGAGATTGCCCGGCACACAGGCATTAACCCTAACGGAGACTTCACAAAGACGCTGAAAGCACTCATCGCCAGCGATTTCATCACCAAGTACCAGCCGTGGGGCGTGCCAGGACGGCCGGAATACTACAAACTATCGGACTGTTTTTGCTGGTTCTGGTTGCACTTTAAGGAAGTGAAGAGCATCAAGGAACGCGATTACTGGTTGCACCACATGAAAGAGAATGAGATAGCATCTTGGCGAGGTGTCGCTTTCGAGGAAGTATGCTTTCAGCACATCCCGCAGATTAAGCATGCCTTGCAGATTGCCGGCGTGTCGTCGCAAGAGTCATCGCTCGTCGTAAGAGGAGATGACGATGCTGATGGCATGCAGATAGGCCTGCTCATCGACCGTGCCGACGATGTGGTCAACGTCTGCGAGATGAAATTCTCCAAATCAGACTATTGCATCACCAAGGCATACGCCGATAAGTTGGAAAAGCGCATCGCCGTTTTGGAAAGCATTCAACCAGATAAAAAATATTGGCTGACGTTTGTGTCGGTCAATCCCGTTCAGCGGAATGCCCATTCCGACATCGTCAAGTCGGTGGTCACAGCCGACGAACTGTTCGGATAGCTTTTTGCTGCCACAAAACCGATATAACACCCCCACCCACTTCAGCGTGAAAAATCAATGGGAGCGCCCAATGAGCGTTTCAGGCTGCAAACATAATAACTTAGGGGAGCAGCTAAAATGCTTCGCATTTTTATGCTTGACACAACTGTTTTGAGGCTAATCTATATTGGGGACAACTTCGCGGTAGTTGCCCTTTTATGAGCGTTTTTGGCCAGATATGATGCCGCATATTTTCGATTACTGAACCACTGAATGAACCCGTCATGTCGGGGGACACATCGAGATGGCTTTCTGTTTCGCTGTCGTGCGCAGTGCCATCATGCCTTCAAGCAGCCGATGGGGACGACGAGCGCACCATCGGAGCGACGGTAGCTGTAGTCGCCCACGGCGGTGAACACCATCAGGAACGATGGTGAAGGCATTCGGTCGGGGTTGATTTTGTCGGCCAGCATCTTGAGGATGGAAACCCCTTTATCAATCAACTCTGTGCCGCCGAGTTTGATTTCCATCAGCTTTCTGTCAGAGCCATTCTGCCGGCCCACTTATTTTAGAACGACTTTGGTGGTTACGTTTTTATTGTGTAAATTTGTGGCTTCAAATTGATTGACCACATGAATACAAGAAAACTACTGCTGGCCGTGGTGGCCGCGATGATGGTGTTGCCTGCGATGGGCAAAGCCTTGCCTGTGTATCTCGACGAGCGCCAACCGCTGGAAGTGCGCATCAACGACTTGTTGCCCCGCCTGACGCTTGACGAAAAAATCGCCCTGATTCATGCCCAGAGCAAGTTCTCGTCGCCGGGTGTGGCACGTCTGGGCATACCCACCTTCTGGACCGATGACGGACCGCACGGGGTGCGCCCCGATGTGCTGTGGGACGAGTGGGAACAGGCCGGGGCCACCAACGACTCGTGCGTGGCGTTCCCGGCACTCACCTGTCTGGCAGCCACCTGGAATCCGGCCATGGCTCGCCGCTATGGCGTGGCACTGGGCGAAGAGGCGCGTTACCGTGGCAAGGACATGATTCTGGGGCCAGGTGTGAACATCTACCGCACGCCACTCAATGGCCGCAACTTCGAATATATGGGCGAGGACCCGTTTCTGGCCGCACAGATGGTGGCCCCCTATGTGCAGGGCTTGCAGTCGCAGACGGTGGCTGCCTGCGTGAAGCACTTCGCGCTGAACAACAACGAGTTGTTCCGTCACAACACCAACGTGATTGTCGACGACCGCGCGCTGCACGAAATCTACCTGCCCGCCTTTAAGGCAGCTGTGCAGCAGGGCGGTGCCTGGGCCATCATGGGTGCTTATAACAGGTATAAAGACATCCACAACTGCCACAATCCCTATCTGCTCAACGACATCCTCAAGGGGCAGTGGGGCTTCGACGGCGTGGTGGTGAGCGATTGGGGCGGCACCCACAACCTGGAGCAGGCCATCACCTGCGGACTCGACATGGAGTTTGGCACCTGGACCAACGGCCTGAGCGAGGGCGCGCGCAATGCCTACGACAATTATTACCTGGCCTTGCCCTACAAGCGGCTCATCGAACAGGGCACCTACACCACCCGCGAACTCGACGAAAAGGTGCGCCGGGTGTTGCGGCTGATGCTGCGCACCACGCTGCGCGACCACCGGCCACGTGGCTCGATGTGCTCCACCGAGCACTACGCCACCGCACGCGAGGTGGCCACCGAAGGCATTGTGCTGCTGCAAAACCGCGACAACGCGCTGCCCATCACACCGGCCAACGTGAAGCGTGTGCTGGTGGTGGGCGAGAATGCCATCAAGATGATGACCGTGGGTGGCGGCAGCTCGTCGCTCAAGGTGCAGCGCGAGGTGCTGCCACTCGACGGCCTGCGCAACCGCCTGCTGCGTGACGGCATCGACGTGGACTACGCACGGGGATATGTGGGCGACACCACCGGGGCCTACAACGGAGTTACCACCGGACAGAACTTGGTGGACCATCGCTCACCACAGCAACTTGTAGATGAGGCCGTGGAAAAGGCCCGGCAGGCCGATGTGGTGGTATTCTTCGGCGGCCTGAACAAGAGCAACCATCAGGATGCCGAGGAGTTCGACCGCGAGAGCTACGCACTGCCTTATAATCAGGATGCCGTGATCGAGGCTCTGGCACGTGTGAGCGGACGCTTAGTGGTGGTCAACATCTCGGGCAACGCCGTAGCCATGCCGTGGCGCAGCCGCGTGCAGGCCATCGTGCAGGGATGGTTCATAGGCAGCGAGGCTGGAAACGCACTGGCCGACGTGCTGTGCGGCGATGTGAACCCAAGCGGCAAACTGCCGTTCACCTGGCCCGAAAGGCTCGAAGATGTGGGTGCCCACGCCCTGGGCGACTACCCTGGCACCAAGCGCGAGAGCGAGGATGTGTGGGACGAGACTTATCGCGAAAGCTTCTATGTGGGTTACCGATGGGTGGACAAGGCCAAGACACAGCCCACCTTTGCCTTCGGACATGGACTGAGCTACACCACCTTCATGCTTGGCAAACCCGTTGCCTCGGCCACCACGCTCACCGCCACCGACAGCATCACGTTCACCATCCCTGTCACCAACACGGGCACACGCACCGGCAGCGAGGTGGTGCAGCTCTATGTGCGCGACGTGAAGTCATCGTTGCCGCGCCCAGCCAAGGAGCTGAAAGGTTTCTGCAAGATAATGGTTCCACCCGGACAGACGCGTCAGGCACGCATCACCATCGGCAGTGATGCACTCAGCTACTACAACCCCGAACAGCAACGCTGGGTGCTGGAGCCGGGCGACTTTGAGGCCCTCATCGGCACCGCCAGCAACAACCTGCCCGCACGCATCCGATTCAAGCTGCAATAAGTGAACAAACTGAACACGCTGAACACCATGTGCTTGCCACTTAATCCTCCAGTCACAAAGCAATCTCATCGAGCCAACCATCGTCGTGGTAGTGGCACAGGTCCACATACGCATCGATGCCGGGGATAATGCCGTTCTCGGTAAACTGCCACACGGTGTAGCTACCCTGCCAGTTGATTGACGGGGCTTGCGACGAATAGCGACCGATATATAACGGGTATTTGTTGAAATGCGGTGCCAGGTTCTTGTTATAGAAGTCGATAGTGGAATAAATCATGGGCTTTCGGCCATAGTGCTTCTCAAGCAGCTGGGCAAACCGCGCCACACTGTCGATGAGCTGGCTGCGCGACCATGAGCCGCGTTCCTCCACGTCGAGCATGGGAATCAGGTCCTGCGTGTGTCGCGGAGCCTGCATGATAAAGTTGCGTGCCTGCGCATCGATGGCCGAGGTTGATGTCACATAGTGGTAGCTTCCCACCAGCAAGCCGTGGCGGTGCGCTCCCTCCACGTTACGTCGATAGTGGCTCGAACGATAGGTGGCTCCTTCGGTGGCTTTGATATAGACGAATCGGATATATTTGTCGCTGGCCACCTTGGTCCAGTCAATGTCGCCCTGGTGGCTGGAGATGTCGATGCCATCGTAAGGGGCTGTGGAGTCACGCGGCGCGATGTGCCGGCGCTGTCCAGTGACCTCGCCCGAACCGCCACACGATGGCAACAGCAGCAGCACAGCCAGCACAACAAGTAGCAGCAATCGGTTATTTTCGT
This sequence comes from Muribaculaceae bacterium, assembly GCA_017545095.1. The sequence goes on along the minus strand of JAFYCU010000154.1, from coordinate 14,160 downwards.
TTGGAATTGCCATTGCCATGATGTTTAGGGGTTTTCTTTTTCGACGACTTTTTCTCGCTGGTGGTTGGAGCCGCTGGAGCTGGTTTCTTAGCCGATTTCATCGATTTTGCTTTAGGTTTTGGAGTTGTGGATGGCGAAACCGAGGTCCTTTTATTCTTCGAGGACGTCCTATTTGCATTTTTCGAATTGTCTGGTTCACTGTGTTTTACGCTTCGGCTTTTCTCTTCCGATGTCCTTTTGTTATTTTTGTCGGTCCTATTTGACTTGTTTTCGCTTGCCTTGGCTAGTTTGCTGTCATCGGCCTTGGTTTTGCCGCTCTCCTTGGCCTTCTTGCCCTTCTTTTCCTTTTCGTTGGCATGGTCTTTCTTGCTGTGCGACTTGGCGCGTTTAGCCCCAGGCATGCGAATGTTGCCCAGCCCAAACCCCCGGTTAAAACGCGACAGGTCCACATGGTGGTTAATGCCGTCCACGCGCCCTTGGCGGGTGAATTGCCACAATGTCCAGCGGGCACCATTCATCGGGTTGGGTTCCACAGAGCCATAACGGGCTATGAAGAGCGGGAAATCGGCGAAAGCACGTCCCAGATAGTCGGTGAAGAACTTGTTGCTGGTGTAAATCATCGGCTTCACTCCGTAGTAGCGTTGCACGAGCTGCACAAACTCAGCGAGGAAGTCGCGTGCCTGCTGGGGCTTCCACAGCACACCCAACTCGGGTACGTCCTCGATGTCGACCACGGGTATCAGGTCCTGCTCGCCATGCTTTACACGCTGGTAGAAATTGTTGAATTGTGTTTGTACGGGGCAGTTGGGATTAAGAAAATGGTAACTGCCCACCAGCAGTCCCTGCTGTCGGGCGGCCTTGATGTTGCTTTTATAATTGTTATCGGGTCTGGAGCCGTTGGAGGCGCGAATATAGACGAATCCCACGCGTTTGTCGCTAGCCACAGTATTCCAATCGATGCTGCCCTGGTGGTGACTCACGTCGATGCCGTGAAATGCTGCTCCGCCCTTTTGTTTCTGCGCCCACGTCACATCACTCATGCCGCAGCACAGCAGCAGAGCAACAACACAAGCAAGCACGCGACAGGTCATGATGGCGATGGGGACTGAGGTGAATTATCTATTTATTCAAGTTTCGCAAGTTTTGGCGATAGTTCCCCCTCTAAGTTGAGCGGTTCCCCCCTCTAGAAGGGGTTAGGGGGAGTATGTCCACACAGCGACTATGCAATCATGGTGGAAATTTTGACAGCATCGTCATGCTCCTCCCTGCCCCCTCTATCTTAGAGGGGGAGCTATTCTTTTGATATATTACCATTTCCCAATTCTTCATTACTTGTGAAACTTGAAACTATTTATGCTATCCGCTGTCGAAAGCGTTTTTTATTCTTTCGTCAGTCGTTGTCGGCCGAGCTTTTGTTGGTTTTGCGCGTCTTAGTGCTTTGCCGCACATTAGTGGTGGTTTGTTGCAACCTGTTGCGCTGCACAGTTTCGCGTTGTTGGCGCTGCTTGTCCTTTTGCTGGTTTTGTTCCTGTTGTCGCTGAACCTGTTGTTGCTTTTGGCGTTGCTCCACTTCGGCTTTCTTGCGTTGCTGCTCAGCCTGTTTGGCAGCTTGTTCTCTTTGCTTTTTGGCCTCTTCCTGCAAGCGTTTCTCTTCCTTTTTTCTTTCTTGTTCCAGCTTTTTTTGCTCTTGCTCCTGCTTCTTTTGCTGTTCATGCGCTTGCTGCATGGCACGTTTGCGTTGCTGTTCCTCGGCCTTGCGCTGCTCTTCGGCTTGCTTTTTCTCCTGCTCCTTGCGCAGTTTCTCAGCACGCTCACGAGCTTTACGCTCTTTCTCTTGCTGTTTCTTGAGTTCCTTTTCCTGTTGTTTCGACATGGCCGGGGCTTCTTTCACCTTCACCGAACCAGGTTTCTCGCGACGGTCGACGGCATCCGAAGCATTGCGACGGCGCGAACCCATGCGACCCTCTTTCATGAGGATGTTCTGCAAGCCACAGCCACGATTGAAGCACGACAAGTCCACGGGAGTGTCGATGCCCGAAATGCGGCCACTTTCGCTGTATTGCCACAAAATCCATTTTCCACTGTCGAGAACTGGCTCGTTGTCGGCGTAGCGTGCAATGAACAGCGGATAATCGGCAAACGACCGTCCCAAGATGTGGTTGAAGAAGTGTGAACTGGTGTAGATCATAGGTCTCACACCAAAGTGCTCTTCGCACAAGTCGGCAAAGAGTTTCACGCTGTCGCGCACCTGCTGGTTGCTCCACCCTTGACGTACCTCCACATCGATGAGCGGCAGCAAATCTTGCTCGTGTTTTTTCACTGTGCGTGTGAAATTGGCAAACTGGTCGCGTATGCGCGATCCGGTGCGCAGAAAATGGTAGCTGCCCACCTTGATGCCCACGCGACGAGCGTTATCCAGATTATAACGATACACGCGCGAGGTGTAGGTGGCTCCCTCGGTAGCCTTGATATACACAAACTGCACGCGCTTGTCGCGTGCAACGGCATCCCAGTCGATGGTCTTCTGGTGATCCGACACATCGATGCCGTCCACCGCAGGCACTTTCACTTCTACTTTGGTCACCTGCGCCATGCCGGGCAGCGCAGTGTGGATGAGCAATATAAGGAGAATATAATATAATCGGTTGAGCATGATATTACGTTGGTTCGTGTTCAGCCTGCAAATTTACGAAAAAAGTCGGGTTCAGCGTGCACATCAACAATTTTTTTTCTTTTTTAATTTGTTGTGCAACCCATTTGCCGCATCTGTCAACCATCGCAAATTGGGATTGTCAATAACCTTGTTGATAACTATTGATAACCTGCTGATATATATTAACTAATTTATTCCAAGCAACCGCAAACGTAGTCTTCCATAAAAAAATAATGTTGCCAGCAAAAATATTGAGCAATCATTTCTTTTCATCATTTTCACAGCTTTTTTTGCGACTATGCACACCTGTTTCCAAAAATAATTATTAACTTTGCAACTTGTTAACAGCATGTTGATGATCATTGAAAAAGCTTGATTATCAAAGTTTATAGTTGTCAATAGAATGTAAACACCAAGCTTCATAAGTTCAATAACTGAATAAGCAAGTAATCAGGCCTAAAGTTATTGTCGTTATCAACAGGCTATATATATCATCATAAAAAGTTTTTTAAAAATTAAATATTAAAGAATATAATGATATGCTGTTGAAACATCATCTGTTCTTGCTCATTACATTAACCAACGCGATATTAGTCATGTCACAAAACATTTACGACTTCAGCGTGCTCAATCGCCAGGGCGGCGAGGTGAGCTTGCGCGACTACAGCGGCAAGGTGCTGCTGATTGTGAACACCGCTACGCGGTGTGGATTCACTCCGCAATACGAGGAACTTGAAGCCCTCTACAAGAGTTACCGCGACCAGGGTTTCGAAATTCTTGACTTTCCTTGCAACCAGTTTGGGCAGCAAGCCCCGGGAACCGAGGAGGAGATTCACGCCTTCTGCCAGCTGAACTATGGCACGGAGTTTCCGCAGTTCAAGAAAATAGAGGTCAATGGCGACGGTGCAGCACCGTTGTTCACCTTCCTCAAGCAGCAGCAACCTTTCCAGGGCTTTGACCTCGACCACAAAATTGGTGCCTTGCTTCACGACATGCTCAGCAAGGCCGACCCCGACTACGACAAGAATTCCGACATCAAGTGGAACTTCACCAAGTTTCTCATCGACCGCGAAGGACGTGTGGTGCAGCGCTTCGAACCCACTACAAGCATTCAACAAGTGGAGCAAGCTGTGAAAGCTTTGCTGTGAGTGTTGTTGCTTGAAGCTAAAACTTGAAAAGAAAGAGAATAATGACCTATAAGGATTATTTGCAAGAATGCCATCGCAACGAGTTGATTGACTTGGCATTTTATTTCAAATCGCCTTACACGCTCGATGAGTTGGAGGAGATGTCGCTCAGTGAGTTGCGTGATAAAATCAGCCCCATAGCGTTTGGAGAGGTTGCGACATGGATTCACGACCTCACGCTCAACGACTTGCAAATGCTGAAGCTGTTGATTGAGGATGGGTGTGCCAGTGTGATTGAAACCCCGCAGTTGTTACCTGCCGAGAGATTGGGAATTATCTATATCGACGAAGAGGGTGATGAGGGCTATGAGGATGATGAGCAGATGCGTGTGTGTGATGATATTGGCGAGTTGGTAGCTCCGTTGCTCGACGATGCCATCATGCGCAAGCAACAAAGTGGCGAGGATGTGATGGAAACAGCCTTGTATGGCGTGCTGAACATCATGGGATGCATCAAGCTGAGCAAGGCCACCGAGTTGCTGTGCCGGCTTTTACCTGACCACGATGCACGGCTTGCACCGCAAGCTATTGCAAAGTTTTTGACTCACTCAATAATCGTGCGCGTTGAAGAAGGATTAATCGATGAAAACAATGAAATCATCCTGTATGCTAGCATACAAGATGATTATGATTGGGAATTCGAAATTCGCGATGTGGAGCCGTATGAGCCCAACGACATCAATGAAATATTAGCGCATGGCACCTATCCTTATTTCACCCCCACTCGGCAATGTGAGCGCGATTTTTGCCGATTGTTGGAGAATAATGATTATAGCCCTGAGGAAGTATTATGTGAACTCACGTTTAGTTACAGCGATTTGCAAAACGTGAACATAAGGTTATCGAGATGGATGGGTGAAATGATTAATAGCCTTGCGTTGAAAAATATGGACGAGGCTAACGAAGCAGCGCAAGTGCTGGCGGAGTTGAATAATGGCATTCCAAAGTTTATACTGAAAGGCAATTCCTCGCGGCATGTGAGCGGAATGAAACCATCAAGTGGCGGTTTGGTGAGCGATATGTTTACTGAAATGAAAAAGTATGCATCAGAATCACCTGCTCCCATCAACGATTTCCCCATGCCTATCTTTCCTATGCGCAAAGTGAGCCGTAACGACCCTTGTCCCTGCGGTAGTGGCAAGAAATACAAGAATTGTTGCGGTATGGAAAATTGATACGCGTCAGCGCGTGAGGGTGGCGTAGTAAATCATGTCGATTTCCTCGTAGGTGAAATCGCTGCTGATAAAATTGCCCGTTTTGAGTTTCAAGAAGTGCGACAGCCGTTCGAGGGCTTGCTCAAATATTTGTTGATGGTCGAAAGCCAGCGGCGGCATTTGATTGATGGGAAACCATTGTGCGCATGCAGCATCATCGCCGCCTTCCACGTTGCAAGTGCGTGTGAGCGTGAAATAGGCAATCGAAATCACGCGTTCGCGGGGGTCGCGGTCGGGACGCGTGAATGCACCAAGTTGTTCCACGTTGGTGACGGTCAAGCCGGTTTCTTCTAATAGCTCGCGGCGCGCACCTTCGGGCGCATCCTCATCAATGTTCAGAAAGCCGCCGGGAAATGCCCAGCTGCCCTTGAAAGGGTCGCTGCCGCGCTCAATGAGCAGCACGTTCAGGTGTACACCGTCGAAACCGAATACCACGCAGTCGGTGGTGACGGCAGGATGGGGATGGCTGTAGGTGTAAAGTTGAGTATTCATGTGTGTTATAGGTGGGGTGCTTTATTTGGTTTGGTTGAAACAATTTTCGTAATAGAAGTTGAGCACATCGTGTGCGGCTACAAACGACGACTGTTGATTGTCGAGCACGAGTTGCTGCTTGATGTCGAGCATGTGTTGCACACCGCTGTTGCTGTAGAAGCGTGCCTTGAGCTGTTCGTTGATGGTTTCATACATCCAGTATTTCTCCTGTTGGCGGCGGCGTTCTTCGAAGTAGCCGTTGGAGCGCACATGAGCAAAGTAGCGGTCGATTATGTCCCACACGCCTTCTATGTTCAGCTCGTAGTAGCCCGAATAGGTGGTTACTTCGGGGGTCCAGCCACTGGGGGGAAGCGGAAACAGATGCAGGGCATTGCGGAACTGGGCGGCAGCCAAGTTGGCACGCTCAATGTTGTCGCCATCGGCTTTGTTGATCACGATGCCGTCGGCCATTTCCATGATGCCGCGCTTGATGCCTTGCAACTCATCGCCGGTGCCGGCAAGCTGAATAAGCAGGAAGAAGTCTACCATCGAGTGTACGGCAATCTCGCTCTGACCTACGCCCACGGTCTCCACAAAGATGTTATCGTATCCGGCGGCTTCGCATAGCACGATGGTCTCGCGGGTCTTGCGTGCCACACCGCCCAGCGATCCTGCCGAGGGACTGGGACGGATGAATGCTTTGGGGTGGACTGCAAGCTTTTCCATGCGCGTCTTGTCACCCAAGATACTGCCTTTGCTGCGTTCGCTGCTAGGGTCGATGGCCAGCACGGCAAGCTTGCCACCACGGTTGAGCACATGGATGCCAAACACATCGATGCTCGTCGACTTGCCTGCGCCAGGCACACCCGTGATGCCTATGCGCTGGCTGCCACCAGTGAACGGCAGGCATTTCTCTATCACTTCCTGAGCTACAATTTGATGTTCTGGAATCAGGCTCTCAACAAGCGTAACAGCCTGACCCAGCACAGCGGTATTGCCCTTACGAATGCCTTCCACATATTCGCTCACCGTGAGCTTAGGCTTGCGGCGGCGCTTGAGGTAGGGATTCACAATGGGTGGTTGTTCGATACCAGCATTAACCTGTAAACCAGTGTATTGTTCAGCATTTTCAGGATGTTCGCACGAGCAGCCGTTTTCTACCGATAGGGTGGTTTTGTTATTGTCGTTCATTGTGTGATGAGGTGCAATGTGTTTCAAAAATAGGTGAACTGAGAACTATGAACTGAGAACTATGAACTGAGAACTATGAACTGAGAACTATGAACTATGAACTGTGAACTATGAACTGTGAACTATGAACTGAGAACTATGAACTGATAACTCATGGCTCATAACTTCTCCCACCAAGCGAACAAGTTGGATGGGGTGGTTGGGGTCGTTGGTAATCACGTTGAGCAGGGCGTTGATCACATGCTCTGAACGTTGTGAGGTGTCGATGGTGACGGTGATGGTGGCTTTTTTGCCACGTTTAATCTCGTTGCGGTCGGCTCTGGCGGTGATGCCTTCTTCGCTGCTCCACAGTCGCCGCAGGAGCAATCGGTCGTGGCCATGGTTGGTGATGGTGAATGTGGCCTCCATGCGCTCGCCATGTGGTGCTGAATCAAAAGTAAGCCGTTCGCCGCAGTCGAGCACGGCCACAGGGGCTTGTTTGCGCTCGCGGGCGGTGAGGTGCTCAAAACTCTCGCGCACGTTGGTCATCACCTCGATGCGTGTGATGCCGCTCAGGGCTTCGGAGTGGGCATGCAGCGGCTCGGCGAGCACGTTGAGCGTGTCCACATTCAATCCCCACAGCGGAGCGCGTTTACTGTCGGCATAAACCATCACAGCGGTCACGGCTCCTGGTGGCACGGTGTCGGGGACAGCACTGGCCGAGAGGTGTTTGGGCACGTTGAGCATGGTCACGATCAGGGTGTCGGTCGAGGCGTTGTAGCCGTCGAGGTAGGCATTGCGGCCGCGGCCGCGGGTCACCTCGCCAATGGGCAAGATGGTGCCGCTCAGCCGCAGCGAACCCACAGTGGCTGGATACTGCTCGTCGAGGGTGCGGGGCAGGGGAATGGTGTTGCCTTTGATGGTGAGCTGTGAGCGTGACGGCTGGCCGCTGCTATATACAAAGATGTCTTTCTCGAACTCGCCAGGCCGGTTCTTGGGCGAATAGGTCACCACCACTTGTCCGGTGTCGCCTGGAGCCAGCGGAGTGCGCGTGAAATCAACAGCTGTGCAACCGCACGATGTGCGCACACGCAGCAGATGAAGCACCGAGTCGCCGGTGTTCACCACACGCATGGTGCAGCTCACCTTGCCATCTTGCTCCAGAATGGTGCCAAAATCGTGACTCGTTTCCAACCACGAGGGCACTCCTTGAGCGGCTGTGACGCTGGGCAACAGCAGCATGAGGAGCAGAGTATATAGTTGCAGTAAGGGCGATTTCACATCTTCAATGAATTGATGTCTAACGTTAATTGGCTTTTTTGCGTGCTGGTTGCACGGTGCCTTGTATAACGAGCGTAGAGCGTTGTTCACGGCCATTGGTCTTCACTTTCACAGTCTTGCGGAAAGCTCCGGGACGTCCCAGCGGGCTGTAGGTGACCTTGATTTTCGCTTTCTTGCCAGGCTTGATGGGTTTGGTGGGAAATTCTGGACGTGTGCAGCCACACGAAGCCACGGCATCGATAATGAGCAGAGGTTGGTTGCCGGTATTGATTACCTCAAAGGTGCAGCTCACAGGGCCGCCTTCTTCTTTGATGGTGCCAAAGTCATGGTTTTGAACCGGAAATGTGGCCTGGGCATATTTTTCGGCGGCAAGCACTGCCAAAACACTGGTCACGAGCACTACAAGGACGATTGAAATTCGTTTCATAGCTGTTACTTTTTGTTTCAACTTGCAAAGGTATAAAATAATGTACAATGCACAATGCATAACGCGCTTTTTTTTGTTTCGCATTCGTTTCGAGGTGCTGTGGGCGGCCTGTTAGCGGTTTGTTGACAAAAAAATGCGTTTTTGTTTTGCACAAACCAAGGCTTGCATTAACTTTGCAGGTTGAAATGGTTCGAAAACTTTAACGTAACATGCGAAAAACGATATTAGCAGCATTGATGCTGATGGCGGTTGCGGTGACAGGAGCACCCACCGACTCGCTTACCTGGGAGAGTGACACCACCATGGCGGGCGATACCACCGTGCAGGTGGAAGAGATGAATAGTGTTACTTCTACTGCTGCTCCCGCAGTGGAAACGGTGGAAGCACCACAGCCTGTGCTCGACCGCTCGACTAAAACCTTGTGGTGGATGGTTTTAGCCACGGCCATGGGCACGCTTCTGGCTGTGGCCAGCGGAGTGATGGCTTTTCTGGCACGACGCGAGGTGGCCGATATGCAGGAAACCTACAACAAAGCCTTGGAGCAGACCAACAACGATATGCGTCGTTTGGCCGAGGAGAGTGCCCGCGAGGTGAACGCTTTGCGCATGCAGGTGGCACGCATGGCGGCAGCTACGCCGGCGCGGGCCACAGTGGTGAAAGAGCCGCAGCACCAGCGCAGTGCACAGCAGCCTCCGCAGCCCAGCGGACCGCAGACTTTTTATCTGGCAAAGCCCGATGCCGAAGGGGTGTTCACGCGTGTGAGCACGGCGTTTGAGTTGGGCAACTCGCTGTTTTTGCTCAACACCGCCGATGGGGTGCGCGGCACTTTCACCGTGATCGACAACGCCGATGTGCACCGATTTGCGCTCATGATGCCCACCGACAATCTCACGCGGGCTTGTTCGGGCGAGGGTATTCAGTTGTCGGCCGGGCGCGAACGCATTGTCACCGACGCTCCAGGCGAGGCAGTGATGGAAAACGGCTCTTGGCACGTGGTGCGAAAGGCTCTCATTCATTACGCATGATTCATGCTCGCTTTTCGCTCTAACAATTAAGTTTTACTCGTGCATTGGACTTGCGACAAATGTGGTAAGACGCTCGAGGTGTCGGCCAAGCAACTCGCCGATACCGAGGGGGTGGTGGTGTGTCCGCAATGCTTGGGCACCGATGTGGTGCCCGGATATAAGCGGCGGCGCAAGTCTGTGCCTGATCGTGCGGCCTCGCACGATGGTTCAGGCGATGTGCGCGACACCGCCATTCCAGCTTCCACACCGCCACCGCGCAGGCAGCGGCAGTCACCTCCTCCACACCGAAAAAACCAAAATCTTGTGAATCAACCAGCTCATCAGAACTCTGGAGCAAGCCAAGCTCCGTCACCCGCCAAGCCGCGGAAAAAATCCAGTAAAAAGCGCAGCAAACGCTCTTCAAGCGGATGCCTGTCGCCACATAGTTCCCTGGGCTGCTTCTGGCGTTCGGTGGTCATCACCCTCGTCATGCTCGCACTATATTGTGCGCTGGGCTACCTGTTGCAGTGCTCATGACGTATTGCAAACCCAAATCTCCCCCGCAGCAATCCTTACACAATAATCTTTCGCCAGTTTTCCGAGCTGTCTGGGGTCAATATGTCGATAATTGCCTTTTTAATTACCTATTCTTCATTATCACTGCTGTTGTTGTTTAATTTTTCTTCATTCTCTTGGTCGTTTCTTGTGGATTTACTAATTTTGCGGCCAATATGAAAGCAATCGCTCACATCTTATTCGCACTTCTCCTGCTGGCCGCGTTGGCCGGCGGTTGCCGCCGTGCGCCCAGTGAGGGTGAGCGTGCGCTCATCGCCCTCGACTCGCTCATCGCCACGAATCCCGACAGTGCCCTGGCACAGCTGCTCGCCGTCGACACCGCCGCGCTCGACGAGCCGTGCCGCGCCTACCGCGCACTGCTCGCCGCGCAGGCCCGCTATAAAGCCTATGTGCGCGCCACCGACAGCACCGACATCACCCGCGCCTGGCGTTACTACCGGCACAGCGGCCCCTATGACCGCCGCATCCGCGCCATGCTCTACCGCGGAACCGTGGCCGAGGAACTCGAACACCATGTTCAAGCTATTCTCCACTACCAAGTGACCGTGCAAAATGCCCACTCCGACGACCACTACCACCGAGGGTATGCGTTGATGGCGATGGCGCACCTATATGAAACCGTAATATATGATTCACAAACTGCTGTGAGATTTTATCGTGAAGCTTTGCGACACCTTCGCATCGGTGGTTACAACAAAGAAGCTAATTATTGTCAAACAGAGATTGCAAGGGTGTACCAGAACATTAATCTCGACAGTGCCGAAACACTCATCACCGAGGCCATTCGAACAGTACAAACGTATGGCGACTCTTTGCCATTGTTCGAGAACTATGTGAATTTGACCAATTGCTATTTCATGAAGAAAGACTATGAAAAAGCCATTCAGTTGGGGCAAAAGCTGTTGCATTCAGGCAAGCTGGCGCGCTACCAGATGTTACAATGTGCCTATGCTTTGTGCCATAGCTACACCGATTTGGGGCAATTAGATTCGGCAGAACGAACCTATGCTTTGATGCCACCTCCCATCGATCTCGCCGACACCATACGCCACTTGAGAAGCCTGGCGGAGATGGCCCGTGTGAGACATGACATGGACGCTTATTTGCGATACAACACTGCCAGCATCAATAAGACGGAGTCTGTTCTTATGGTGTCGTCCAAATCGAGCATAAAAAATGCAGAGTTTGAGTTCAAAATCAATGTGTTGGAAGATGAATTAGACTGGTCGCACGAGGTGGGCAAATGGCTCCTGTGGGTAGTCGTTGCATTGCTGGTGTGGGCTGTTTGCATCAAGGTGCGGAATCATCTCAAAATCACCAACCTGCGCAAGGAGATCACACAGATTCAGAACCGCATCACCAGTGAACAGCAAAAAAGCGCATCGGTCGAGGACCAATCGAGGTCACGGCAGAATGCTTATTCCGCCCAGCTGGAGTGCATCAGGGAGTTTTTTGAGCTCATCCTGCATGCCGCTCCGCGCCGAAGCTCCAGTTTGAAGCCCGACCTGAAACAAGTGGAAATCCTCGAAGAGCAGTGGCAGACGCTGCAGCAATCGCTGGATGTGATGCTGGATGGATTTGTGAGCGAACTCACCAATGTGTATGGGTGTGCCGATAGTTTCGTGAAGGTATTTTGCCTGTGCTACTGTGGTGCAAGCAACAACATGGTGGCGTTGTGCCTGCCGCTCAAGATGCAGACCATTGCCAATATCAAGCAGAAGCTCGCTCATCGAGTGCTGGGCGAGGAGATGACGTGGACCAACTTGCTGGAATACCTCAAGAATAGGGTTCAGGGTATTGAGTGACTAACTGGCAGTTTCAAAAATGCACATAATCAACTGTTATTCAGTAAAATAAAAATGTCGATTAATTTGGAGGGTATTAAGTGAGTATAGTACTTTTGCATTGTCAAATCAATGATGGTTTGGCAGAAAGCAGTATAATTATTCACCATTAATCACCTTTAACATGAGACATTTTCTTATTCTCATCGTATGTGCTGCGGCCTCGCTCGCGGCACTGGCTGGGCCGCGCCAGTCATCTGGTGAGGGGCATGTTGTGGTTACGTCCACAAAAAAGCCTAAGCCCCATCTCGTTGATGTTGCCGAACCAGAGGCAACTCACTCTTCGGCCTCCCTTACAGTTACCCTCGATGCGACGCACTACGCATCGTATCGCGTCAAGCTCACCGCCCCTTCGGGCGACACCGTTGCGGTGAGCGCAACAAGCTCCACCGTCACCATCCCCGTCACGGGGACGACCGCCGGCCTTTTTGGAGAGTTTTTTCGACAAACAAAAATACATCAACCCATTAAAACCGAGAGACTATGAGACAGATTCGAATGATGCTGGCGTTGCTGCTGATGGCATGCTTCGCCAGCCAGGTTTCGGCCTACAAGCCGATGCTGCGCGAGGGCAAGCAGTGGTTCTACTACATGCCTGCCGGTGGCAAGATGGTGAACGGCAAGCCGGTGCCCAACTTCTATCCCGTCGTGTACACGCTCGACGGCGACACGGTCATCAACGGTGTGACGTACATGCGGCTGGTGGAGGACGAGTGCTATCCCGACCTGCGCACCAACACGGTGAGCCGCACGGTGAAGGTGGTGGCCTATGTGCGCGAAAGCATCCAGGAGGGGTTTGACTACGGCCCGACGACCGCCGACGCATCGGCGGTGTACGCCCGCCGCGCCGGGTCGCACAAACCGCTGCGAGGCGATTTCAGGACGTGTGACGATTTCGGCGCCGAATACATGGTGTATCTGTTCAACTTCCAGGGGCAGCAGGAGTTCATCAGGCTCATCCCCACCACGGGTCCTGAACGCGAGTGTCTGTTCAACTACCAGAGCGGCACGCCCGAGGTGGAGGTCTTCGAGGGCGAGGAGCGGATGGTGTGGCACACCGACAACCCGTTCCGCCAGCTGGTCGAGGGTGTGGGGTATATGATCACCAACACCGGCCCGGCCACCAACCTGTATGTGCGCAACTTCATCGACCTGGAGGCGTACCATGATGCTTACACGCGTGTGCTGAGTCATGTAGTGGAGGACGGCAGGATCATCTTCAGGAGCGACCTGTATGACCTGATCATGTCGAACGCCTACGACCCCGAGGCCCCCGGCGGAGACCCCGAGGACGGTGTGGGCGTTGACGATGTGCCGGTGCGCCAGGCGGTGGTCGATGGCGTGACCTACGACCTGCAGGGCCGCCGCGTGGCCGACACCGACACCCCCGGCATCTACATCCGCGACGGACGCAAAGTGGCCGTGACGCGGTGATGTGGTCCAGGCGGTGAACGTCATCAAGCTATAAGCAACTAACAAACTCTTTTTCAGTGCCGGCGGCCGTTGCAGGCCGATGAGTGCAGCAGCGACCGCCGGCCTTTTTGGAGAGTTTTTTCGACAAACAAAAACACATCAACCCATTAAAACCAAGAGACTATGAGAACGATTCGAATTTTCACCGCTCTGGCGGCGATGCTGGCAACGAGTGTGGCCAATGCCTCTGCCTTTGTGCCGATTGTGCGCGAGGGTGTGCAGTGGGTGTATTACGACCACTGCGTGGTGCTGGCTGAAGATGGCAACGGCAACTACGGCGAGCAAGGCGAATACAACTTAAAGTTCTACCCTGTGGTGTACGAGTTCAAAGGTGACACGTTGATCAACGGTCACCGCTTCCTGCGCCTGTGGGAGGACCGCACGCGGTTCGACCGCCGCACCGGCGACGTGGTGATGCGCACCGACAGCGTGGTGGCTTTCGCCTGCTGGGAGGAGGACTACACGATGGGTCGGGAGATGGGCGGACGGATGTACGCGCTCCGCAACGGACCCGCCCCGCTCACGGGACAGTTCCAGATGATGAACGACGGATGGTATGGCTATCTGGTCTATACCATCGACCACTTCCCCGTGGATTTCGTGTCGAGCTGGGACCGCGTGCCGCTCACGCGCGACGGCCGTGAACAGGTGTTCAATTTCACCGGTGTGTCGACGATCGAGGTCAACGGCACAGAGCGCCGATGCCACACCACCGATGTGCCCCACCGCATGTTCATCGAGGGCATCGGCTATGTGATCACCGACTTTGACAACCGGCCCTATTGCCCGAACTTTCTCGACCTGAACCTGACGGGTCCCCAGATGCGCGTGCTGAGCCATGTGATCGAGGACGGCGAGAT